>CANHBC010000022.1 GCA_947458835.1 Betaproteobacteria bacterium | reverse complement strand
TCCAGCGCGATGCTGATGAGCGTGTCGCCCTTGCGCACGACGTGCAGCTCGGGACGCGTGTCCCGCTCGACCGTCGGAGACCTGCCCGGTGCCGCGTCGACGCGCGCCGGCGCGGCCGGCTCGGGCTTGCGCTGGGCAGTCGGCTCGGGGGGCGGTGGCGCCCGCTGCACCACCGGAGCCGGTGGCGTGGCCGCGCATCCCGCCAGCGCGGCCACCATCGCGGCGACCGCAGCCATCGGTCGAAGCGTATACGGCCGCTTGCTCATGCCTTGCCCAGCAGCGCCGGGACGAAGCGGACCGGATCGAACTCGGTCTCGCGGAAACGGTTGCCGACGCGCTCGATAAGGCACAGCCGCTGGGCCGCACCGGCACTGCCCTTGGGCAACACCAGCCTTCCGCTGGGCGCGAGCTGCGCCAGCAGTTCGTCCGGGATGTGCGGGATCGCCGCGGAGATCACGATAGCATCGAACGGAGCCGCCTCGGGGAGCCCGCCCAGTCCGTCCGCGTGGCGCAGCCGGACGTTGCCCATCCTGAGTTCGCGCACCAGCAGGTGTCGCGCCTTCGCGGCAAGCTCAGCGATCCGCTCGAGCGCGAACACTTCCTTCGCCAGGTGCGACAGCACGGCGGCCTGGTAGCCGCTGCCGGCGCCGATCTCGAGCACCCGGCCCATCGGTGCACCGTTGCGCAGCAGTTCGGCGACGCGCGCCACGGTCATTGGCTGCGAGATGGTCTGGCTGAAGCCGATCGGCAGCGCGAGGTCGTCATAGGCGCGGCTGGCCAGCGCCTCTTCGATGAACAGGTGCCGGGGCACCGCGCCCATCGCGCCGAGCACGACCTCGTCCTGGATGCCGGCCGCACGCAGGCGCTCGACCATGCGCAGTCGGGTGCGATCGGAGGTCATGCCCACGCCGCTGGCGCGCGGCTTGCGGATCACCGCCATGCGCCGTCGCTCCGCGCGACGCAAAGACGCGTTGCCGCCGCATCGTCCCGGTTCGTCATAGCTGCTGCCACGCCCGCTCCCGCATTGCCTCCGCTCCCCGCCGCCGCCACGCTCAGCCGCGCAGCCAGTCGCCGAGCATCGGCAACTGGTCGAAATAGGTCAAGTCCATCTGCAGCGGCGTCACCGACACCGCGCCACGCTCGACCGTGTGGAAGTCGGTACCTTCACCAGCATCCTGTGCGCCGCCGGCCGCGCCGACCCAGTACACGGTCTCGCCGCGGGGGTTCTGCGTCGGGATCGCAGGCTGGGCCTTGTGCCGCTTGCCGAGGCGCGTCACGTGCATGCCCGACAGCGCATCCCATGGCAGGTCGGGCACATTCACGTTGAGCAGCATGGGCGCCGCGGGCGGCTGGCGCATCACCCGCTCGACCAGTTCCGCCGCAACCCGCGCCGCGGTCGCGAAGTGCCCGTTGGAGCGGCTGACCATCGAGACCGCGATCGACGGCAGCCCGAGCAGGAAGCCTTCGGTCGCCGCCGCGACGGTGCCGGAATAGATGGTGTCATCGCCCATGTTGGCGCCGTCGTTCACCCCCGACACGACGATGTCAGGGAGGTGGTCGAGCAGCCCCGTCACCGCGAGATGCACGCAGTCGGTGGGGGTTCCGTCGACGTAGAGGAACCCGGTGTGCGACCGGCGCACGCGAAGCGGCCGGTCGAGGGTGAGCGAATTGCTCGCCCCGCTGCGGTCGCGCTCGGGCGCCACCACGGTGACGTCGCCCACCGCGCGCATCGCGTCGGCAAGCGCCGCGAGGCCGGGGGCGAAATAGCCATCATCATTGCTCAGCAGGATTCGCATGGCGCTCACGGAAAGTTTGCCGATTATAACCGGGCGGGACTCGGCCGCCGCGCCGTTCAGGGCCAGCGCGTGATCGCGAAGCCGGCACGAAACTGCGCCGGGAGCCGCCGGTTGTAGTCGAGGAGACTTTCGCCGTAGCCGTTGAAGTACTGGAAGAACACGTATCCGTCCAGGTTACCCAGCGAAACCGCGCGCAGCGGATAGCTGGCCTCGATCTGCGCCGAACCGGCATCGTTACCGGTACCCCGGCGCAGGGTGGTGGCGAACTGCCAGCGGTCCGCGCGTCCGATGCTCGCGAACAGGTCGACATGGCCGCGGTAGCGGGCGATGTCCGGGTTGCCGTCCCGATCGAGGTAGGCGTTCAAGCGCGGCCCGAGCGTGAGCTGCCAGCCACCGGGCTCGCCGAAGCGAAGCAGTGGGCGCACGAACGCCGTGTTGATGCTGCGCGAGGACAGGCCGTCGCGGCCGTTGGACTCATGCTCCAGCCCCGCCGCCAGCCCGAGCTGGACGTCGCCGGCCGCCGACCTCCAGAGCGCCTCGTTGCGGTAGAACACGCTCGGCCGGTAGCTCGAATCGCGAAACGGCGCGGAGTCCGTATCGAGGTCCCACAGCGCGGTCTGCGTGTACCCGAAATACAGGTGCTGAAGGGGCACGAGCTGGCGCGCGAAGTCGCCGTCTTCGTTGAAGAAGCGGAAGCGGAACGAGATCTGGAACCGGACACTGTGCCGGTCTCGCGCGCCGAACGCGATGTAGGTCGGCTCATGCGCCGAGATGGCGCTGCCCAGGCGATCGGTCATCCGGGGCATGGCCGGCGCGGCTCCCCGACCGGCCGTGCCCGGTGGCGCTCCGGGTGCCGCAGGCGCGGCCAGCCCGGCTGCCACGACTGCTGGCTGGGGAACCGGCTCCGCACGGGACAGGGCACCGGGAACGGCGGGAATATCCGCGACCGCGGCCAGCACCATCCCGGCGCCGACGCTCCTGAATACCAGCGGTCCTTCGATCAGCGGCAGGTCGACCGCGTAGCGGGCCCGCACGAAGCGTCCCGGCTCGATCACCGTGCGACCGGTGGCGCCCCCGGAGGAAACAGCGTCGATACGCCGCGCCTGCAGGCGCTGCTCGCCCGTACCGCCGGAGACCGACACCGACAAAAGCGCCGGCAGTTCCACCGTCGCAACCGCCGTGCCTTCGTTCATCAGCGTCCAGACCAGCACTGCCTCGCGTGGCCCGTCTACCCGCAAGTCCACCGAGAACGCTCCGGCAAGCGCGGACTCCGCCGGCCCGGCGGCCAACGCATCCTCGGACGCCACCGCAGGCGCCAGGGGTGCGGCGACCAGCAGGCAGGCCAGCAGGCAGGCCAGCAGGACCGTGCGAACCATCGTGTGACCGACTTCCCGCGGGCGTGGGCGGGAGCGTGGCACGGGCGGCCGCGCGAAGGAGTCGGGGCGGCACATCATGTCCCGATGCTACGATAACCGGCTGCCGGCAAGGCGCCCGCGTGCATTGCACAGGAGCCATGCCGTCACCCTGGCGCCGTCTGCCCCCCCGTTCCACTGCCTCGAGGTCCAGCCATGATCGGCTTCTGCATCCATCCCCGCCCGCCCCGCCCGCCGCGCGCGCTCGTGTCGCGCTTCCGGGGAGTCGTCTGCGCGCACCTTTCGGACAACATGTCCCGCCTCGCCGGCAGCGACGCCGCGCTGCGGCCCTGGCACCGGAAAGGCCAATTGCTGGGTGTCGCGCTCACGGTGCGCGTGCCCGCGGGTGACAACCTGATGGTGCACAAGGCGATCGACATCGCGCAGCCGGGCGACGTCATCGTGGTCGATGCCGGCGGGGCCACCGCGCAGGCGATCATCGGAGAGATCATGTCCTCGATGGCTGCCGCCCGGGGCGCGGTCGGGATGGTGATCGACGGCGCGATCCGGGACGCGGGCGCTCTGGCCAAGGGCAGCTTCCCGGTCTACGCCCGTGCCGCCACGCATCGTGGCCCGTACAAGAATGGGCCCGGCGAGATCCACGTGCCGGTGTCGATCGGCGGCATGATCGTCTACCCGAACGACATCATCGTCGGCGACGAGGACGGCCTGGTGGCGGTCCGCCCCGACGAGGCCCCGGCTCTGCTCGCCGCCGCCCGCGCCTGGTGCGACAAGGAAGACAAGATGCTGAAGGCGATCCGCGCGGGCAGGCCGCTCGATCGCAAATGGGTGGACGAAACCCTGCGCAGCCGCGGCTGCGGCGGCGTCGACTGACGACCGCCGTCCGTCCCGGCCCGGCGCTCGGGCCGGGGCGTCAGGGTGCCAGCCGATCCAGTCGCCAGCCCGGTCCGCCGGCGCGCAGGTAGCGAAGGCGGTCGTGCAGCCGGCTCGACCGGCCCTGCCAGAACTCGAACGCCTGCGGTACGAGACGGTAACCGCCCCAGTGGCCGGGGCGCTCTGGCTCGTCGCCATGCGTCCTGGTCGCCTCCTCGAAACGCTGCTCCAGGGCGTCGCGGCTCGCGATCACCTCACTCTGCGGCGAAGCCCAGGCGCCGATCCGGCTACCCAGTGGACGCTGCCGGAAGTAGGCGTCCGACTCGGCGTCGGACAGCCGCTCGATGAAGCCCTCGATCCGTACCTGGCGCTCGAGTTCGACCCAGTGGAACAGCAGCGCCGCGCGAGGGTTCTCCGCCAGTTCGTGGCCCTTGCGGCTGAGGTAGTTCGTGAATAGCGTGAAGCCATCAGGCCCGGCGCCCTTGAGCAGCACGATGCGCGCCGACGGCTGCCCGGCCGCGTCGACCGTGGCCAGCGTCATGGCGGTGGGTTCCGGCACCTGCGCCTCCACCGCCTCGTGCAGCCAGCGGTCGAACTGGCGCAGCGGATCGGCGTCGACGTCGGCAACGTCCAGGCTCGCGCGCGTGTAATCCCTGCGAAGGTTTGCAATGTCCATGTCGGTGAAGATAACCCAGCGAGACGGCGACGACGAGGTCGCCGCGCCCTTGTCCACCGGCAGCCCGCGGCAAGGTCGGACGCGTGCGTGCGTCAGCCTGGCGGCGCTTCCGCGGACAGCGCGCCGCGCAGTTCGCGGGTGACCCGACTGCCTTCGGCCAGGATGAACGCGATCTCGCTGTTGGTCGTGACAAACCGCATGCCCTTGCGGATGAAGGCGACCTGCCGCGCCAGGTTCCGGTCACCGCCCACGCCGGCGACTTTCCCATGCAGGCTGCACGCCGCGACCACGCGATCCAGCGCGCTGATGTGTTCCGGGCAGCCGAACTGTCCGGGCAGGCCCAGCGCCGTCAGCAGGTCATTCGAACCGACGTGCACCACGTCCACGCCGGGCACCGCCGCGATCGCCTCGACATTCTCGAGCCCCTCGCGTGTCTCGATCATGCACACGGTAAGGACCGCACGATCGAGCACCGGAACCGCATCCCCCGTCGCGACCGGCCGATAGCTGAACATCGGGTAGCCGCCGCCGACCGAGCGCTTCCCCACCGGCGGAAAGCGGCACCGGGCCACCGCGCGCGCCGCCTCTGCCGCGTTGTTGACGTCGGGGAACACGATACCGGTCACGCCGTTGTCGAGCAGCACCGATGTCTCGGGATCGTCGACGCTGCGCACCCGCACCATCGGGGTGACCCCGATTCCCAGCGCGACCTGGGCAATGTGGCCGATCGTCTCGACGGTATACAGCGAGTGCTGGATGTCGATGAACAGGAAGTCGTGCCCGGTCGCCAGAGCCAGGTGAGCGATGTCGCCCGAGCGCACCAGCCGCACGTTCATTCCCAGCACCACACCACCCGCGAGCAGTTTCTCCTTCGCGGGGTTGGGGATCGTCGGCAACGGGGACGTCGGCTGGCTCATCGGGGCTCTCCGGGACAGGCGCCCCGGCGGCTCCGGCAGCACCGTTGGTCAGGGAGACAGGATTCGAACCTGCGACCTCGTGCGCCCAAGGCACGCGCTCTACCAGGCTGAGCTACACCCTGACGACTGCTGGAGTGTAATCAATTCGGCCGCCGGGCGGCGGGCGCGTCGCCACCCCGCCGTGACGCGGCCGCGCGCGCCGCGTCCGGGGAGCGGATCAGTTCACCGACAACACGTCGTTGACGCTGCGCACGCCCTCGACGTTGCGCGCGATCTCCACCGCCCTGGCCCGCTCTGCGGCACCCGACACCTTGCCCTTCAGCGACACGACGCCATCGCTGGTGTCGACCTCGATCGACAGTCCCTTGATCAGCGGATCGGCGAGCAGCGCCGCCTTGACCCGGCCCGTGAGCGCGGCGTCTCCGGCCGACAGGGGCCGTGGGTCGCCCATCGCGCTGCTGCCGGGGGTGCCGGGCGCACCGGCGGTGCCAGGGCTGCTGCCCGCCGCCACGCCCGGAGACGTGGAAGGCGCGCTGCTGCCGGGCAACGTGTCGCTGCGCGGCTGCGGGGGATCGTTGCGATTGCAGCCCGCCAGGGCCAGCACCAGCACCACCGCGCAGGCTGCGGCGCTCGCCGCGCTGGTGCCGGGCCTGCGTCCGGTCGTCGTTCGGTAGACCCTGCCTTGATCGAGTCGTTTCATTGCCCGCCCTCCTGCCATGGTTCGTGTCGGGTGCGGCACCGCCGGTGCTGGACCTGCCCGTTCCGTAACCTGCCATACCAGGCGGCGCAACCCGCGTGCCCGCAGGCTCAGCGTTGCGAACGCAACCGGCGTGCGAGGTCACCGACCGCGCCGTTCGCGCGGTGTTCGAGCGCGACCCGGAGCCGGTCGGTATCCGGGGTCACGCCCGAGCCAGCAGGCCCAGGACCGCTACCGGATCCACCGGCTTGACCAGGTAGTGGTCGAAGCCCGCCTCGGATGCACGACTGGCATCCTCGGGCTGTCCGTAGCCGGTGATCGCCACGAGCAGCGGCACCCGGGGCATCTGCCGGGCGGCCTGGGCAACCTGGTACCCGTCCAGGCCCGGCAGGGCGATGTCGCACAGCACGACGTCCGGCTGTACCGATTCGATGAGTGCCAGGCCTGCCACGCCATCGTAGGCCACGTGCACCGCATGACCCTCGAGTTCCAGCAGCATCGACAACGCTTCCACCGAGTCGACGCTGTCGTCGATGAGCACTACGCTGCGTCCCGCGGCCGGCGCACTTGCACCTGAGTGTGGGTTCGAAGGTTCCACGATTTCCCGTCCGGTCTGGCCTGACGCGACCTCGCATCAAGCACGCCTGCCGCGCGAGCCGGCGAAGCCGCACCATAAGCCGTCGTCGGCGGGCGCGCAACCGCCTCCGGGCATGACTGATACGGTCCCCGGTGCACGGGGCGCCAGTCGCCGCCCTTCGCTTCCCCAGCAGGGTGTCCTCTCACGCTGCCTTTTGCCCGCGTCCGCGTACGGGTTTTTTCTGCGTGTTTTGATTAAGCTTGCGTCTTTGCCCGCTGACGGCGCCTGCCGATGACCCTGACCGAACTGCGCTACATCGTGGCGCTCGCCCGCGAACGCCACTTCGCTCGCGCTGCCGCGGCCTGCTTCGTGTCCCAGCCCACGCTCAGCGTGGCAGTCAAGCGCCTGGAGGACGAACTCGGGCTGCCTTTGTTCGAACGCGCGACCGGCGAGGTGAACATGACCCCGATCGGCGAGCAGATCATCGCCCAGGCGCAGCGGGTGCTGGAGCAGGCTGCGCTGATCCCCGAACTGGCCCGATCGGGGAAGGATCCGCTCGCCGGGCCACTGCGCGTGGCGGCGATCCACACGATCGCCCCCTACCTGCTGCCCCTTCTGGTCCGGGCGCTGGTCCACCGGGCGCCGCGGATGCCACTGGTGCTCGAGGAGGGTTACACCCACGAGCTGCTCGAGCGCCTGCGCCGCGGAGACATCGACGCCGCGGTGGTCGCACTGCCGATCCCCGAATCCGGCTTCGTGCAGCGCGAACTGTACGAAGAACCCTTCCACGTGGCGATGCCTGCGGGCCACGAGTGGGCGCAGCAGAAGCGCATCGACGCGTCGCTGCTGCGGGAAGAGACCATGCTCCTGCTTGGGGCCGGTCACTGCCTGCGCGACCAGGTGCTCGAGGTCTGCCCGGAGGCTGCCCGCCTCACGGGCGGGGGCGACGGCAGCCGCCGGACGTTCGAGGGCACCTCGCTGGAGACCCTTCGGCAGATGGTGGCGTCGGGACTGGGCATCACGGTCATCCCGGCCAGTGCGCTGCCGGCACGGCCCAGGCGAGACGACCTGATCGTCTACCGGCCTTTCGCGGCGCCGGTCCCCACGCGCAGGGTGGTCGTCGCATGCCGGCGCTCCTTCGCGCGCATGCCGGCAATCGATGCACTGGCCCAGGCGGTGCGCGAGACCGCACTGCCCGGCGCCCGCATGCTGGGCTGATGCAGGCCGCCCACGCCGGCGCGGCGCGCGCTCAGTGCAGCAGCCGCACGCGGATCGTGCCCGGGATCGCCTGCAGTTCCTCGAGCGCGACGCTGCTAGCGGCGATCTCCAGGTCCATCACGCAATAGCCGATGGTCGGCGTCGTCTGCAGGTACTGGCCGGTAATGTTCACGCCATGTGCGCCGAAGCGCTCGTTGATGCGCGCGAGCACGCCGGGGACGTTGCGATGGATGTGCAGCAGCCTGCACATGCCCGGATGCTCCGGAAGCGTCACCTCGGGGAAGTTCACCGCGGTCAGCGTGGAGCCGTTGTCGCTGTAGCGGACCAGCTTGTCGGTGACCTCGATGCCGATGTTGGCCTGCGCTTCCGCGGTCGAGCCGCCGATGTGCGGCGTGAGGATCACGTTGTCGAAGCGCGTCAGCGGCGACACGAAGCGATCGTCGTTGCCCTTGGGCTCCAGCGGGAACACGTCGAGGGCCGCGCCGCCGACGTGGCCGCTGTCGAGCGCCTCGGCCAGTGCGTCGATGTCGACCACCGTGCCGCGCGAGGCGTTGATGAGGTGGCTGCCCTTGCGCATCGCTGCGAGCTGCGGCCGCCCGATCATGTCCAGCGTCTGCGGCGTCTCGGGTACGTGCAGGGTGACCACGTCGCTGTCTGCCAGCAGCGCCTCGAGCGTGGCGACCTGGCGCGCGTTGCCCAAGGGAAGCTTGGCCTCGGTGTCATAGAAGCACACCCGCATGCCCAGGTGCTCGGCGAGGATGCCGACCTGCTTGCCGATGTTGCCGTAGCCGACGATGCCCAGCGTCTTGCCGCGGACCTCGTAGCTGCCCGCGGCCGACTTGATCCACTCGCCGCGGTGCGCTCCGGCGTTGCGCTTCGGAATGCTGCGCATCAGCATGACCGTTTCCGCGACCACCAGTTCGGCCACGCTGCGGGTGTTGGAGAACGGGGCGTTGAACACCGGGATGCCCAGTTCCGCTGCGGTGTCGACATCGACCTGGTTGGTGCCGATGCAGAAACAGCCGATCGCGGCCAGACGAGGCGCGTTGCGCAGCACGCGCTCGGTCACCTGCGTCTGCGAGCGGATGCCCAGGAAATGCACCTGCTGCAGCGCCTCGATGAGCGCATCTTCGCCGAGCGACTTCGGATGCTGGATCACATTCTCGTAGCCGTTGGCCGCCAGCACCTCAACCGCGTTCGGGTGGATGTTTTCCAGCAGCAGGAACCTGAGGTTGCTCTTGTCGAGCGTGGCGGGGATGATCATCCGAGGACTCCGGTGGCGCGCCGTGCTGCGGCGCGGGAGCGGAGTCTACCGCGGCTGTCCGGCGGAGGGGTTGCCCCGACGGTGTCCGTCCCCCTCGCCCGCCGGCCAGCGCCCGCCGCAGCCCCGGGTCAGTTCTTTCCCGGTCGCAGGATCACGTCGTTTCGTACCGAGCGAACCCCCGGCACCTCGCGGGCGATCTGGCCGGCGCGCTCGCGTTCCGCGGCGCTGGCCGCGAATCCGCTGAGTTGGACCGTCCCCTGCATCGTCTCGACACTGAGGCGCAGTGCGTTGACCGTCGGGTCCTCCACGAAGCGCGCCTTCACGCGGGTGGTGATGGTGGCGTCGTCGACATACTCGCCGGTCGTCTGCTGGCCGCTGAACACCCCGCAACCGGACATCAGGACCACGAGCAGCGCGGCAAGGAACAGCTTGAGCGCCGTGGCATTCAGGGTGGTGTTCATGGTGTTGCCCTCCTCTGGGATTCGATCGTCACCGATCGCGGCGGAAAACCCCGCCGCCCCAGAGGGAGCGCACACGGCGTGCCCGCTCAGGCAGCGCCGCGGTGCTTGTGCTGGTACATCGCGGCATCCGCGCTCTCGAGCAGTGCCTCCGGCGTCTGGCCATCGTCCGGGAAGACCGCGCAGCCGACAGACACGCCCAGATGGATGGCGCAGCCATCGATCAGGAACGGCACTTCAAGGACAGCCTGCAGCTTGTCGATCACCGCGGTGATCGCGGCCGGGCTGTCGACCTGCGGGATCACCGCGACGAACTCGTCGCCACCGAGCCGCGCCAGCGTGTCGGCCGAACGAAGGGGCGCCGACAAGCGACGGGCGACCTCCTGCAGCACCCGGTCTCCATTGTCGTGTCCGTGGACATCGTTGACCGGCTTGAACCGGTCAAGGTCGAGAAACAGCACCGCTACTCGTCGACCCGAGCGCTGCGCCTGTGAGATCGCGAGCGTCAGGCGGTCGTTCAGCAAGGCCCGGTTCGGCAGGCCGGTCAACGGGTCGTGGAAGGCCTGGTGCTGCAGCCGGTACAGTTCCGCCTCCATCTCGGTGAGTTGGGACACCCGCGCCACTTCACGCTTGTGCTCGGCGATCGCGCGTTCGACCAGGTCCAGCAGCCGGCTCGGATCGAACGGCTTGGCAATGAAATCGTATGCGCGGAAACGCAGCGCATCGATCGCGCACTCGATCGAGGTCTCGCCGGACAGGAAGATCACCGGCAGGTCCAGCCGGTGCTCGCGAAGGTCGCGCAGCACGTCGATGCCGCTGAAATCGGGGATATTGACGTCGAACAGCGCCAGGTCGAAGGTACGCTGAGCAAGCATCAGCATCGCCTCGCGCCCACGTTCGACCGCCACCACGGCATAGCCGGCATCCTCGAGCAGCGCGCGCAACATCGAAGCCGATGCGCTGTCGTCCTCCAGCACGAGGATGGATTCCCTGCGTCCGCCGTCCGGCCAGTCGCCCGCGCTGCCCATCGCCATCCACTCTCGTTTCCCTCGTGGGTGCCGCTGCGCAAGACGCATGCTGCATGCCCGGCCCCTGCGGCCCGGGCACGGCGCCTGCGAGCCTGCCCCGCTTCGATGGAGGAACCGATGCGCCAACCGCCCCTCGTCATGCTCGCCGCCATGCTCTTGCTGGGCAGCGGTTGCGCATCGACGGCCCGGCCGGTCGCACGGCCCGACGCTGCCCCGCCCGCACCGGCGGCCCAGTCGCAGCGCGCGACCCGGGCCGTGGACGCGCTTGCCCGCCGCAGCGGCGAGACGCTGCTTCAACGTCACGTCGCCGAGACCGCGCGCACGCTGGGCTCCCCGATCATCGCCGGAAACGCTGCCACGCTGCTCGTCGACGGACCGCGCACGCACGAGCACATGTTCAAGGCCATCGACGCGGCGCGCGACCACGTGAACCTGGTGAGCTACATCATCGACGACGACGAGACCGGTGCCCGGCTGGCCGACGCCCTGGTGGCGAAGCGGCGCAGTGGGGTCGTGGTCAACCTGATGTACGACAGCGTCGGATCGATGGCGACTCCGTCGGCCTGGTTCGAGCGCCTGCGCGCAGAAGGCATCGTCGTATGCGAGTTCAACCCGGTCAACCCGGCGCGCGCGCGCCGCGGCTGGCGCGTGAACAACCGCGACCACCGCAAGATACTCGTGGTCGACGGCGCAACCGGTTTCGCCGGCGGCATCAATGTCAGCGACGTCTACTCGGCTGGTTCGTTCGGATCCGGCCGCCGACAGGCCGCCGGTGCCTCCATTCCCTGGCGGGACACGCACGTGATGATCCGCGGCCCGGCGGTGGCCGACCTGCAGCGCAGCTTCGTCGATCGCTGGATGCAGCAGGACTGCCCCGACCTGGGCGACACGCAGCGATTCTTCGCAAAGGTCGCCGACGCCGGTGCGCTGCCCGTCCGGATCGTCACCGGCGGCCCGGCCCAGGACACGAACGACCACTACCGCGCGCTGCTGTCCGCGTTCGAGCATGCCGAGCAGCGGATCTTCATCACCTGCGGATACTTCGTGCCCGATCCGGCCATGCTGGACACACTGGTGGCGGCGGCGCGCCGCGGCGTGAATGTGCTGCTGCTGCTGCCGAGCGTGAGCGATTTCTGGGCCCCGCTCGAGGCCGGGCGCTCCCACTACGCGACGCTGCTTGCCGCCGGCGTGCGCATCCACGAGCGCAACGGCGCACTGTTGCACGCCAAGACCGCGGTGATCGATGGCGTCTGGAGCACGATCGGCTCGACCAACCTCGACTTCCGCAGCTTCCTGCACAACGAGGAGGCAAACGTGATCATCTTCGATGACGCCTTCGCGCGTGAGCTCGAGCAGCTGTTCCAGCGCGACCTGCAGCGCTCCACCGAGATCGCCGCCGAACGCTGGTCCCGGCGCGGCGTGGTGCCACGCCTGCGCCAGTGGATCGCGCGCCAGTTCGAATACCTGCTCTGACCGACCCGGCCCTCGGGCACGCGCACTGCGGCAACCGATCATCGGCCCCGTGCCTACACATCCCGACCAGAGGAGATACAGATGTCCGACAACGAGATCCGCATCCCGGCCGCCGTGCTCGGCGCGGCGGTGGCCGCGCTGCTGGGAGCCATGGTCGCCTGGCTGGCCCTGCGCAGGCGCGCGGATGACCGCTGGCTTCAGGCCCTGATCAGCCGAAGCGGTAGCGACGAACGCCGCCGTGGGCTGGTGCCGCCGCGGTGGCCGGCCATGGACGCCGGTGCGGGCGACCTTCCCGTCGACAATCAGGCGATCGAGCCGGCGCCCGGCCACCGCGTCAGCGTCATCCGCTGAGCGTCGAAGGCCGGACCCACGCAAACGCCACGCCCGCTGCGTGCGTTCCGGGAAGGATTTACCGGACCGCCCGCAGCTTTTGCAGCCAGGCCCTCGTCCGCGGCGCACGTTCACCCGCCTAGCCGCATCGCGCGCGCTCGCTTTTATCTTTTGCGTTCAGCGCGTTGCACGCTTTCGAACACACAGAGACGGTGTTGGCACGGGGATTGCAGAAGACGTCCTCAAAACCATTGCGGGAGGAGTACCGATGAGGCCGGCACTGCTGATACGGACGGGGCAACAACTCGCGATGACGCCACAGTTGCAGCAGTCCATCCGCCTGCTGCAGTTGTCGGCGTCAGAGTTCGAGCAGGAAATCGAGGACACGCTGGCCGCCAACCCGTTCCTCGAACGGGACGATTCGCTCCGCGAGACGGTCGACGGCGACGGCGACGCGGCGATCACGCCCGAGGCCGCGACCAGCACGACGTCGGGCGATGACACCGGAACGCACCCCGGCGATCCAATGGACGTGATCACGACCCCGGAACCGGTGGCCTGCGACGAAGCGGAAGACGGATCGCTCCGGTTCGATACGCCGGGCGGTACCGGCAGCGGGGAGGACGACACGGACTTCACCCGATACACCCACGCAGCCACCAGCCTGCGCGACCACCTGCTCGGGCAGCTCTCGACCTGCCGGGTCGGCGACCGGGACCGCGCGCTGTGCCAGCTCGTGATCGACGCGCTCGAACCGGATGGCTACCTGCGGACCCCAATGGAGGAACTCTGCAGGCTGTGCCCCGCGGAGGCGGACGTGCAGGTCGACGAACTGTCGGTCGCGCTGCGACTGGTCCAGAGCTTCGAGCCGGTCGGGGTCGCGGCACGTTCACTGGAGGAATGCATCCTGCTGCAGCTGGAGGAGCGCGACGAGGCGACACCCGGGCTGGCGCTCGCCCGGCGGATCGTCCGCAGCCACCTCGCGCGCCTCGCAACGCCGGACACGCCGCGGCTGCTGCGTACCCTCGACTGTGACGCGACCGCCCTGGCCACGGCCTACCAGCTGATCCGGGGCTGTTCGCCACGACCGGGACGGGCATTCGGTTCCGAGCATACGGACTACGTCGTCGCCGACGTGCTGGTGCGCCGGATCGCCGACCGCTGGGTCGCGCGTATCAATCCCGACGTAGTGCCGAGGATCCGCCTGGACCGAAGGTTCGCGTCGATGGTGCGCGACCAGCGGGGAGGCTCCGCATCGCCGCTGGGCCATTACCTGCAGGAGGCGCGCTGGTTCGTGCGCAACGTGAACCAGCGCTACCGCACGATCCTGCGCGTGGCGCAGGCAATCATTGATCGCCAGAGCCGGTTCTTCGAGCATGGCGACATCGCGATGCGGCCGCTGGTGCTGCGCGAGATCGCGGCCCCGCTCGGCATGCATGAATCCACAATATCGCGGGTGACCTCGAACAAATACATGATGACCCCGCGCGGCCTGATCGAGCTCAAGTACTTCTTCGGCAGCCACGTGGATGCGGGCGGGATGGCCTGCTCGGGCCGTGCCGTGCGCGCCCTGATACGCCAGGTGATCGGCGCCGAGGATCCGCACCACCCGCTGTCAGACGTGAAGATCGCCCGCCTGCTCGGCGACAAGGGCATTGCCGTCGCCCGCAGGACCGTGTCGAAATACCGGGATGCGATGCACATCCCGTCGGTAGAGGTAAGACGGCTGTCGTCCGTGGCGGCGCTGGCGGCCTGACCGCGCTGCGTTGACCGCTACTCCGCGGCCGGCTCGGCCGCGTCGGCCGACTCCGCGCCGTACTCGCGCAGTCGGTTGTAGAGCGTCTTCGGGCTGATGCCGAGCAGTTCGGCCGCCTTCTCCTTGTGGCCCTTCACGGACTGGAGCGTAGCGAGGATCAGCTGTCGCTCCATCGCCTCGACGGTGGTGCCCACCGTGACCGTGATCGACTGCGAGGGCCGCACCGGAGCATCGAACGGGATGCAACCTGCGGTGATCGATTCCCCGTCGGCCATGATGTACGCACGCTGCACCACGTTGCGCAACTCGCGTACGTTGCCCGGCCAGGTGTACTGCGCGAGCTTCTCGATGGCCGACGGGGAGAAGCGGCGCGACCCGCCTTCGCGTGCATTCAGCGCGTCGAGGAAGTGCTGGGCAATCAGCTCCACGTCCTCCAGCCGGTCACGCAGCGGCGGCACGCGGATCTGGAACACATTGAGCCGATAGAACAGGTCCTCGCGAAGCTTCCCCGTGGCCACCGCCTGAGCCGGGTCGCGGTTGGTCGCGGCGATGATGCGCACGTCGGTCTCGAGCAACTCGTCCGACCCCACGCGCATGAAGGTGCCAGTCTCGAGCACGCGCAGCAGCTTGACCTGCAGCTCGGGGGGCATCTCGGTCACCTCGTCCAGGAACAGCGTTCCGCCATTCGCACGCTCGAAGAATCCGCGATGCTGGCGGTTAGCCCCCGTGAAGCTGCCCTTCTCGTGGCCGAACATCTCGCTCTCGATCAGCTGCGGGGAAATCGCGCCGCAGTTCACCGCAAGGAACGGCGCCTTGCGCCGTCGGCTGAGGTCGTGGATGGTCTGGGCGACCACCTCCTTGCCAGCACCGCTCTCGCCGACGATGAACACCGTCACCGCCGTGCCGGCGACACGTCCGATCTGCGTGTACACGACCTGCATCACCGGGGCGCGGCCACGCAGGTGCCCGAACCGCCCTTCCTTGTCGGCCGCATGCTGCAGCCCGGCGATCTCGGCACGCGCCTCGGCGGGTTTGTCGACGCGGTTGAGCACACCCTTGAGCTGGCGCGGGCTGACCGGCTTGATCAGGTAGTCGGCTGCACCCAGTCGCAGCGCCTGGATCGAGGTCTCGAGCGTCGCATGCCCGGTCATCAGCACGATCTCGACGGTACCCAGTTCATCGCGCTCGCCGAACAGTTCCATGCCGCTGCCGTCGGGCAGCATGAGGTCGAGCAGCACGACGTCGGGCGTGCGCAGCACGAGCTGCTGGCGAGCCTCGGCGAGCGATCCCGCGATCGCGGTCCGGAAGCCCTCGGCACGCACCAGCTCGGCGAGTGCCTGCGCTGCGTCGCGCTCATCCTCCACGATCAGCGCAAAGGGCTCGTTGCGCTTGGCTGCCGGCGATGCGCCTGCAGCTCTGGAATTTGCGGATGCCATGTCACGGGGCCCATCGTTGGCGACGAAACAGTTTACACGGCATCATGTGCTGCGATCACTCATCCATGGCAGGGAAAACCCGGTACGGCCGGCATGCCGCGGGCATTCGGTTTGCGTAGACGCACCCTCATCATCGAGATACACGGCCTGCCGGTTCGATGCGAGCGCGGCGGCTGTGCGAAGGCACAGGACAGGCAACGTGTTCCCATCATTCACCAGAGGCTCGCCCGGCGGCGGTGCTGACCCCAGCGTGCTGTCGCGGCCGCGCGAGATGGCCCTGGCGCTGGTGGCGGTCGCGGGCAGCGCACTGTGCGCCGGGCTGCTCGCGGGCGCGGGACTCCTTGCGCCGGTTCCGGCAGCGTTGCTCGCCACCTCGCTCGCGTGTGCAGTACTCGTCCTGCGGTGCATGACCCGTGTCCACGGAAGCGTCGAGCCGCCGAAGGCCGGCGTGCAAGCGTCCGAGCCGCAAGCCGGTCGCCTGCCACTCGTGCCAGCGCAACCCCAACCAGACGCAGGCACTGCGCATGACGAAGCGCTGGTCCGTGCCGTGCACAACCGCGATGCACTGATCTCGCTCGCTTCGCACGACCTGCGGTCGGCCCTGAACGCGATGGTCGGCTGGCTCTACCTGGCACGCTCGCCGCGCGCGGATGCCGATGCGCTGGGCCGCGCACTCGACGGCATCGCCTCGGCTGTAGACACGCAGCGCCGGCTGGTCGACGCCCTGCTCGATACCATGCGCGTACTCGATGGACGGCTGACGCCGCGGACCCACCCGCTTTGCACCGACGGCCTCCTCGAACGCATCGCCGTGCAGTCGGCCGATCCTGAGCGACAGCGCGGCGTCGGCCTGGAGGTGCTGCCCGCGAGCCGCGTGCACTGGTTCGATGCGGACCCGGTGCATGTCGATGATGCGTTGCGCGTGCTGGTACGGCATGCGATCGCCGTGTCACCGGAACACGGCACTGTCCGCCTGCAGGCTATCGAGGGCACCGGACCGCACGCAGGCACCGTCGAGCTACGGGTGGAGTGCACCCGGGATGCACCGGGCCAGGCCGCAGGACGCCTGGTCGCGACGCTCCCGATCGCGATCGCGCGAGCGGTCGTCGAAGCGCAGGGCGGCCGTCTCGAGGTCGATACGGACGCGCACCGCCTGCTGTTGCGCTTCCCGGAGGCAGACGCCGGGGCGGCTACCAGCCAACCCACGTCCGCCTCGCCACAGCAGGATCCGGCGGCATCGGAAGACAGCCAGGCAACTGCGGCACCGCCCGAGCGTCAGCAGCGAGGCGATGGCCGGCTGGCGGGCTGCCACGTGATGCTCACGGACGACCGCGAAGACATGCTGGAGGTCACCGCGGCGGTGCTGCGACGGCATGGTGCGCAGGTGACCCCGGCCAGGTCGGGCGACGAGACGCTGAAGCGGTACGCCACCTGGGCTGGCGGCGGTGGCGAACGCCTGTTGCTCTCGGACCTGTCGATGCCCGGCATGGACGGCCTGGAACTGATCCGCCGGATCCGGCGACTGGAAACCGAGCGCGGCCTGCCACGGCTGCCTGCCGTCGCCATCTCCGCACAGACCGATGAATGGCCCCGACGCGAAGTGATGCTGGCCGGATTCGACGGCGTCCTCGCCAAGCCGATCACGCCCGCGGACATGATCGCCTCGCTGCTGCCCCTGGTGGGCCGCTGAGCCTTGAAGCGCCCGACGTCGGCCTCGATCGTGGTGCTGTCCGTTGCCACGGTCGCGGCATGCGCGGGGACCTGGGCCACAGGGTCGCGCTGGTACGAGAAGATGGGTCGTGCCTCGTGCAGGAGCCCGCGCAGTCCCCGGACGTGCCGAGGCTGGACCAGACCGACGCGATGAAGCGCCGCAGGGCATTGCCCGCATGTTCGAGACGGCCGCGAAGCCGGTCAGTACAGAAGCCCAGCTGCAGGTGATCCGGAAGACGTACGCCGCGCGCCGGGCGCGCGCGGCCGTTGGGCAGGCTTCGACCGGCTGACCGACCGACCCTCTACGCGGCCCTCCGGTCGACCGACGGTACCGGTAGCTTCCGGATCGCCGGCACCCGTTGCCGCATCGGCCATCAGGACGGCATCGTCCGAGAAACGGGCGCGGACCTCCGCCATGCGGCGGGCGAATGAAGGCTGTGCACGGCGCGCGGCCGCGAGCAGCCGCGCACGCTCCTGGTCGAAGTGCCGTCCGATCAGCGCACCGAGGATGTTGATCGTGGGCTGGTAGCGCTCGTCGAAAGGCTGCAGGGCCTCGAGCCGCCCGATCATCTCGCGCGCGAGCTCGATCTCGATCTCTGCCTCGAGGATCATTCCGGTGTCGGGGAGGGTGTCGTAGAGGACCGGGTACACGGTGGAGGCCTTCAGGTCGAAGTGGCTGCGCAGCGCCTGCATCAGGCGTGCGCCCGCCTCGGCGAGACTGTCGGCATCTCTCGCACCGATCTTCGCCGCGCGCAGGAACTGCTGCTCGATCCGGCGGTATGCGTCCGCCAGCATCCCTTCGATCTCCAACCACGCACTGCGCTCGACCTTCGGCTCGGCTGACAGTCGGACACGCCGTACCGGGCGGCTCGCGTTCGTCCTCGGCGGGGTGCTCGGCGCATGGACGCGGGCACGTTCGCGACCGCTCCCGGCGGCCGGATGTGACTTGGGCATGGCGTTCCTCCAGGTGTTTGGCCTCGGAGGCCCGCACGCAACGGACATGCCCCGGGGAACTGCCGGCCTGCGCGCGCTGCCGCGTGCAGGCGGAGACCGGTGTAACCTCTGCCGCGCATTCAACGAGCGGAGGGGGCATGTTCGAATACTTCCCGAACAACTACACCTGGAGCCTGGCCGTGATGTCGGCGCTGAACCGGGGTGGCCAGGTGTCCGAGGTCGACGAAGCGTGCCGGCCGCTGCGCGAGATCGCGGGCATCAAGGCGCTGCAGGGGGACCAGACGCAGCAGCGTGCCTGGTTCGAGAGCTGGATGAAGGTGGCCGAGCGCGTGCGGCGTCAGGGTGAAGCCGACGAGGCCCTCGGTCGCACCGTGTCCGCCGGCCGCAAGTACCTGCGCGCGGGCATCTACTTCCTGCTTGCCGAGCGCATGCCCAGCCACCGGGATCCCCGACGGCTGGAAGCGTTCCGGCGCGGCATCGAGACCTACGGACGCGGGCTGGAACTGCGTCGCGAGCCGGTGGAGCGGGTCGAGGTCGCGTTCGACGGACACCAGCTGAAAGCACTGTTCTCCAGAGCGCCCGGCCCGGGACCGCACCCGTGCGTCGTCCATTTCGACGGCCTGGACGTGACCAAGGAGATCATCTACGCGGCCACCGCGGACGAGTTCCGCCGGCGCGGGATGTCGATGCTGATCGTCGACCACCCCGGGGCTGGCGAGGCGTTGCGCCTGCAGGGTCTGCCCAGCGGACCGGACACCGAACGGCCGGCGGCCGCCTGCGTGGACTACCTGGAGACGCGCCCGGACGTCGATGCAGCCCGGATCGGGATCATGGCGATCTCCCTGGGCGGCTACTACGCGCCGCGTGCGGCGGCGTTCGAGAAGCGCTTCAAGTGCGCCATCGCGTGGGGTGCGATCTTCGACTACGGCAAGACCGTAGCCGACCGCATCGGCGGGCGCGGCGAACCCTCCGTACCCGGCTACGCCGAGCACGTGAACTGGGTGTTCGGCCGCGACACGATCGAGGAATCGCTGGAGGTCGTGCGGCAGATGACCCTGGAAGGTGTCGCTGGCCGGATCACCTGCCCGCTGCTCGTGGTACATGGCGAGAACGATCGACAGGTACCGCTCTGGCATGCCCAGCGTACGTACGACGAGGCGGTCAACAGCGTCGGTCGCGAGCTGAAGATCTTCCGCCTGGCCGACGGCGGTGCGGAGCATTGCGGCGCGGACAACACGCCCCTGGTCGTCGACTACATGGCCGACTGGGCGGCGGAGAAGCTCGGCGGCTGCCCTGGCGGCACCTGAGCCATCGCCGACGGGCAGCCAGGGAGCCGCCGGCGCTTCCCTGGCTGCGCAGCGTACTACTCGGCGACGATGCCCGATTCCTTCACGACCTTTGCGTAGCGCTCGACCTCGCGCCGAATGAAGGTCGCGAACTCGGCGGGTGAACTCGCCACGACCTCTCCGCCCTGGGCGACGATACGCTGGCGCATCTCCTTCGTCGTGAGCGCCGCGACTGCCTGCTCCGCCAGCCTGCCCAGCACCTCGCGCGAGAGGCCCCGAGGACCGACCATCCCGTACCACGCCTGCGACTCGTAACCGGGCAGACCGGCTTCGGCCACCGACGGAAGATCGGGCCAGGACGCGTTGCGGCGTGGCGAAGTCACCGCCAGTGCGCGCACCCGGCCACCGGTGACCTGCTCGGGCGACGTGGGCTGGATGATCATCATGTCGACGTTGCGCGCCATCAGGTCGGTGAGGGCCGGGGCGCCGCCCTTGTACGGAACGTGGTTCACCTGGACCTTGCCTTGCCAGGTGAACAGCGCGCCGGCCAGGTGCTGGGAAGAACCGATGCCCCCGGACGCGTAGCTCATCGCACCAGGCTTCGCCCGCGCGAGCGCGAGGAGATCCTTGACGCTGGTAGCCGGCACACCCGGATGCACCAGTACGAGCTGGGCGAATGTCGCGCCCAGACTGATCGGCGTGAAGTCGCGCTCGGTGTCGTAGGGCAGCTTGCGGTAGATGAGCGAATTGATCGCGTGGCCGATCGCCACGTAGAGCAGCGTGTACCCGTCCGGGCTCGCCTTCGCGGTGAGTTCGCTGGCGATGATGCCGTTGGCGCCCGGACGGTTGTCGACGATCGTCGACTGCCCCCATGCGCTGGCCATCTGCGCCGCCACCACACGCGCCATGATGTCGGTGGTACCACCGGGCGCGAACGGCACCAGCATCCGGATCGGACGGCTCGGCCAGGTGCCAGCCTGCTGCTGGCCCTGTGCATGCACCTGCATTGCACCCAGCGCCCATGCCGCCGCGGCCAGCGCCGCCGCCCGGACCAGGGAGCTCATGCCGCCACCGCCTCGACCACCACGTGGCCGCTGGGCGTGCCCATCACGGTGGTACGTTCCATGTGCCTGCGGAGCGCGGGGTCGTAGTCGCCCAGCGCGACGTGCATCGTGCAGCGGTTATCCCAGATCAGGATGTCATCGGGTTGCCACTGGTGGCGGTACACGAACTGCGGACGGGTCGCGTGCCGGATCAGGTACTCGATCAGCGGCCGGCTCTCCTCCTCCGTCATCCCCTCGAAAGACTTCACCTTCTCGCCGATGTACAGCGCCTTGCGCCCCGTCTCGGGATGCACGCGGACCACGGGCTGTGCGACGGGCGGGTTGAGCCTGCGGTTCTCCTTCTCCCACTCCGGTGCCACGCCTGCGTTCTTGCGCTCTGGCCGATGGACCCCGTGCAGGTCGGCGATCAGCTTCTTCATGCCCTCGGACAGCGCGTCATAGGCTGCGTACATGTTCGCGAACATGGTGTCCCCGCCTACCGGCGGCACCTCCACTCCGCGCAGCAGGGATCCGAGCGAAGGCACGAGCGTGAATGACATGTCGGAGTGCCAGAGCTGGCCGGTGTAGCGCGAATTCGACGGCTCGCCGTTGGCCTGCGGCAGGTTGGTGACCATCAGCAGTTCGGGATACTCGGGATGGCGATCCCGCGGAAGCGAGTCATGCCGGTCGAGTTCGCCGAACCGGCGACTGAATTCGATGTGCTGCTCGCGCGTGACCTTCTGTCCGCGGATCAGCAGCACGCCGTGGTCCAGGAACGCCCGGTAGATGGCGCCGAACTCGGACTCGCCCAGCGGCCCGTTCAGGTCTATCCCGAGGATCTCGGCGCCGAGTGGATAGGACAGGGGTCGCGTCGCGACGGTCATGTTTGCTCCTCCGGTGGGGCCGGTCGGATGCCGGCTCTCGCTTGCGGAAGTCTACTGCCGCGGGGCGAGCCGGCGCAAACGAACTGCTGACGTACGTGCGCAGCCGACTCCGTTAGATTGATCTGAATCAAGGCAGGGGCCTCGCGCCGCCGATCAAATGATGCCGGTTGCAGCACGACAGCATCCCTGCCTTCCGGACAGGTGCTGCTCGCGAACGCGACCCGATGATGGGTCGATACATCCACCGGCCGTTGCCGGACATCAAGGAGAAGACATGTTCAAGCGCATCCTCATCCCGATCGATGGCAGCAAGACCTCGCAGCTGGCCCTGAAGCGAGGCATCGCGTTGGCGGCCGAGCAGGACGCGGCACTGCGCCTGCTGCACGTACACGAGGTGTCGGTGCTGGCCGACATGTATGCCGCGCAGACCGCATCGGGCCTGACCGTGGCGCCGAACGTGAAGGCACTGGAGAAGTTCGAGGCCGACCTCGAGAAGCGTTCGAAGTCCCTGCTCGAGCAGGCCACCGCGATGGCCGAGAAGGCCGGCGTCGCGAAGGTGGACGGAAAGATGGTCAATGCCGGCATGCGCCGTGCGGCGAAGCTGATCGTCGACGACGCCGCGAAATGGAAGGCCGACCTGATCGTGATGGGCACCCACGGCCGCTCCGGCTTCGACCACATGGTGTTCGGCAGCGTGGCCGAAGGGGTGATGCGCAGCGCGCCCGCACCGGTCCTGCTGATCCGCGCCACCGGCAAGTAGCCCCGCCGCGCGCAGGACCGCCCAGGGCGCAAGAGCCGAGCAGGACGGGCCCGCGCGCCGCCGTCGCGCGGTGCGCGGGCTGCTCAGCCTGCAGGACGACCGGCAGGCTGCAGCAGGTGCGGGCCGACCTCGTCCAGCGATCGCGTTCCGAGCAGTGCCAGGTCGCGGTCGATCTCCTCGCGCAGCAGTGTGACCGCATGCTGCACGCCGGCGGTCCCGGCCACCGCGTTGGCGAACAGGAACGGACGCCCGACGAACACGAAGCGTGCGCCGAGCGCGATCGCCTTCAGCACGTCGGTGCCCCGCCGTATGCCACTGTCCATCATGACGGTCATGCCGCCCGCGCGCGCGACCACCGCTGGCAGTGCCCGCAGCGGTGCAATCGCGCCATCAAGCTGGCGGCCACCGTGGTTGGAGACGATCACGCCATCCACGCCACACTGCGCGGCCAGGTGTGCGTCCTCGCCGGAGAGCACGCCCTTGAGCACCAGCCTGCCCGGCCAGATCCGGCGGATCAGTGCAAGATGCTCCCAGTTGAAGCGGTCGCGCCGGCTGCGCTCGCGCACCCCGGTGCGCGACAGCAGCGGCATGCGCACGCTGCCCATGTTCTCGGTGTGCGGCATGCCATGCCGCACCAGCGTGCGCAACGCCGTCCCGAACAGCCAGCGCGGATGGGTGAGCCCCTGCCAGGCCAGTGCCGCCGTCGGCCGCAGCGGCGCCGAATAGCCGTTGCGGACGTTATTCTCCCGGTTGGCGGCCACCGGCACGTCGGCGGTCACCACCAGCGTGTCGTAGCCGGCCGCGCCCACCCGCTCGACCAGCGCTCGAATGGCAGCCTCGTCGCCCGGGATGTAGCCCTGGAACCAGGCCGTCGGCCCGACGCTGCGCACCTCCTCCAGCCGCGTGAACGAGGCGCCGCTCAGGATCATCGGCAGGTTGCAGGCCGCCGCCACCTGCGCCAGCACACGGTCGCCGTCATAGCCCGCAAGCGAGGTCCCCCCCATAGGGGCGAAGCCGAATGGAACGTCGTACGCATGGCCGAACAGTTCCCGGCGCTGCGAGCGCACCGACACGTCGATCATCACGCGCGGCACGAACGCATGGTCGTCGAAGGCCGCGCGGTTGCCGCGCAGCGACGTGCCGTCCTCTGATCCGCCCGCCGCGTAACCGAAGATCGGACGCGGCAGGATACGTGCGGCAGCCGGCTCGAAATCGTCGAGCGAGAGCATGCGACGCAGGATGCGCGGGGTCGGGGTCGTCATTTCAGGCGCGGATGATCGCCGCGGCCCGACGGTTTGCGCCAGAGCAGGCGGTGGCTGGTGTCGTACATCCTTACCTCCGAGTCGAGAGCGAAAACGGTGACCATCGCGGGCGGTGACCATGCGACACCGTTGTGCACGAACAGGCCGATGTCGATGCGGTTGGTCTCGTGCGCCTGCCCGCCCGGCGGCACGAACTCCACCGGGAACCGGTTCGGATAGTTGAACACGATCCGTGCACTGCGCGGGTCGCCCTCGACCGGATGCACCGTCGCGTACTTCAGTCCGCGCAGCACCACCCAACGGTATTCCAGCGGCCGGCCGTTCAGGTCGAAGCTGTCCGCGGCGGACACTATCATCTCGCGCGGATGATCCTCGCGCCGCCAGATCCGGTGTACGCCCCAGGCACTGGTGGCGAGCAGTTCCCGGTCGGCCGGACGAAAATCCTCGGTGGCCACCGAGACCCTGGCGATCGGCGGGATGTCGCGCACGGTGATCGCATGGGCTGCCTGCGCAAGTTCGAGCAGCCGCTGCTCGGCCTGCGCGGCCGGGATGCCGAAGAAGCCGGTGAGGTGGGCGAGCCCGCTCAGGTAGGCGGCGTCGGAGTCGACCCGGTTGCGGCGCAGCAGCACCTGAGTCACCGGCGCCAGCAGGCCCCGCTCGACCAGCCGCTGCTTGACGTCGGGACGCAGCATCGACCAGACGACGAAGGTACGCTCCACCTCGTCCATCTCCGAACCGGACGACCCGACGGTCGTGTTCGTGTAGGCCGCGTTGTAGTGGAACAGGTCACCGTTGCCGAAGATGTCGGTATGCGCGGGGTACCAGAACACGTGGTTCGACTCGTACAGGCGCACCTTGGCATCGAACTGGGACTGGGTGAACGAATGGAACCGCTCCATGTTTGCCGCGAACGGCCCCTGGTAGAACACCGAAGCGTTGCCCACCACGTTGCGCGTCGGCCAGGGCGACAGCAGGGTCGCGTGCCCGCCGGGCAACGGGCGGATCTGGCGGGAGAACTTCGCGATCGCGAAGGACGCATGGCCACCATCGCGGTTGTTGTAGAAGTCCTCGAGGTTGCCTGCCGCTTCGCCGCGCGACCAGCGCTCGCGTGCGAACGCGCACCAGGGCCGCGAAGGCGCCTCGCAGATACCGGGCGTGTCCGGCGGCAACCGCACCTCTACCGGCAGCACGACTTCGCGTACCCGTCCGGCCCCGTCCTCGGCGCGAAAGACAAGACGCCAGTTGCCGAAGTAGCCGGGCGTGATGTCCTGCCAGCGCAGCTGGCCGTCCGCTGCCACCGACAGGTTGGCCGAGGCGATGCTCGGGCTGCCATTGCGGCTGACCGAGGCCAGCGTGAACCGATGGCCGGACAGCCCCGGGACCGCACGTGCAAGGTCGACCTGCAGCGTGCGGCCGTTGTCACGACCGAGCGTGAAGTTGCTCGCCGCGTCGGCGACGGTGGCCACCGTGCGCCGCTCGAGCTGCAGCACGGCACCCGCCTGGGCGCTGGCGGCCGATGCCTTCGCCGGCACCATCGCCAGTGCCGACGCTGCCGCGAGGACCACCGCCGCCACCGCTCGCCGGCGCGCGGCCAGGGCCGGCCTGGCGCAGCGTGCACGTCGAACGGTCGATGCCTCCGGATGGACCAACGCCAGCCCCGCTTGCAAGTGGACAGGACATCGAGTCTATACTGCGCCGCCCGGCCGGCGGAGGCACCGATCCCACGCCCCCGCGCCGGCTGCCCCTGCCCCGAGGAGGACCATGTCACACCTGCCTGGATCGGCCGCCGCCGCACTGCTGCTCGGGTGTGTTTCGGCCCTGCCCTGCCTCCCGTTCACCGTCGCCGCCCACGCAGCGGCCACCGCGGACCGCGCCGCTCCACCGTGGCCGGTCCGACCGGTGCGCATCGTCGTGGGCTTCGGCGCCGGTGCACCGGACTCCGTCGCCCGGATCGTCGCGCAGCAACTGGCTGCCCAGCTCGGCCAGCCGTTCGTCGTCGACAACCGGCCCGGGGCGAATGGAACCATCGGCGCCGAGATCGTCGCGCGCGCGCCCGCGGACGGCCATACCGTGCTGGTCACGTCGGCCTCGTTCGCGGTCAACCCGAGCACCCAGCGCAGCCAGCCGTTCGACGTGCGGCGCGACTTCGCTCCGGTCACCAACATCGGCAATGGCGAAGGCTACCTGCTCGCGGTCAACCCTTCGCTGCCGGCGCGCAGCGTACAGGAACTGGTCGCGCTCGGTCGCAAGGCAGGCAGCCGGCTCGCCTACGGGTCGCCAGGGGTCGGCAGCCCGATCCAGCTGGCCGGCGCGATGTTCGCGACGCGCACCGGCGTGGACGCGGTACACACGGCCTACAAGGGGTCGGGCCCGGCGCTGACGGCGCTGCTGTCGAACGAGATCCAGTTCATGTTCATCACGCCGCCACTGTCGCTGCCGTACCTGAATTCCGGGCGTCTGCGCGCCCTCGCTTATACCGGCTCGAAGCGCGCGCCCTTCCTGCCCGACCTGCCGACCCTCGCCGAGGCCGGGATCGCCGGCATGGAACTCGACGCGATGAGCTGGTACGGCGTGTTCGCACCGACGAAGACGCCGATGTCGGTGGTCGCCCGCCTGCAGGCAGCGGTGCATGCCGCGGTGCGCGACCCGGCGACCGCCGAGCGGCTGCGCGCGCTCAACGTCGAGCCGGAAGGCAGCACGCCCGAGGCGTTCACCCGTTTCTTCCATGCATCGCTTGCACGGTTCGCGGACATGGTGAAACAGGCCGGCTTCAAGCCGGAATGAAGCGTGCGCGGCAGTGGCCGTGTACGCACGACATCAAGGAAGTTCAGGGGAGGGACACTGCATGCAGGGACGCATCCGCCGGGTGATCACCGGCCATGACGCAGACGGCAAGGCCGTCGTGATCGCCGACGAGCCGGCTCCGGCGGTACGCACCAATCCGCTGCGGCCGGGCCACGTCTCGACCGACCTGTGGAAGACCGGCGCGGCGCCCGTGGTGCTGAAGGCCCGGATGGACGATCCCACCGGCGGACCCAAGCAGATCCATCCGCTGCCGGGTGGCACGGTGTTTCGCATCTCTGAACTGGCGCCGGAACCGGAGGCGGTGCGCAACCTCGACCCCGAGCGTGCGCGCGAGGTGTTCCGCGCGATGGGCAACGAGGGTGCGGCCACGTTCGGCCGCGGCGGCCGGCATCCGATGATGCACCGGACCGAGACCATCGACTACGCGGTGGTGCTCGAGGGCAGGGTCACGCTGGTGCTCGACGACCAGGACGTCGAGCTCGAGGCCGGTGACGTGGTGATCCAGTGTGGTACCAACCATGCCTGGAGCAACCGGTCGGACCGACCGTGCCGGATGCTCTACGTGCTCATCGACGGCACCTTCGACCCGGAACTCGCCGCGCAGCTCGGCAGTCCGGCGGGGCACTGACCCCGGCCGGCGCGGCCCCGTGCCGCGCCGGTGGAGGACGTGCGTCCGGCGGACTTCGCCGGGTACGGCACTTGCAATCGCGACGGCGCAGCATCCCCTGCCCCGGAGCCCGAGCCATGCGGTCTGCCCTGCCTGCCCAAGCCGCACCGTCCCGTTGAAGGACGATCATCCCTTTCCGGGCGCCGAAGCACTGCTGTGGCTGGGCGGCCTGGCGGCGCTGGCCCTGTTCGTCTCGCTGCCGGTCCTGCCCGGGGTGCTGTGGGGGCTGCTGATCGGCTACTGGACCTATCCGGTCCACCGCCGGCTCGCGGCAGGCATCAGGCCCGGTGCCGCGGCGGGCATCTCCACCGTGCTGCTGGTGACGGTGGCGGTCCTGCCCACGGCATGGCTGGTCGACACCACGCAGCAGGTCTGGGCGTGGGCGCAGGAGTCCCTGCCTTCGAGCCTGGACCTGGCGCTGGGTCGGCTGCATGCACTCGCTGCATCGCTCCCCTACGTGGGCGAGGCACTCAGGGCCGCACTGCCGCGCTCGCTCGACGAGATCGACTGGATCCGCGTCGGTACCGGCTCGGCCAACGCGATCGGCGGGATGCTCACTGCGGTCGTGCTGCGCGCCGGGGACTGGGCCTTCCAACTGGCGATCGGCATCGGCACGCTGTTCTTCGTCTACCGCGACGGGCCGGACTGGTGGCGACTCGCCAACACCGCCGCCGTGTCCGCGCTCGGCCCCGCAGGGAACGAGGCGGCGCAGCTGTGCCGGAGCACGGCGTCCGCGGTGACCCGCGGCGTGATCCTGACCGCGCTGGTGCAGGGCGCGCTGGCCGGGCTGGGCTACTGGGCAGCCGGCGTGCCGCAGCCGATGCTGCTGGCGCTGGTCACTGTGCCCGCGGCCATCGTGCCGTTCGGCGCAAGCCTGGTCTGGGTTCCTGTAGCCGGCTGGCTCGCGCTCAATGGTGAGGTCGCCGCCGGTGCCGGCCTTGCGCTATGGGGCGCGGTCGCGGTGAGCACGGCAGACAATGCGCTGCGGCCGCTCCTGATGCGCGACCACATCACACTGCCGTTCTGGCCACTGACCCTGGCCATCGTCGGCGGCACCCTCGCGCTGGGCGTGCCGGGCGTGTACGTCGGGCCGATCGCCTACGCACTGGTGCGGATGGCGATCACCCGCCCCGCGCGATGACGCTCGGTTCGGCGCTGCGTTCGCTCTGGCCGGGGCTGTGCCGGTTCTGGAACGAGGACGGCGTGCGATTCGGCGCATCGACGGCGTTCTACGCGATCTTCTCGATGGCGCCGATCCTGGTGATCGCGGTCTCGGTGGTTGCACTGATGCTCGACGCCGACCCGGCCAGGCAAGGCCTGGTCGCCCAGTTCGCGCGGCTGGTCGGCCCGCAGGGCGCGCAGGCCGTCGAGGCCCTTTTGGCGCGGCCCGAGAACCGCCCGGACCGCGGACTGCTGGCCGCGCTGGTGGCCGGTGCCACCCTGCTGGTGGGGGCCACCGGCGTGTTCTCGGAACTGCGCGATGCGCTCAACCGGATGATGCGGACCACCGCGCGCGACGAGAACGTCATGCTCGCCTTCGTGCGCGTGCGAGTGGTGGCGTTCTCGCTGGTGCTGGCACTCGGGTTCCTGGCACTGGTATCGCTGCTGATCAGTTCCGCGATCGAGGCGATGTCGCAGCGCTTCGCGCCGGTGTTCGGCGGCTGGCTGATGCCGTTTCGCATCGCCTCCGGCGCCTTGTCGCTGTCCTCGGTCGCGCTGCTGTGCACGGCGATCTACCGCTGGCTTCCGGACGAACGGCTACCATGGGCACCGCTGCTCTGGGGCGGCGTGGCCAGCGCGCTGCTGTTCTCGGTCGGCAAGTGGGCGATCGGCCTTTACCTCGGCGGCAGCGGCCTCGCGTCGGCCTACGGCGCCGCTGGCTCGTTCGTCGTGCTCATCCTCTGGGTGTACTTCACCGCGATGTCCTTCCTCTACGGCGCTGCGGTGGCGGCCGCCGGCGCCGGACGGGGCGGGACGGAACCCCGATGAGCCGTCCGGGCACATGCGTTGCGTGGGCTGGTACGAGAGGCGCAGCCATCCGTGGCCGCGCCCGACCATCGGAAGCATTCCAAGGAGACTCCCAGTGAAGACCAAAGCCGCCACTTCGACGCTCGTGCTGGCCGCGCTGCTCGGCGCCACGTTCACGGCCCATGCGCAGACCGGTGCAAACACGAGTTCGACGCGCGACAGCGCGTTCGCCCGTCAGGACTACTCGCTGCTGCCCTACACCACGCACGGCTATGTCGGCGTGAATCTCGGCCGGTCGGACTACGACGCCACCTGCAACAACCTCTTCAGCTGCGAGCGGCGCGAGTTCGGCTGGAAGGCCTATGCCGGCGGGCGCCTGAACGAGATGCTCGCGATCGAACTGGGATACGTGAACTTCGGCAAGGTCACCCGCAATGGTGGATCGAGCGAGGCGCATGGCGTCAACCTGAGCCTGGTCGGCAACCTGCCACTGGGCGAGATGGCGAACCTGTTCGCGAAGGTCGGCACCACCTACGGCCGCACGGACCAGTCGGCCGCAGCAGGGCTGCCCAGCGGCAAGGAAGACGGCTTCGGGCTGAACTACGGCGTGGGCATCGGTTTCAACGTGACCCCGCAGGTGCAACTGGTCGGAGAGTGGGAACGCCATCGCCTGGACTTCGTCGGCGGTCGTGACAATGTCGACCTGCTGTCACTAGGCCTGCGCTACCGCTTCTGATCCGTTCTGTGGGCCGGAGCGACGAGGCCCGGCAGACGTACGAACGCCGCCGCGTCCGATGGGCGCGGCGGCTTCTTCATGTCCGGATGCAGGCGAGGCACCTGCCCTGCCCGCAGCCCTGCATGCGCGTCAGGCCTTGCGGCGACGGCCCACGCCCCCCATTGCGATCAACCCGGCCACCCTCAGCGGCAGTGCCCCCGGAACCGGGATGTTCACGACGTTCGGGGCCGGATTGATGCCGCCGATGGGCGTGCTGTCGGTCACCCGTTCGCCACCGACGGACGTGATGTTCAGACCGTTCGGCTGACCGACCGTGACCCCGTCGTTGCCTGCAGCTTTCGACACCACAGCACCTGGGCACCGACTGCAGGGCTGATGATCGAGCGTTCCTGCGGCGAGCAGGCGATCGTCGATGACCTCGCCGGTGCCATCATCCCGCAGCCGAGTTCAGCGCGTTGGAGCCGCTACTGCACTCCCTGAGCATCTGACGGCGTGCTCACGCCAGTGCTTGATCAAGTGGTCGGGGCGAAAGGATTCGAACCTTCGACCCCCTGCACCCCATGCAGGTGCGCTACCAGGCTGCGCCACGCCCCGACCGAACTGCGAGTATACCAGCGGCGCATCGCTCGTCGGCATTCCGCGGGCGACTGCGCTGCTTAAAAGTTACCTCAGCAACGCGATGATCGCCTCGAGTTCGCCACGCAGTCCTGCCCAATCGGCGCCAGCCGTACCCTGCCCGCCCTCGGCTGCTTCGACCGCCAGATCGGAATCGTCGACCGCCGAATCGAGGCGGTTGCGCGCGCCGCTGATCGTGAACCCCTGCTCGTACAGCAGAGCGCGAATGCGCCGGATCAGCAGCACCTCGTGATGCTGGTAATAGCGACGGTTACCTCGCCGCTTCACCGGCTTGAGCTGGGCGAACTCCTGTTCCCAGTAGCGCAGGACGTGCGACTTCACCCCGCAAAGCTCGCTCACTTCACCGATGGTGAAGTACCGCTTGGCCGGGATCGGTGGCAGCGCGACCTTCGCGCGCGACTCGCTAGTTCGACTGTCGTCCGCCATCGTAGGCCTGGTCGACCATTGCCTTCAGCTTCTGGCTGGCGTGGAACGTGACCACGCGACGGGCGGTGATCGGAATTTCTTCGCCGGTCTTCGGGTTGCGGCCGGGACGCTGCGGCTTGTCGCGCAGGTGAAAATTACCGAACCCCGAGAGCTTCACGCCCTCGCCCTTCTGCAGCGCGGTACGCACTTCCTCGAAGAACGATTCGACCATGTCCTTCGCTTCGCGCTTGTTGAGGCCGACGCGCTCGAACAGCATCTCGGCGAGTTCGGCCTTCGTGAGGGTCTTGCGCTCGTCGGGCTCGCTCGCTACCGGGAGGTCGTTATTGGCGGAGTCTTCCATCGTGCCGGGTCGCAATGATTTCCACCAATCGAGCGATGCTCGAATCTACTTCAACATCGGTGAGTGTCTTTCGAGTATCTTGCAGTAACACTCGGAAAGCAAGGCTTTTTTTACCATTCTCGATGCCGCTTCCGGCATACGAATCGAACACCTCGAAGGCCTCGACGAAGGGTGGCGCATCAGCCATCACACTGTCGACCAGGGCCTGCGCCGGCAGCCCGCGGTCGACCACGAAGGCCAGGTCGCGACGCACCGGCGGGAAGCGCGAGACCTCGGTCGCCTGCGGCAACAGACCCTCGGCGACCGCGGCCCACTCGACCTCGAACAGGGCGGTGGCGGCGGGCAGTTCGTACTGCTGCTGCCAGCGCGGGTGGAGTTCCCCGATCCATCCGATCGGTCGGCCGTCCAGGAGCACGCGGGCCGAGCGGCCGGGATGCAGCGCCGGATGTGCCGCCTGCTCGAAACGGGCCACGCGAGGCGCGAGCAGCGCTTCAAGGTCGGCCTTGAGGTCGTAGAAGTCGACCGGCCGCGCC
>CANHBC010000021.1 GCA_947458835.1 Betaproteobacteria bacterium | reverse complement strand
CGTTCACCGCGCTCCGGACGATCCCCTCGGCCCCCACGACGGCGGTCGGCATCGCGGCCGCCAGCCCTGCGTGCGGCATCACCGGTCGAGCTGCGTGCAGCCGGGGACGGTGCCACGACCGGCGAGGGAGAAGGCTCCGACGATGCCGCCGGGGTGGCGGACTTGCCGCTGAGCCAGCCGAACATCTTGTCGAACAGTGAGCGCGGCGCCGGGGCTGGCATGGGCGCAGGGGTCGAAGCCGCTTGCGGTGCATGCACTGGAGCCGGCGGTGGCGCCTCGGGCGTGATGCCCTGGACCGCGGCCTGCGGCCGCTGGGGACGCTCCGCCGGCATGCCGGGCAGCGTCTCCGGCGCCTCGGGCGCGACCACCAGCTGGTAGCTCGCCGCGGGCGGCTCGGCGGCGTTCAACTCGTCGTGGCGCAGCCGTGTGACCGTGTAGTTGGGGGTCTCAAGGTGCAGGTTGGGCACCAGCACCACGTTGACCTTCTGGCGCAGCTCGATGCTCTGGATGTCCTGGCGCTTCTCGTTGAGCAGGAAGGTCGCGACATCGACCGGCACCTGAGCATGCACCGCGCCGGTGTTCTCCTTCATCGCCTCTTCCTGCAGGATGCGCAGGATGTGCAGTGCCGTCGATTCGATGCCGCGCACGAAGCCGGTCCCGTGGCAGCGCGGACACGGAATGTGCGCCGATTCGCCGAGCGACGGACGCAGCCGCTGGCGCGACAGTTCCATCAGGCCGAATCGGGAGATCTTCCCCATCTGGACGCGCGCGCGGTCCACGTGCAGGGCGTCGCGCAGCCGGGTCTCCACCTCGCGCTGGTTGCGCGCGTTCTCCATGTCGATGAAGTCGATGACGATCAGGCCACCGAGGTCGCGCAGGCGAAGTTGCCGGGCGATCTCGTCGGCCGCCTCGCAGTTCGTGTTGAACGCGGTGGTCTCGATGTCGCCGCCGCGCGTCGCGCGGGCCGAGTTGACGTCCACCGAGACCAGGGCCTCGGTGTGGTCGATGACGATCGCGCCGCCGGAGGGCAGGGTGACCTGGCGCGAGTACGCGCTCTCGATCTGGTGTTCGATCTGGAAACGCGAGAACAACGGGACGTCGTCCCGGTAGTGCTTGATCAGGCTGAGGTTGCCGGGCATCACCGCGGCCATGAACGAACGGGCCTGGTCGTAGATGTCCGGCGTGTCGATCAGGATCTCGCCGATGTCCTGACTGAAGTAGTCACGGATCGCCCGGATGACGAGGCTGCTCTCGAGATAGATCAGCGACGGCGCCGACTCGCGCTTGGCCGCCGACTCGATCGCTTCCCAGAGGCGCAGCAGGTAGGCGAGGTCCCACTGCAGTTCCTCGAGCGTGCGACCGATGCCGGCCGTGCGCGCGATCACGCTCATCCCGGCGGGCACGTCTAGCTGGGCGACCAGGTCGCGCAACTCGTTGCGGTCTTCACCCTCGATCCGCCGCGACACTCCGCCGCCACGCGGGTTGTTCGGCATCAGCACGATGTAGCGGCCGGCCAGGCTGATGTAGGTGGTGAGGGCGGCGCCCTTGGTGCCGCGTTCGTCCTTGTCGATCTGGACGATGACTTCCTGGCCTTCGCGCAGCGCATCCTTGATGGTCGCGCGTGCCGGGTCCGTCTCGGCCCCGCTGCGGAAGTTGGAGCGGGCGACCTCCTTGAAGGGCAGGAAACCGTGCCGATCGGCGCCGTAATCGATGAAGGCGGCCTCGAGGCTGGGTTCGACGCGGGTGATGGTTCCCTTGTAGATGTTGCTCTTGCGCTGTTCTTTTCCTGCGGTTTCGATATCGAGGTCGATCAGCTTCTGGCCATCGACGATTGCGACGCGGAGTTCTTCCGCCTGCGTCGCATTGAACAACATGCGTTTCATTGATTCAGACTCCCGCGATCAAGCACGGGGTCGCGCGAAGCCGGGCGCGCAGGGCAACCGGGGACCGGTTGCGGATGCGTCAGGTCAGTGGTGAGGGGTCTCGCACCTTTTCTGTCGGGGACAAGCTTCTGACAGCCGTCCGGACACCGACGGCCGACCGGGGGTCGACACGCGTGGGCGCCTGCTGGAATGACCGGAAGCAAAGGAAAGACATCGAACGGACCTGCCAGGCTTCTGCGTCTGCATGCCGCGACGGCGCGCTGCGGAAAAGACCGCTGCAATGCGCGCCTGCGGCGTTACGCACTTGATCGAGTAAGATCGCTGCTTGTTCAGGTGAGCGAAAGTAACCTGTGGAAATCAGGGAAAGCCGGTTCGGGTGTACCACTTCGGCCGGAGAGTTGTCCAGCACCTTGATCGAGCGCAAAAACTCGATCGCGCAGCAGGCCTCCCGTCTGCGAGGACCGTCCGCACACTGTCGCCGACCCGGAGTATAGCAATATGGACGCCTCCGGCAAACCGGTCGTTCGCATGGAAATCGTTGACGAATCAAGCGTCAACCAGCGACTTGACAACTTCCTTCTGAAGATCCTGAAGGGGGTTCCGAAGAGCCACGTCTATCGGTTGCTGCGTCGCGGCGAAGTGCGGGTCAACGGCCAGCGTGCACAGCCCGAGCGCCGACTTGCCCTGGATGACGCGGTACGGGTGCCGCCGGTGCGGCTCGGCGCCCCCCTGCCGGGCAGCACGCCGCGCGCAGGCGCTGCGCCGCCGGTTCTGGCGCAGCATGTGATTCACGAGGACGATTGGCTGCTCGTGCTGGACAAGCCCTCCGGTTGGGCGGTCCATGCCGGCAGCGGCGTGTCGCGCGGGGTCATCGAGCAGTTGCGTGCAGAGCGCCCGACCGCGAGATTCCTTGAACTGGTGCACCGGATAGACCGTGACACCTCCGGGCTCCTCCTGCTGGCGAAGAAGCGCAGCGTGCTTACCGCGCTGCACGATGACCTGCGCGAGGGGCGGGTCACCAAACACTACCGGGCCCTGGCGCACGGCACCTGGCGCAAGGGGCGACGGGTCATCGAGGCGCCGCTGGAGGAGACGCTCGAGGGCGTGGCCGAGAAGCGGATGCGGGTACCGACGGCGGGTTCCACCGCCCGGTCCGTCAGCGCGAAGACAGAATTTGTCCCGCTGGCAACCTGGAAAGCCTTCACCCTGCTGGACGCGCATCTGTTCACCGGTCGCACCCACCAGATCCGTGTACACCTCTCGCATGTGTCGCATCCGATCCTCGGCGACGACAAGTACGGCGATGCCGAGCGCGATCGCCCCTTGAAGAAGCTCGGCATCCGCCGCCTGATGCTGCACGCATTCAGCCTGCGCTTCCGGCACCCCGGCACCGGGGAGACGATGTCGATCGAAGCGCCGCTGCCCCCCGACTTCATCCATTTCATCTCGCAACTCGACGCCCGCGCCGCCGAGGAGAAGTTGCTCCGCACCCCGAAAGCCCCCGATGCCCAACCGGTTTGACCTCATCGTCTTCGACTGGGACGGCACGCTCGCCGACTCGGCCGGCCTGATTGCGCGCTGCATCCAGCAGGCGTGCGCAGACATCGGAGCGCCGGTGCCGAGCGAGGAGCGGGCGCGCTACGTGATCGGCCTGGGACTGGACGATGCATTGGCCCACCTCGTGCCGGGGCTGCCAGTGCCGGACCAGCGCAGGCTGGCGGACCGCTACCGCACGCACTATTTCGCCGGCGATGCGCAGATCCCGCTGTTCGACGGCGCCAAGGCGGCGCTGCACGACCTTCGCGCGGCCGGATTCCGCCTTGCGGTCGCCACCGGCAAGACGCGGCGCGGGCTCGACCGGGCGATGCGCAACCTCGGTGTCGAGGACTGCTTCGACGCGACCCGCTGTGCGGACGAGACCGCCTCCAAGCCCGATCCGCTGATGCTGCACGAATTGTTCGAGGAACTCGGGATCGGTGCCACGCGCAGCGTGATGGTCGGTGATACCACGCACGACCTCGACATGGCGCGTGCCGCGGGTGTCGCCGGCCTGGCGGTGACCTATGGCGCCCATCCGGGGGAGCAACTGGCCGCCGCATCGCCGCTCGCCTGCATCCACCGATTCGACGATCTGCACCGCTGGCTCAGGCAGCACGCCTGAACCGGGCACGACCGGGATCCAAGAGGAACACTGAATGAACCCATCCGATGACAAGCACGGCAACTGGGAGCGCCAGGTGCTGGAACGCCTGGCGCTTTCGACCCTGCAGGAGCAGCGGCGCAGCCGCTACTGGGGCATCTTCTTCAAGTCGCTGACCTTCCTCTACCTCTTCCTGCTGCTGTTCATTGCGGCGGGCTGGTTCGACGCCCGCGAGATGGCCTCGCCGGGCAAGCACACGGCGCTGGTGCAGGTCAACGGTGTGATCGCCAACGACAGTCCAGCGTCGGCCGAGCAGATCACCGCCGGCCTGCAGGCCGCGTTCAAGGATCACAACACCCAGGGCGTGGTGCTGCGGATCAACAGCCCGGGCGGCAGTCCGGTGCAGGCGGGGCAGGTCAACGACGAGATCCGCCGGCTGCGGGCTCAGTATCCGAATATTCCCCTGTATGCGGTGGTGGAGGATGTCTGCGCCTCGGGCGGTTATTACATCGCCGTCGCGGCCGACCAGATCTTCGTGAACCGTGCGAGCCTCGTCGGGTCGATCGGCGTGCTGATGGACGGCTTCGGGTTCTCCCGGGTGCTGGACAAGCTCGGCGTCGAACGCCGCCTGCTGACCGCGGGCGACAACAAGGGTTTCCTCGATCCGTTCTCGCCGCTGGATCCGAAGCAGCGTGCGCATGCCCAGCAGATGCTGTCCGATATCCATGCGCAGTTCATCGACGTGGTGAAGCGCGGCCGGGGCGACCGCCTCAAGCCCGACCCGCAGATCTTCAGCGGTCTGGTCTGGACCGGGGAGCGAAGCATCGAGCTCGGACTGGCCGATGCGCTGGGCAGCGTCGAACAGGTCGCGCGCGAGGTGATCAAGGCCGAAACCATCGTCGACTACACACCGCGCGAGAACATCGCGGAGCGCGTGGTCAGGCGATTCGGCGCCGCCTCGGCCGAGGCGCTCTGGGGGGCAGCGACCGCGCCACGGGCGATGCCGGTGCGCTGACCCGCGCCCGAGGCTACAGGATGTGCAGGCCGAACTCGGGCAGCCAGCCCGAGAGCGCGATCAGCGGAAGCCCGACCAGCGCGGTCGGATCTTCGCAGCGGACCGACTCGGCGAGCGCGATACCGAGGCCTTCCACCTTCGCGCTGCCTGCGCAGTCGTACGGTGTCTCGCGCCGCAGGTAGCGCTCGATCTGCGCGTCGTCGAGCGCGCGGTAACGGACATCGGTGGCGACCACGACCTCGGCCACGCGTGACGGTTCGAGTCTCAGGACGCACAGTGCCGTATGGAAGCGGACGGTGCGTCCGGACAGGCTGCGCAACTGGGCAACCGCAGCCGGATGGGTCCCCGGCTTGTTCACCGGCTGGCCGTCGAGTTCGGCCACCTGGTCTGAGCCGATCACCACCGCATCGCGCGCGCACGATGCCACGGCCAGCGCCTTCGCCCGGGCCAGCCGGCTGGCCAGTGCCGAGGGCGCTTCGCCGGGAGCGGGGGTCTCGTCCACGGCAGGTGCCACGACCTCGAACGGCAGGCCCAGCCGATCGAGCAGCGCCCGGCGATAGGGCGAGGTCGAGGCAAGGATGAGTCGGGACGGGTTGGTCGCGGGCATGGCCTGCATTCTTTGACATGGCTTGGAAATCGCAATATTATCCGACGTTTATGTCGCACAACCCAGTTATTGACAGCATCGCCTTCGCGCGTTCCGGCAATCGTTGCCAGGGCACGCTGCAGGGCGACCGGCTGACCCGGCTCGACGACAGTCTCGTCGACCGTGCCGGTGAAGTCAGCTACGAGGTGCGCGGCATCCTGTGGGACGATAAACCGGCGCTCGAACTGAAGATCGAAGGCTGGCTGATGGTTCGTTGCCTGCGCTGCCTCGGTCCGATGCGCTGGCCGGTCCAGATCGGGAACAGGGTGCGGCTCGCGCGCAACGACGCAGACCTCGATGCGGCAGACGAGGATGGGGTTGATGCGATTCCGGCGTCGCAGGAACTGGACGTCACGGAACTGGTTGAAGACGAATTGCTGCTGCAGTGGCCGATCGCGCCGCGCCATGATGTACACGGCATGACGCAGTGTGACGCCGACCTGCCGGTCGGCGACGACAGGGCAGCACATCCGTTCGCGGCACTCGGCAGGCTTTCGCCGCGACGCGGCGGCACCCAACAAGGCAATCAAGACTAAGAGGTTCATCATGGCAGTCCAGCAGAACAAGAAATCGCCGTCCCGCCGCAACATGCGCCGCGCCCACGACTTCCTCACCGCAGCACCGCTCGGCGTCGAACCGACGACCGGTGAAGTGCACCTGCGCCACCACATCAGCCCGTCGGGTTACTACCGCGGCAAGAAGGTCACCGCTGGCAAGAAAGACTGAGCGGCGTCCTCCGTTTGCCTCGTGCTTCGGGCAGGCAGGCCCATTGAACGCGGGTCGATCCAGGGGCTTCGGCTGGGCTTCAAGTGGCATCTCGAGAGGCGGGCGCTGACATGTCGCGGGTAGTCGTCGCGATCGACTGCATGGGCGGCGACCACGGGCCGGTCATCACGGTGCCCGCGGCGATCGCCGCCGTTGACGCAGATCCCGACCTTTCGGTCGTGCTGGTGGGTCTGTCGGACACGATCGGCGCGGCGCTGGCCGCGGCCGGACGCACGGAAAGCGATCGGCTGCGCGTGCTGCACGCGCCCGAGGTGGTCGCGATGGACGAACCGCCCGCCAATGCGCTGCGCAGCAAGAAGAAGTCTTCGATGCGCGTAGCGATCAACCTGGTCAAGGCCGGTGAGGCCGACGCCTGCGTGAGCGCTGGCAACACCGGCGCACTGATGGCCACTTCCCGCTTCGTGCTGAAGACCCTGCCAGGCATCGAGCGGCCGGCGATCTGCGGCGTACTGCCCTCGATGCGCGGGCGTACCTACATGCTCGACCTGGGCGCCAATGTTGACTGCACGCCGGTGCAACTGCTGCAGTTCGGGATCATGGGTGCGAGTCTCGTCGGAGCGCTGGACCACGTCGATGCACCGAGCGTCGGGTTGCTGAACATCGGCGTCGAGGACATCAAGGGCAACGACACGGTGAAGCAGGCAGCGGAACTGCTGCGGCTGAGCGGCGTGAACTTTTACGGCAACGTCGAGGGTGACGACATCTACAAGGGCACTGTTGACGTGATCGTCTGCGACGGTTTCGTCGGCAACGTCGCGCTGAAGACTTCGGAAGGGCTTGCCCAGATGCTCGGCGTCGTGCTGCGCCGCGAGGTCACGCGCACGTGGATGACCCGGCTGGCAGGGCTGTGCGCGCTGCCGGTGATGAAGGCATTCAAGCGCACGGTGGACCATCGCCGCTACAACGGCGCGAGCCTGCTCGGCCTCCAGGGCGTCGTGGTCAAGAGCCATGGCTCGGCCGACGCTTTCAGCTTCGGGTTCGCGATCGGGCGCGCCGTGGAGGAAGTCCGCATGGGACTCGCCGGCCGCATCAGCGAACGGGTGAACCAGTTGCAGCGGGGCGCGGCGTGAACGGTCCGGGCGTGTCGAATGCACAGGTCCGTTCGCGGATCAGCGGCACCGGGAGCTACCTGCCCGAACGATGCGTCACCAACGCCGAACTCGCCCAGCGCGTCGACACCTCCGACGAGTGGATATCCACGCGCACGGGCATCCGCCAGCGGCATTTCGCGGCCGAGGGCCAGCTCGCCAGCGACCTCGCGCTTGAGGCTGCCCGCCGGGCTATCGAGGCTGCGGGGCTGCAGCCAGCGGACATCGGACTCGTGATCGTCGCGACGACCACGCCTGATGTGGTGTTCCCGAGCACCGCTTGCATCCTCCAGCAGAAGCTCGGCATCGCAGGCTGCCCGGCCTATGACCTCCAGGCCGTGTGCAGCGGGTTCGTGTATGCCCTGTCATCGGCCGATCTCGCGGTGCGCGCAGGGCAGTGCCGCCATGCGCTCGTGGTCGGCGCCGAGGTGTATTCGCGCATCCTCGACTGGAACGACCGCTCCACCTGCGTCCTGTTCGGCGACGGCGCCGGCGCGGTGGTGCTGAGCGCCACCGACGGCCCGGGGATCCTGTCCTCGCACCTGCACGCGGACGGCAGCTTCAGCGGCATCCTCGGCGTGCCTGCCCGCATCGACAGCGGCCGGGTAGAGGGCGCACCATTCGTGCACATGGACGGTAACGCTGTGTTCCGCTTCGCAGTTCGGGTGCTGGCCGAGGCCGCCCACGAGGCGCTCGATGCAAACGGCCTCGCGCCTGCGGACATCGACTGGCTGGTGCCTCACCAGGCGAACATCCGGATCATCGAGTCCACCGCCCGCAAGCTGGGCTTGCCGATGGAACGCGTGGTGGTCACGGTCGACCGCCATGCGAACACCTCGGCGGCGTCCATACCGCTGGCGCTCGACACCGCCGTTCGCGACGGCCGGATCAGGCCCGGGCAGCTTGTGCTGCTCGAAGGTGTCGGAGGCGGCTTCACCTGGGGCTCGGTGCTGCTGCGCTGGTGAACCGGAGCCACGACGCCGTCCCTTCCGATCCACCCACCTTTCGACCTGAATGACTACCGCCAAGATTCCCTTTTCGATCGTGTTCCCGGGCCAGGGTTCACAGTCCGTCGGCATGATGCGTGCCTTCGCCGAATGTCCCGGCGTACGTGCCACGTTCGACGAAGCTTCGGCCGCGCTCGGCGAAGACCTCTGGACGCTGGTCGAGACGGGACCTGACACCGCGCTCAATGCGACGGTGAACACCCAGCCGGTCATGCTCACCGCTGGCGTTGCTGTCTGGCGGGAATGGCTCGCCTGCGGTGGTCCCGCGCCGGCAGTGGTCGCGGGGCACAGCCTCGGTGAATATTCGGCACTGGTGGCCGCCGGTGCGCTGACACTGGCAGACGCGGTGCGCACGGTGCGCTTTCGCGCGCAGGCGATGCAGGAAGCCGTACCGATGGGCACGGGCGCGATGGCAGCCATCCTGGGCCTCGACGATGATGCGGTCCGCGCCGCCTGTGCCGAAGCGGCGCAGGGCGAAGTGGTCGAGCCGGTCAACTTCAATGCGCCCAGTCAGGTCGTGATCGCCGGCCACCGTAGCGCGGTCGAGCGTGCGGCCGAGCGCGCAAAGGCGGCGGGGGCGAAGCGTGCCCTGATGCTGCCGGTGAGCGCGCCGTTCCATTCGTCGCTGCTGGCCCCTGCGGCCGAGCGACTGGCCGGCTTCCTGCGCGAGGTCACGCTGTCCGCCCCGGCGATCCCGGTGGTCAACAACGTCGACGTGGCGGTGGTGTCCGACCCGGCAGCCATCCGGGACGCGCTGGCGCGCCAGGCTCGCTCGCCGGTGCGCTGGGTAGAGACGGTGCGGGCGATCGCCGCGATGGGTGCAGGCACAGTCATCGAATGCGGTCCGGGCAAGGTGCTGAACGGGCTGACCCGACGCATCGATGGCAGCCTGCAGGGCTTCGCGATCGTCGACCCGGCTTCGCTGGACGAGGCACTGAAGGCGGTGTGCGCATGACCACGACAGAGCTGCTGAATTCCGAGGTCGCGCTGGTCACTGGCGCTACGCGTGGCATCGGCCAGGCGATCGCGATGGCCCTGGCCGAGGCTGGCGCCAGGGTCGTGGGCACGGCGACGAGCGAAGCTGGCGCCGATGCGATCGGGGCCGCGTTCGCCGCGGCCGGTCTGCCGGGGCGGGGCGTACGTCTGGACGTGAACGACGGGGCTGCGGTCGATGCGCTGCTCGAGTCGATCGCAGCCGCCGAAGGTGGCGTATCGATACTGGTGAACAACGCTGGCATCACGCGGGACAACCTGCTGATGCGCATGAGCGAGGACGAGTGGGATTCCGTGGTGGACACCAACCTGAAATCGGTGTGGCGCCTGTCACGCGCGGTCCTGCGCCCGATGATGAAGGCACGCCGGGGACGGATCGTGAACATCGGCTCCGTGGTCGGTTCGATGGGCAATCCCGGCCAGGCGAACTATGCGGCGTCGAAGGCGGGGATGCTCGGCTTCACGCGCGCCCTCGCGCGCGAGGTCGGTAGCCGGAACATCACCGTCAACTGCGTGGCCCCCGGCTTCATCGACACCGACATGACGCGCTCGCTCAAGCCTGAGCAGAAGAGCGCGCTGCTCGGGCAGGTGCCGCTCGGTCGCCTGGGCGAGGCCGCCGACATCGCCGCGGCCGTGCTGTTTCTGGTCTCGCCGGGCGCGGCCTACGTCACCGGCAGCACGCTGCACGTCAATGGTGGCCTGTACATGGAATGAACGCGGTGGCAGGCGTCAGGCACGCCTGGTTTCACGCGTCGGCAGACCAATTCCGCCGGCGCGGAGCGAGGGTGCGTTTTTGGTAGAATCCGCAGCCGTTTCGCTGCGGGCAGCCCGGGGCAACGCCTCGGTGCCTTCAAACGATTCACACTATAAGAGGGGTCTGCAATGGAAAACGTGGAAAGCCGGGTCAAGAAGATCGTCGCCGAGCAGCTCGGCGTCAACGAAGCCGACGTGAAGATCGATTCGCGTTTCGTCGACGACCTCGGCGCCGATTCGCTCGACACGGTGGAACTCGTGATGGCGCTCGAGGAAGAGTTCGAGACCGAGATTCCGGACGAGGAAGCGGAGAAGATCACCACGGTGCAGCAGGCGATCGACTACGTCACCTCCCACCAGAAGTAAGCGCAGCGATTACCGATCGGCAGGCTGGCCAATGACGCGTCGTCGTGTAGTGGTGACAGGGTTGGGGGTGATCTCCCCCGTCGGCAACAGCATCCCGGAGGCCTGGGGCAACCTGGTCGCCGGGCGCAGCGGCATCGGCAACGTGTCCCGCTTCGATGCCAGTGCCTTCTCCTGCCGGTTCGCCGGCGAAGTGAAGGGCTTCGACGTCGAGCAGTACATGCCGGCGAAGGAAGCCCGGCACATGGACACGTTCATCCACTACGGGATGGCCGCCGGCGTCCAGGCCTGGGCCGACAGCGGGATCGAGGTTACCGAGCAGAACGCCGAGCGGATCGGCGTGATCGTCGGCTCGGGCATCGGCGGCCTGCCGCTGATCGAGCAGACCCACGCCGACCTCACCGCGAAGGGGCCGCGCCGCATCTCGCCGTTCTTCGTGCCCGCGTCGATCATCAACATGATCTCCGGGCACCTGAGCATCCGCTTCGGACTGAAGGGACCCAGCCTGGCGGTGGTCACCGCATGCACCACCGGCCTGCACTGCATCGGCGAGGCCGGGCGGCTGATCGAGTACGGCGATGCCGACGTGATGCTGGCAGGCGGTGCCGAATCGACGGTATCGCCACTGGGCATCGGTGGCTTTGCCGCCGCGCGGGCGCTGTCGAGCCGCAACGACGACCCGACGACCGCCTCGCGCCCGTGGGACAAGGACCGCGACGGGTTCGTGCTGGGCGAGGGCTCCGGCGTGCTGGTACTCGAAGAGTACGAACATGCCCGCGCCCGGGGCGCGCGCATCTACGCCGAACTGGCCGGCTATGGCATGAGCAGCGACGCGTACCACATGACCGCGCCCAACATGGACGGTCCGCGCCGCTGCATGGTCAACGCGATGCGCAATGCGGGCATCGATCCCGCCGACGTCCAGTACCTGAATGCACACGGCACCTCCACGCCGCTGGGCGACAAGAACGAGACCGAGGCGATCAAGGCGGCGTTCGGCGCCGAAACCGCCCGGAAACTGGTCGTGAACTCCACCAAGTCGATGACCGGACACCTGCTCGGTGGCGCCGGCGGCCTCGAGTCGGTGGTGACGGTGCTGGCGATCCACCACCAGGTATCGCCGCCGACCATCAACATCTTCAACCAGGATCCGGAGTGCGATCTCGACTACTGCGCCAACGAGGCGCGGCAGATGACGATCGACGCCGCACTGAAGAACAACTTCGGCTTCGGCGGCACCAACGGCTCGCTGGTGTTCCGGCGCCTGCGCTGAGCCTTCCGTGTGGCCGCGCGATCGGGTGATCACCCCGGCGTGCGCCGCGCCCTGCCCAGGATGAGTCCCGACGGCACGCTGTTCCTGCGCGTCGACGGCGTGTCCATCGACCCGTCGCGGCCTGCGGTATCCGCAGCCGATCGCGGCTTCGGCTACGGTGACGGCGTGTTCCGCACCGTCCGGCTGGCGGGCGGACACGTCGCCGCCTGGCATCGCCATGCCGCCAAGCTGGCCGATGACCTGACACGGCTGCAACTCGGTCCGCCCGACCTCTTGCGCATCGAGTCGGACCTGTCGGACCTGGCAGCCGAGCATCCGGACTGCGTGGCACGCATCACGGTCACCGGAGGTGCATCCACTCGCGGCTACCGCCGGCGCCACGGCGCACCGCTGTGCACGGTCCTGCGCGCGACGCTGCCCCCCGTCGTGCCGCCGGAGGCGGCGCGCGCCGGCATAGAACTGTACTTGTGCCGCCTGCGGCTGGCCGACCAGCCCGCGCTGGCCGGAGTGAAGCACCTGAACCGCCTCGAACAGGTGCTGGCCCGTGCGGAATGGGACGACGAGCGGATGCCGGAAGGGCTCACCCTGGACGCCGCGGGCCACGCGATCTGCGGCACGATGAGCAACCTCTTCATCGCCGAAGGCGAACGCCTCGCCACGCCTGACCTGTCGCGCTGCGGCGTCGCGGGCGTACAGCGCGGACGTATCCTCGACTGGGCGCGCGCGGCCGGGATCGCGTGCACGATCGAGCCACTGCCGCTGGCCAGGGTGCTGGCTGCCGACGCGCTCGTGATGTGCAACAGCGTGGCCGGTAGCTGGTGGGTACGCCGGCTGTGCGACCGCACGTTCGCACGACCGGCCTGGCATGCTGCGCTGCTCGACCACCTGGGGCAGGATGGTTCGTAGGCGCCGCAACGCCCTGGCCTGGCTGCTCGGGGTTCCCCTGCTGTCGGCGGCACTCGCTGCCGGGCTCGTGCTCGCCTACCTGTTCGTCTGGCGTCCGGCGCTGCCCTCCTCGCCGGCGGAGTTCACCATCGAGGAGGGCAGGGGCTTGCGTGCGGCCGCGGGTGCAATGGTGCGCGCGGGCGTGCTTGACCATGCGTTGCCGCTGGTAGCGCTGGGTCGTCTGACCGGTGCCCACACCCGGGTACGCGCCGGCCGCTACGAACTGGAGTCTGGCGCGTCCGCGTGGGAACTGCTGCAGAAGATCACCAGCGGGGATGTCACGCTGAGCGGCATCACGTTCGTCGAGGGATGGACCCTGCGCCAGTGGCGTGCGGCGATCGCCGCCAGCCCGGACATCCGCCCGGAGGCCGCACCGCTGGGAGAGGCAGAACTCGCGAAGGCGCTCGGCGTCGAGTCCGGCTCCCTCGAGGGGCGGCTGTTTCCAGACACCTACCTGTTCACCCGTGGCAGCAGCGAACGCGCGCTGCTCGCGCGTGCGCTGCGCGCGATGGACCGGCATCTCGAGCGTGAATGGGCGGCGCGTGCACCCGCGCTGCCGCTGAGGTCCCCGTACGAGGCTCTGGTGCTTGCATCGATCATCGAGAAGGAGACCGGTAGCGCGGCCGACCGGGAGCGCATCTCCGGCGTCTTCCACAACCGCCTGCGCATCGGCATGCGACTGCAGACTGATCCGACGGTGATCTACGGGCTGGGTGAGGCGTTCGACGGCGACCTGCGACGGCGCGATCTGCTGACCGACACGCCATTCAACACGTACACGCGCAACGGACTGCCTCCCACGCCGATCGCGATGCCTGGCCTCGCGTCGCTGCGCGCCGCACTGCATCCCCAGACCACGCGCGCGCTCTACTTCGTGGCACGGGGCGACGGCGCCTCGGAATTCTCCGAGACGCTCGCTGACCATAACAGGGCCGTGCGAAGATACCAGCTCGGGCGCGCCGCACCTGGCCGCTAGCACACGATCGATCGGACACGCGATGGCAGGGCTGTTCATCACGCTGGAAGGCATCGATGGCGCGGGCAAGAGCACCCATGCCGGCTTCATTGCGCAACGGATGGCCGACGCCGGCCATGCAGTGGTACAGACCCGCGAGCCCGGCGGCACGCCGCTTGGTGAGCGACTGCGCGAGGTCGTGCTCGGCCATCCGATGGACATCCTCGCCGAGACCCTGCTGATCTTCGCCGCGCGGGCGCAGCACCTCGAGGAGGTCGTGCGACCGGCGCTTGCACGCGGCGCGGTGGTGCTGTGCGACCGCTTCACCGATGCGACCTTCGCCTACCAGTGCGGCGGCCGCGGCGTGGCAGAGTCTTCGGTCGAAGCACTGGCCTCGATCACCCACGGCGACCTCTCACCCGACCTCACGCTGCTGTTCGACACCGATGCCGGGACCGCACGTGGCCGCGTGCTGGCGCGCAATGCCACCGATCGCTTCGAGCGCGAGGATCTCGGCTTCTTCGAGCGGGTACGCAACCGCTACCTGGAGCAGGCCCGGCGCGAGCCCGGGCGGTTCTGCGTGCTGGATGCGGGGCAGTCGATCGCCGACGTACAGGCAGCGATCGCGCGGGCGATCGGACGGCGCATCGGCTGATCGATGGCACGCCTGCCGGCCAGCGCGGCCCCGGAACGTCCGGAGATGCCGACCCCCATGCCCTGGCACCGGCAGGCCTGGGAAGCTGCCGTGCGCTCCGGCGTGCCGTCGATGCTGCTGCATGGCCCGGCGGGTATCGGCGAGCGCCGCTTCGCGCTGGCGATGGCCGCGCACTGGCTGTGCGAGGCACCGGCCGAGGCGCCACGGCGCCCCTGCCTGGAGTGTCCCGGCTGCCGACTCGTCGAGGCCGGCAACCATCCGGACCTGCGTCTGATCGAGCCCGCATCGCTGGCCGCCGACGACGGTGACGGCGAGGAGGAGGGCGCCGAACCGCGGGCGGGTGCGGACGACAAGCCGAAGGGGAAGGCGCCCAGCCAGGCCATCCTGATCGGGCAGTTGCGCCCGCTCAACGAACTGGCCCAGCTCAGCAGCCACCGGGGCGGAGCGCGGGTGGTGGTGATCCATCCGGCCGATGCGATGAACGTGGCCGCATCCAATGCCCTGCTCAAGCTCCTGGAGGAGCCGCCGCCGGGCATGCGCTTCCTGCTGGTCGCGCACCGGCTGCAGCGGGTCAGTGCGACCGTGCTCAGCCGCTGCATGCGCGTGGCCCTGCCACGCCCCGGGTTCGACGAGGCGGTCGGCTGGCTGCAGGCGCAGGGCGTGGGGGATGCCCCGACCGCCCTGGCGCTGGCGGGCGGTGCCCCCCAGGCGGCCCTCGACGATGCCGACCCGGTGCGTGTGGCCTTGCACCGGGCGTGGCTGCGCTGCGTGTCCGGCGGCGGCACCACCGCGCTGGCCGCAGCGCGCGAGACGAAGGAGGCGGGCGCCCCTCAGGTCTTGACCTGGCTGGTCCAGTGGACGCACGATCTCGCGCGGGTGAAGGCCGGTGCGCGCCCTCGCTTCCACCCCGCGGAAGCGGCGACCCTGCAGCGCCTCTCGGCAGCGATGACGCTGCGCGCGATCACCCGCCTGCACCGTACACTCGCCCAGCGACAGCGATGGATCCGCCATCCGCTGAACGCGCAGCTGACGCTCGAAGCGCTCTGGCTCGACTACCTGCAGGCGACCGGCGCGCGTTGATCGCGCGGTGCCACCCTGCTGCGACCTCCGGTCCTCCAACGACATGTACATCGATTCGCATTGCCACCTCGACTACCCCGCGCTCGCTGCCGACAGCGAAGGCGTGCTGGCACGCATGCAGGAGGCCGGCGTCACCCACGCGCTGTGCGTGGCCGTGAACCTGGAGGATTTCCCGCGCGTGCATGCGCTGGCCCTTGCACATGCAAACCTGTTTGCCTCGGTCGGTGTGCACCCCGACCAGCCCGCCACCGATACGACCACCGTCGAGCAGCTGCTCGAGCGTGCGGCGCTGCCTCGCGTGGTGGCCATCGGCGAGACCGGCCTCGACTATTTCCGGCTCGACGATCCTGGCACGCCACCAGCGGCAGCCCAGCAGGAACGCTTCCGGCGCCATATCCGCGCCGCCGTCGCCTGCCGCAAGCCATTGATCGTCCACACGCGTGCAGCGGCTGCTGACACGCTGGCGATCCTGCGGGAGGAGGGCGCTGCACAGGTGGGTGGCGTGATGCACTGCTTCACCGAGACACTGGACGTCGCGATGGCTGCGATCGACCTCGGGTTCATGATCTCGTTCTCGGGGATCGTGACCTTCCGCAACGCCGCCGCGCTGAAAGAGGTAGCGCGCGAGGTACCGCTCGACCGACTGCTGATCGAGACCGATTCGCCGTACCTCGCGCCGGTGCCGCATCGGGGACGCACCAACGAGCCCTCGTTCGTTACGCTGGTGGCCGCCGAGATCGCACGGCTGCGCGAACTGCCGGTCGCGGCGGTGGCCGAGGCCAGCACCCATAACTTCCGCACGCTGTTCAAGGTTCCCGCATGAGCCCGCAGAAGTCTTCCGTTCCCGGGCGACGCGTCGCCCTGCAGTGGCTGGCGGCGGTGCCCACGGTCGCGCTGATGGCACCCGCGCCGCAGGCGCGCGCCCAGTCGGCCTTCGACAAGGTGTTCGAGGCCGTGGATGCCAACCAGGCCGCGACGGTGCGCGCGCTGCTTGCCCGTGGCATCGACGTGAACACGACCGACAAGGACGGCAACACGCTGCTCGCGCGCGCGGCGCAGCACGGCCATCGCGACGTGTTCAACGTGCTCATGGCAGCGGGTGCACGCCTGGAGACGCGCAACCGGTTCGGCGAGACACCACTCATGTACGCCGCGCTCGGCGGCAGCGAGGGCATCGTGCGCGAACTGCTGGGGAGACGCGTTCGCATCAATACCGACGAACCGGCCTGGACGGCGATGCACTACGCCGCGCTGCGCGGGCATGATGGCGTGCTGGCGCTGCTGCTCGACGCGGGCGCGGACATCAATGCCGCGTCCGACAACGGCACCACGCCCCTGATGATGGCCGCGTCGGAAGGGCGCGCGGACGCGGTAGCGCTGCTGCTCCGGCGCGGCGCCGACGCCACACGCACGACCGATGCAGGGCGCACGGCCGCCGCATGGGCGCGCAGCGCGGGACAGCAGCGCATCGCCGAAATGATCGAAGCGGCCCCGCGCAGGTAGCGGACCACCGCAAGGCAGCCGACGTTTTCGCCTCGGCGCGAGGTCGTCCTCTTACGCACGCGCAAGGCCCGGATCCCGCGCGACGAGTACTGCGTCGATGGGAGCGCCACGGGCATCCAAACGCGATATTCTCGCGAGGATGGTGGCGGGGTGCGTCGCCTTCAACAACAGGGAGAACGGAACATCATGATGCACAGCTTCCGAGGCGCTGCAGGCGTCCTCGCAATCGGCCTGGGCCTCGCCGTTGCCGGCCCAGTGTCTGCTCAGCTCTACACCGAGGACCAGCGTCCGTCGGCCTGCCACAAGAAGTACGACGATACCGGCCCGGGGCGTGATGTGATCTACGTACCGACGCGCCTGCAGACGGTCGAGCGCATGCTCGACTTCGCCGAGCTGAAGTCCGGCGAGACGCTGGTCGACCTCGGCTCTGGCGACGGGCGCATCGTGCTGGCCGCCGCCAAGCGCGGCGCCAATGCGCGCGGCATCGAACTGGACGACGGGCGGTTCAACATCGCCAACTGCTGGGCACAGGAACTCGGACTGGCCGGCAAGGCGCGCTTCCTGCAGACCAACATCTTCGAGCACAACTTCACCGATGCAGCCGTGGTCACGATGTACCTGCTGCCCGGGCTGAACCTGAAGCTGCGCCCGACGGTACTCGACATGCGCCCGGGTACGCGCGTCGTGTCCCATGCGTTCACCATGGGTGACTGGGAGGCCGACCGCACTGAATCCGTGGCCGGCAGCAACCAGACGATCTACCTGTGGATCGTTCCTGCCAAGGTTGCGGGTTCGTGGACGATCACGCCGACTTCGGGTGCGCCGGTCACAGTCTCGCTGACCCAGCAGTACCAGAAGTTCGAAGGCAGCGGCGGCTCGGTCAAGGTTGCAAAGGGTACGCTTCGCGGCGACCAGATCAGCTTCTCGCTGGTCGACGGTGCCGGTGCCACGCGTGACTTCGCCGGTCGTGTCGTCGGCGACCGCATCGAAGGCAAGGGCTGGACGGCAGTCCGTTCGCGATGAGCGGGCAGCGCTGATCCGCGGCCACGCAAGGGAGACGCGCTTCGGCGCGTTTCCTTTGGATTCTACAATTTACATAATAACCGTTCACGGCCGCAAACAGACACCGCCAGGCGCCTGCCGGAATGCCACTGCCGGGGCACGGCAGCCGCGCCGCCGCAAGACCCTGTATACACTCGCGGCATGCATCCGACCTGCGGAACGAGACCTCTATGACGAAGCTCAGCGGCGCAGAAGCCATGGTGCGCATGCTCCAGGCACACGGTGTCCGACACGTGTTCGGACTGTGCGGCGACACCAGCCTGCCGCTCTACGATGCGCTGGCTACGCTCGACCACGGCATCCAGCACATCCTCACCCGCGACGAACGGTCGGCTGCCTACATGGCCGACGCCTACGCCCGGGTGAGCGGCCGCGTCGGGGTATGCGAAGGCCCCAGCGGCGGCGGCGCGACCTACATCCTGCCGGGCATCGTCGAGGCGAATGAAAGCTCGATTCCGGTGCTCGGCATCACGACCGACATAGCCACGACGTCGCGGGGCCGCTACACGCTAACCGAACTGGACCAGCGGTCGCTGTTCCGGCCTCTCACCAAATGGAATGCAGTCATCGACCGCGCCGACCGTCTTCCGGAGACGGTGCGTGCAGCGTTCCGCGCAATGACCAGCGGCAAGCCGGGTGCGGCGCACCTGGCACTGCCGTTCGACACGCAGAAGGATGTCGCGGTCGATCCGGACGACGTGTGGGCGCAGCCCGAGCATGCGACCTATCCATCCTGGCGGAGCGCGCCTGATCCCGCAGCGGTCGTCGCAGCGGTCGATGCGCTGCTGTCTGCGAATTGTCCGCTGATCCTCTGCGGCGGCGGCGTGGTGATCTCCGGTGCAGAAGCCGAACTCGCGAGCGTCGCGGAGCGGCTCGGGGCGCCCGTCGCCACCACCATCTCCGGCCAGGGCTCGTTGGCCGAGACACATCCATTGTGCGTCGGCGTGGTCGGCAGCAACGGCGGGACGTTGCCCACGCGCGCAGTGGTCGAGCAAGCGGACCTCGTGATGTTCATCGGCTGCCGTGCCGGCAGCGTGACCACCGAGCGCTGGCGATTCCCCAGGCGCGGTACGCGCATCGTTCACATCGACGCAGATCCGCAGGTGATCGGTGCGATCTACCGTACCGAGGTCGCCCTGGTGGGGGATGCCCGCCTCGCACTCCAGGCGATCGACGCGGAACTCGGTCGACGTTCGACGGGAGCGAGGCGGCACGACGGCGAGGCACGGGTCGTGCGCGCGCTGCAGGAGAAGTTCGCTGCATTCGACCGACTCGCCGCCAGCGGCGAGACCGAGGTGCTGCCCGAGCGGCTGGTGGCGACGCTCAACGAAGTCCTGCCTTCAGATGCCGTGGTGGTGTGCGACCCCGGCACGCCCTGCCCCTACTTCTCGGCGTTCTACCGGTTCCGCGAATCGGGGCGGCACTTCATCTCCAATCGCGCCCACGGCGCACTCGGCTATTCCATGTCTGGCGCGATCGGCGCCCACTTCGGTCGTCCGCAGGCGAAATGCGTATCGGTGATGGGCGATGGCAGCTTCGCATTCACCGCCGGCGAACTCGAGACGATCGTGCGCCTGCGGCTGCCGATCATGATGGTCGTGGTGTCGAACAGCGTATTCGGCTGGATCAAGGCCGGCCAGAAAACCGGCTTCCAGCAGCGCTACTTCTCGGTCGACTTCACACGAACCGACCACGCGAAGGTCGCCGAGGCCTATGGCGTACGCACCTGGCGCGTGACCGATCCGTCGATGCTGCGCGCGGCACTGGCTGCCGCCGCCGAGCACGGCGGACCTACGCTGGTGGACGTGGTCACACAGCCGCTGCACGAGGCCAGGGCACCGGTGAGCGAGTGGGTCGCCTGAGCCCGGCCAGCGTGCCGCTGCCCCTCAGTGTTGCTTGTCGACCAGGTGCGCAGGCAGCGGTAGCACCGGGATGCCTTCCTCGCTGAGCGCACGGACCTCCGCAGGTGTGGTGACGCCACGGATCGCACGCTCGGGCGCTTCCTGGTTGTGAATGCGCCGCGCCTCCTCTGCAAACGCCTGCCCGACATCCTCGGTCGACGCGACCCATCGGCGCAACTGGTCCATGGCCTCTCGGAGCGCCGCCGGATCATCACCGGCTGCAGCCTGCGGTGGAGTACCCTCCCCGCCCTGCACAGCCATCGATGCGCGTGGCCCGGCAGGCGCACGGCGCACGGGTTCCGGCTCGGTACGCTTTACATGCAGCGCGCTGGGGACGCGCGTGACGGTCGAGCCGTCGCACACCGGGCAGCGGACGTGCCCGGCCTGCAACTGACGCTCGCAATCGTCCTGCGAACCGAACCAGCCTTCGAACCGGTGCTCGAGATCGCAGCGGAAGTCATAGATGATCACGGTGACTGGTGCCCGGAACCGGACTCGAACCGGTATGCCCATTCAAGGGCGACGGATTTTAAGTCCGTTGTGTCTACCAATTTCACCACCCGGGCGGCGAAATCAATAATGGAGGCGGGGGTCGGAATCGAACCGGCGTACACGGCTTTGCAGGCCGCTGCATAACCACTCTGCCACCCCGCCCTGTGCCGTCCTCTGCTTCGGACGGGTGTTCGACCTGCGCGCCGGCTGCCGCGTTGGCGATGCTGCGGGCGATGCACGTCTATCAAACAAAAATGGGAAGCGCGATGTGCGCTCCCCACGGTATTGATTGGAGCGGGAAAGGAGGCTCGAACTCCCGACCTCAACCTTGGCAAGGTTGCGCTCTACCAGCTGAGCTATTCCCGCATCACAGGAGCCCGAATTATAGATTCGGCGGCGAAGATGTCAAGCACGTCGATGCGTGCAATGCGACATCGCGTGCGCCATCGACGCTATCCGTCCTGCATGTCGCCCGCCGCGACGGGTCGCGCACGCCGCAGGTAGTACGCCATCGACCATAGTGTGAGCACCGCAGCGAGGTAGATGAGCCAGGTGCCGGCCGCCTGCACGTCGATGCCCAGCAGCGGCTGGTGGTAGAGCAGCATCGGAATCGCCGTCATCTGCGCGGCCGTCTTCACCTTGCCGATCATCGACACCGCCACGCTGCGGCTCGCACCGACCTTCGCCATCCATTCGCGCAATGCGGAGATCGTGATCTCGCGTCCGATGATGATCGCAGCCACCACCGCGCCCACCCGGTCCAGTTCGACCAGCAGGATCAGCGCGGCAGCGACGATCAGCTTGTCGGCGACCGGGTCGAGGAATGCCCCGAACGGCGTGGTCAGCTGATAGCGCCGGGCGATGTATCCGTCGAGCAGGTCGGTGAGCGCCGCGCCGACGAACAGGACCGTGCCCACCAGGTTCTTCTGCTGCGGCAGGAGCCAGTCGTCCGGCAGGTAGAAGACCGCGATGAAGATCGGGATCGCGACGATGCGCGCCCACGTGAGGTGGTTTGGCAGTGCGGGATACATCGGCTCAGTGTAGCGCCCGGTAGATGCGTTCAGCGAGTGCATGGCTGATTCCATCCACTTGCATCAGGTCCTGCGCGCTCGCGGCGGCTACCCCGCGCAATCCGCCGAAGCGGGCGAGCAGTTGCTGGCGACGGCGCGGACCCACGCCCGGGATGCCGTCCAGTGCCGAGCCCACGCGCTTGCGGTCGCGTCGTGCGCGATGGCCCTGAATCGCGAATCGGTGGGCCTCGTCGCGGATCTGCTGCACCAGGTGTGCACCCGGGTGGTCCATCGCCAGCTGTAGTCCTTCGCGGCCGTCGGTGAAGACGAGTGTCTCGAGCCCGGGCTTGCGTCCTTCGCCCTTCGCCACGCCGACCACCGGCAGGTCGATCACGCCCAGGTCGTCAAGGACCTCGCGCGCGATGCGTGACTGCCCGGGTCCGCCGTCGATCAGCAGCAGGTCGGGCAGCCGTCCCTCCCCCGCCACCGCGCGTCGGAAGCGGCGCTCGAGCGCCTCGCGCATCGCGGCGTAGTCGTCGCCTGGCGCATCCGGTGCCACGTTGTAGCGGCGGTACTCGCCCGGGCGCATGCCGTCGCCGTCGTAGACCACGCACGACGCCACGGCCGCCTCGCCCATCGTATGGCTCACGTCAAAGCACTCGATCCGGCGCACGGCGTCAGGCAGGTGCAGGGCCTCCTGCAGCGCGGCCAGCCGCGCCTCCTGGTTCTGCAGGCTGGCCAGGCGCCGCTCGAGCGCGAGGCGGGCATTCTGCATCGCCATCTCGAGCCAACGGCGACGGGTCTCGCGCGGATTGGTGGACAGGTGCACCTTCCGTCCCGCCTGTTCAGACAGCACCTCCAGCAGGCCGTCGGCCTCGATCGGCGGGTGCACGATGATCTGGGTCGGAACGTCCGCGCCAAGATAGTGCTGAGACAGGAACGCCGCCAGCACTTCGCCCGGGGCTGCGCCGTCGGCATGGTCAGGAAACAGGCTTCGATCGCCCACGTGTCGGCCAGCGCGGATCATCGCAATGTTCACGCAGAAACGACCGGAGATCGATTCGCAGGCAACGACGTCGGCGTCGGTCGCAGTGCCGGCATCGACGAACTGCGACTCGCGGACCTTGCGCAGCGCCTGGATCTGGTCACGCAGGGTTGCCGCCTCCTCGAATGCCAGCCGCTCGGAGGCCGCTTCCATCCGGCGCACCAGCTTCTCGATGACCAGGTCGTCGCGTCCCTCGAGGAACAGCATCGCATCGGCGACGTCCTCGGCATAGGCCTGGGGTTCGATCAGGCCGACGCAGGGCCCGGTACAGCGGTGGATCTGCTGCAGCAGGCAGGGCCGCGAACGGTTGCGGAACACCGTCTCCTCGCAGGTCCGCAGGCGGAACACCTTCTGGATCAGCTGGATGCTCGCGCGCACCGCACCTGCATTGGGGAACGGCCCGTAGTAGCGCGACTTGCCGTCCAGGGCCCCGCGGTAGAACGCCAGCCGGGGGAATGGCCCCGCGCCGATCCGCAGGTATGGATACGACTTGTCGTCGCGGTACAGGATGTTGTAGCGCGGCTGCAGCGACTTGATGAAGTTGTTCTCGAGCAGCAGCGCCTCGGACTCGGACCGGGTGATCGTGATGTCGAAACGGCACACCTGGCGCACCATCAGCTCGATCCGCGGCGACGCATGACGGCCGGCCTGGAAGTAGGAAGCGACGCGCTTGCGCAGGTCGATCGCCTTGCCGACGTAGAGCACGTTCTCGTCCGCACCGATCATTCGGTAGACGCCGGGTCTGTGCGGGAGCTCGGAGGAGCGGCGGAGCAACGCCTCGCGCTCCGGCAATGCAGACCGTTGCTCGGGCTCCGCCGGAGGGAGACCCGATCGATCGGCTGACGCAGGATCTTCCTGAAGCGGTCTCTCAGGACTATTGTTCACCGTACTGATTCGAATAGATTACTTTGGTTCAGTGGGAAGCCCGTCGGACTCCGGCGGGCGGGCTGGCCGGAACGGGATGATCGTCGCCGTGCGCGCTTCGGCCCGACTACGCGCGACCGCGCCCAGCAGTCCGTCATCCTCGAGGCCGGACAATTCGGCAAGCGCATCGCGCATCCGCAGCAGGCTGTCCCACATCATCGACTGCGCCTTCAGGCACGATGCCAGGCCGCTGCCAGCGCGCGCACGCTCCATGTCGAGCCTGAACTGCAGGCCGCGCAGCCGGGTCTGCATGTCCGCAGGCGCGGCCTGGATGACCGACTCGAGGGCTTCCCTGCGTCGCAGTTCGAACGCCTCCCGGTCGGACTCATGGAGGTGCCGCCAGTCCTCGAAGGCGTAATCCTGGGGTCTCCGGTTCGAGAGGTCGGACATGGGTCGGGTCTGACGGTGACTGGGAAGGGAGCGGCCGTTCTACAGCGCCGTGAGGCGCGGAGCGCGCGGCAGGAGTCCGAGCGTGCGCGAGCCGCGCTGCGTCCGACAAGGTAACAGTTCCGGCGGGCTACCGGTCATGTGCACCTTCCGCGGCGCAATCTCATCGATCGCCAAGCGCACGCACGGCCTGTGCATGCCAGTCCGAAGCCTGCAGCGCCTGAAGGCCAGCCGGTTCTCCGGACACGGGCGAGCGGCCACGCAGCGCCGACAGCCGGCGCGCCGCAGCCGCACCGACCAGCGGCAACGGCGCCGTGAGCAGCTCGTCGGCCAGGTCCGGACGGTTGCAGACGAGCACCAGGTCACAGCCCGCCGACAGCGCGGCGAGTGCCCTGCCGTGGACGTCTCCGGCCACGCGCGCGCCTTCCATCGAAAGGTCATCACTCAGGATGGCCCCGTCGAAGCCGAGTCGGCGGCGCAGGATGTCCTGTAGCCAGGTCCGAGAGAAGCCCGCCGGCTGCGCGTCCACCGCCGGGTAGATCACGTGCGCCGGCATGACCGCGGCCAGGTCGCCCGGTGCCAGGCGTACATAGGGCAGCGCGTCGTCCGTCAGGATGGCCTCCAGCGGCCGATCGTCCACGGGCACGTCGACGTGGGAATCAGCCTCGGCGTAGCCATGCCCGGGAAAGTGCTTGCCTACCGAGGCCATCCCGCCGCGACCCAGGCCGCGCACCAGCGCACGCCCGAGCTGTACCACCGCTGCCGGGTCGCGGTGGAACGAACGGTCGCCGATCACGCCGCTGCGCCCGAAATCGAGGTCCAGGACCGGCGCAAAGGTGAAGTCGACGCCGCAGGCACGGAGCTCGGCCGCCATCACCTCGCCTGCCCGTCCTGCCCTGCGGCAGGCCCCTTCGGGGTCCTCGGCCCAGCCGGCGCCGATCGAGCCCATCGACGGGATGGCGGTGAACCCCTCGCGGAATCGCTGGACGCGTCCACCCTCATGATCGACGCCGACCGGCAGCGTGGGCGTGCGTAGCGCGTGGATCGATGCCACCAGCGCAGCCAGTTGCGCGGGCGATTCGTAGTTGCGCGCGAACAGGATGACGCCGCCGCAGGAGGGATGGCCAAGGCGCCGTCGGTCGTCGGCGTCGAGCACGAGCCCGGCCACGTCGAGCATCACCGGACCGAGCGGCCGGGGGGCATTGCGCATGTCGGTCGTGCTCATCGGCTCTCCCCCTCGCCTGCGCGCTCGAGCACGACCATCGCGCAGACCATGCCGCGTTCGTCGGTGAGCGAAACATGCCCGCCCTGTACTCCCTCGCGCGCCGCATGCGCGGCCAGCGCGTCGCCGAACACCAGGAGCGGCTTGCCACGCGGATCGCTGGCCACGCCCATCTGGTGCAGCGTCGCCGGGAACCGCAACCCGAGCCCGAAGGCCTTCGAGCACGCTTCCTTGGCCGCGAAGCGCTGGCCGAGGAAGTTGACCGGCCGCCGCGTACGTTCGAATGCGCTGCGCTCGTCGGGCATCAGCACCCGCTCGACGAAGCGATCGCCGTAGCGTGCGAGCAGCCGCTCGACGCGGTCGAGTGCGACCAGGTCGGTACCGATTCCGTAGATCATGCCTCCACCTTTCCGGCCGCCAGCGCGGCCACGTATGCCCGGACCGCCGAAGCCAGCCCTATCTCCAGTGCGTCGCCGACCAGTGCATGGCCGATCGATACCTCGTCGATCGGCGCAGCCGCGGACACGAAGCGGCCGACGTTGACGAGGTTGAGATCGTGCCCCGCATTGACCCCCAGGCCCGCCTCGCGTGCGGCCTGCGCGCTCTCGACATAACTCGCCAGCACCGCGGCATCGTCCGGATGGCTGGCGTAGGCCTCGGTGTACAGCTCGATCCGGTCGGCTCCCAGATCGCGTGCGAGACGCATCGCTTCCGGTCGGGGATCCATGAACAGGCTCACGCGGATACCGGCGTCCTTCAGCCGCTTCACCAGCGGCTCGAGTTCGGCCGCTCGCTCGGGTAGCGCCCAGCCGAAGCTGGACGTGAGTGCACCGGCCTCGTCCGGCACCAGCGTGCACTGGTCAGGCCGGACCTCGAGCGCGAGTTGCATCAGGTTGTGGAACGGGTTGCCCTCGATGTTGAACTCGATGCCGGGCCGGGCATCGAGCAGCCGCGACAGGTCGTGCACGTCGCCGGGCCGGATGTGGCGCTGGTCCGGCCTCGGATGCACCGTGATGCCGAGCGCACCGGCGGCGATAGACACTTCGGCCGCCCGGGTCACGCTAGGCAGCCCGCTCTCGCGCGAATTGCGCAGCAGTGCGATCTTGTTCAGGTTGACGCTCAGTCGGGTCATCGTGTTACGGGTCCGTCCCGTCGAGGGGTTTCAGAGGGCCTGCAGAGAACGCAGCAGGTCGCGCGTGTGCAATGGCTGGTCGCCGAGGTAATGGGCCAGCACGTGGCGTGTCAGCAGCTTGCTTTCCTGCAGGCTTCGCGCATCGGTGTAGCGGTCGAGCGACATGTCGACCAGCGTCTGCCCGCTCAATTCTATGCCCTCGCGCCCGGTCTCCATCGGCACCGGACCGGCGCCGACGAGGTACACGTAGCGCGCCGACGGATCGATCGGCGCGCCGCTGGACGCATCCCGGTCGAGCACGAGCCCGTAGCCGATACCAGCGAGCAGTTCACGCTCGAAACGTCGCAGCGTCGCCGACAAGCCCGTGCCGACAGAGAGGTCCACCAGTACGCGCGCGTAATCCTCGAACAACTGCTCGTGCGGATCCTCCCTGCGCAGCAGCCGCAGCAGCAGCTCGTTCACGTACAGGCCGCAGAGCAGCGGCGTCGCGCGCAGCGGCGGCAGGCCGCCGATCCACTCGACCTTGTGCAGCGTGCGCAGCTCGCCCCGCCCGCCCCATCCGGCCGACATCGGCTGGAATGGCAGCAGGAGGCCGCGCATCGCCGATCCAGCCCGCCGCGCACCCCGCGCGACCCACGCGATGCGGCCGTACGGACCTGTGAACGCCTCCACGATGAGACTGGTCTCGCGGAACGGATAGGTGTGGAGCACGAAGGCCGGCACCTGCGTGACCCGGGTTCCGCCCCCGGCCATGTCAGTCCTGCCCGGGCTCGCCCGGCAGCGCGACGTCGGGGCCACCGGCCGGCCGCGCGCGCGCGCGTTGCACCTTTACCCAGAGTTCCATGAAGACCTTGCAGCCGAACAGCGCCTCCATGTCATGCCGCGCGGCGGTGGCGATCGCCTTGAGCTGTGCGCCGCGTTCGCCGATCACGATCGCCTTCTGGCCGGGGCGCGCGACGGTGATCGTCGCGTAGATGCGGCGCAGCCTGGGCAACTCTTCGAAGGTGTCGATTTCGATGTCGCAGTCGTAGGGGAGCTCGGCACCCAGGAACCGGAACAGTTTCTCGCGGAGGATCTCCCCGGCGAAGTAGCGCTCGCCACGATCGGTCAGTGCATCCGGGTCGTAGAGGGCATCCTGCTCTGGCAGGTGCACCGCCAGCGCGTCGAGCAGCGGATCGAAGGACGCGTCGTGTTCGGCGCTGACCGGCACCATCGCCGAGAACTCACGCTCGCGACGCACGCGATCGATGAACGGCAGCAGCATGCGCTTGTCGCGCATCTGGTCGATCTTGTTGATCACCAGCACCACCGGCAGCCCGGGCGGCAAGGCCCTCGCCACCGCCTGGTCGGCGGGGCCGAACCGGTCGGCCTCGACCACCCAGGCCACCGCGTCGACTCCATCGAGCGCCTGGATCGCTTCCCGGTTGTAGGTGCGGGAGCGATGGCCGCTGCGGTTGTCCTGAAGGCCCGGCGTGTCGACGAAGCCGAACTGCTGGTCGCCGCGGGTCAGGATGCCGAGCAGATTGGACCGGGTCGTCTGCGGCCGCTTCGAGACGATGGCAAGGCGGGTTCCGATCAGTCGGTTGAGCAGCGTCGACTTGCCCACGTTCGGCCGGCCGACGATCGCGATGCGCCCGGACTGCTTCGGCGTGGTGGTCATGGCTGCCGCTCCGCGAGTTGCAGCCACGCCACCTCGGCGGACGACTGCTCGGCCGCTCGCCGGCTCGATCCGGTGCCACGGGTCTTCAGCGGTGGCGCCTCCAGCGTACATTCGACCTCGAAGCGCTGGGCATGCGCCTCCCCGGTGATCGACACCACGACATAGCGCGGCAACGGGTGGCGGCGGGCCTGCAGCCATTCCTGCAGCCGGGTCTTGGGGTCCTTCGCCGGCGCGTGGATGTCGATGGCGCCGAGCCGGGGCCCGAGGTTCGCCAGCACGAAGGCGGCCGCTGCCCCATACCCGGCATCGATGAACACGGCGCCGACCACGGCCTCGAACGCATCGGCAAGGATGGACGGCCTGCGGTGCCCGCCGGTGCGTGCCTCGCCCTCCCCCAGCCGCAGCGATGCGCCCAGTTCCAGCCCGAGTGCGACCTCGAACAGCGCCTGCTGGTTCACGAGGTTCGCACGCAGCCGGGACAACTCGCCCTCCGTGGCCGCCGGGAATCGGTCGAGCAGTGCCTGAGCAACCACGCAGTTGAGCACGCTGTCACCGAGGAACTCGAGCCGCTCGTTGTTGTCGGCGCCAAAGCTGCGGTGCGTCAGTGCGCGCGAGAGCAGCCTGGGTTCGGAGAATGCATGCTGGATCGCGCGGGACATCTTGGGCGTGGACGGCGTCGCGGCGCGCAGCGGCTACGCCGCCTCAGCGCGAACTCGCCTTGAAATCAACCAGCAGGCTGACGTTCGCGATCAGCGGGATGGTGACCTGATACTGCGTCTCGATCACAAGCTTTCCGGCCTCCCGCGTGATCTCGAGATCCGAGGGACCGACCGCACGGACCGAGTCGATCGAGACCTGCCGGGCGAATGCCGCACGCACGTCGGCCGCGGTGGCATTGCTGAACTCGGGGTTGTTCGTGATCTGCCGGAAGACCTTCTCGATGGTGTACTGCTCGAGGTAGGCGGGCACGAGTTTCAGCGCGAAGATGCTGATGAACACGATCGCAACGCTGACCAGGAGGAACCCGATCAGCGATATGCCCTTTTGCCGCTCGCGCATGGACGAGGTCCCTACCTTCACTGTATCCGCGTACCGATGCGGCCCATCGCGTCGAAGTTCCACCAGATCATGACCGCCTTGCCGACGATGTTGCGCTCCGGGACAAATCCCCAGTAGCGACTGTCGGCGCTGGCATCACGGTTGTCACCCATCGTGAAGTAGTGCCCCGGAGGCACCGTGCAGGTGAAGCCGGAATCATTGTATTCGCAATTTTCGCGCTGCGGAAAGCGCCGCACCCCGCCCGGCTGCAGGGTGGGCATCTCCGGCTGCACCAGGATGTCGTGCGCCGTCACGCCGATCGTCTCGGACAGCCGACGCGCATTGACGAAGGACAGCCCTCCCTCCACGTAGCTGTAGTCGCCGACCGGCTTCACCGGCACGGGCGTGCCGTTGATCTCGAGTTGCTTGTCGCGATAGGCGACGCGGTCACCCGGCACTCCGACCACGCGCTTGATGTAATCGAGCGAAGGATCCTCGGGGTAGCGGAAGACCATCACGTCGCCGCGCTGCGGCGAGCCCATGTCCATCACCTTCACGTTGGCGACCGGCAGCCGGACGCCATAGGTGTACTTGTTCACCAGGATGAAGTCACCCACCAGAAGCGTGGGGATCATCGATCCCGAAGGAATCTTGAACGGTTCGAACAGGAACGAGCGCAGCACGAAGACGATCAGGATCACCGGAAAGAAGCTCTTCGGGTACTCGATCCACCAGGGCTCCGGCTTGCCCTGCGGACGGTTGCGCCTGAGCACGAACCGATCGAGTAGCCAGATTCCGCCGGTGAAGACGAGCAGCACCAGCATGATCAGGGGGAAGTTCAAGGTGCGCTCTCTTCGTTCGTCACTTGCTGTCGGTACGCAGGACGGCCAGGAAGGCCTCCTGGGGGATCTCGACCCGGCCAACCTGCTTCATCCGCTTCTTGCCGGCCTTCTGCTTCTCGAGCAGCTTGCGCTTGCGGCTGATATCGCCGCCGTAGCACTTGGCCAGCACGTTCTTGCGCAGGGCCTTGATGGTCTCGCGTGCAATGATATGCGCGCCGATCGCCGCCTGCACCGCGACATCGAACATCTGCCGCGGGATCAGCTCGCGCATCTTCACCGCAAGCTCGCGCCCGCGGCTCTGGCTGGTCGAGCGGTGGGCGATGACAGACAGCGCGTCGACTTTTTCGCCGTTGATCAGGATGTCCAGCTTGACCAGATCGGAGGAACGGAAGTCGGTGAACTCGTAATCGAGCGACGCATAGCCGCGGCTGACGGACTTCAGCTTGTCGAAGAAATCCATCACCACCTCGTTGAGCGGCAACTCGTAGGTCAGGATCACCTGCCGCCCGGAGTAGTGCATGTCCTTCTGCGCCCCACGCTTCTGGTTGCACAGCGTCATCACTGGTCCGACGTAATCCTGCGGGACGATGATCGTTGCCTTGATCATCGGCTCCAGGATGTCCTCGATCTTCGACTGCTCGGGAAGCTTCGAGGGGTTGTCGATCTCGATGGTCTCGCCGTCGCGCATCAGGACGCGGTACACCACCGTCGGCGCGGTGGTGATCAGGTCGATGTCGTACTCGCGCTCGAGCCTTTCCTGGACGATCTCCATGTGGAGCAGTCCCAGGAAGCCGCAGCGGAAGCCGAACCCGAGGGCCTGCGAAGTCTCCGGCTCGTAGCGCAGCGACGAGTCGTTCAGGTGCAGCTTCTCGAGCGCGTCACGCAGCGCCTCGTACGCGTTGGACTCGACCGGATAAAGCCCCGCGAACACCTGGGACTTGATCTCCTTGAAGCCAGGCAGCGGTTCCGCGGCCGGCCGGTCGGCGAGCGTGACGGTGTCGCCCACCATCGCGGCCTTGAGTTCCTTGATGCCGGCGATCACGTAACCGACGCCCCCAGCCGAGAGCGAATCAGTAGGCCGCCCCTTGGGTGTGAACACGCCGACCTGTTCGCAACCGTACGTCGCGCCCGTGGCCATCAGCAGCAGCTTGTCCTTGGGACGGAGCGTGCCATCCTTCACGCGTACCAGCATCACCACGCCGACGTAATTGTCGAACCATGAATCGATGATCAGCGCCTTCAACGGTGCGTCCGGGTCGCCCTCAGGCGGCGGGATCCGTTCGATCACCTGTTCCAGGATGTCGTCGATCCCCAGTCCGGTCTTCGCACTGGCGCGCACCGCGTCGCGGGCATCGATGCCGATGATGTCTTCGATTTCCTGGATCACTCGCTCGGGCTCGGCGGATGGCAGGTCGATCTTGTTCAGCACGGCGACCACTTCGACGCCGAGCTCGGTGGCGGTGTAGCAGTTCGCTACCGTCTGCGCCTCCACGCCCTGCGACGCATCGACCACCAGCAGCGCGCCTTCGCAGGCCGACAGCGAGCGGGACACCTCATACGAGAAATCGACGTGCCCGGGCGTGTCGATCAGGTTGAGGTTATAGGTCTTCCCGTCGCGCGCGACGTACTTCAACGCCGCCGTCTGGGCCTTGATCGTGATGCCACGCTCACGCTCGAGGTCCATGGAGTCGAGCACCTGCTCGTCCATCTCGCGATCCGAAAGGCCTCCGCAGCGCTGGATGAATCGGTCGGCCAACGTGGACTTGCCATGGTCGATGTGGGCGATGATGGAGAAGTTGCGGATGTGCTGCATCGGGTGTTCGACGTTTCCTGTGTACCTGCACTGCGCGCGAGGCGGCCGGCCGGCGGCCATCGGCAGCGCACGCGGATTCTAGCCAAGTTGCTGTGTCACCGGGGTTTTCACCATGCACGGACACGGGTGCCGAAGGTCGACCGCGCCAGGCGCTAAAGAAATCTACGCATCAGCGCATCAGCGCGCGCTCCAGCGCCGCGCGGTCAAGCCGGCCGTGACACACGGGCTCGCCATCCTCATGGATCAGCACGGGGACGCGCTCCGCATGCAGCGTCTCCAGTTCCGGGTGATCGTCGAGGTCCACTACTCGCAAGGACATCAGCCCTGCGTCGACCAGGGGCTGCAGTTGCTCGACCATCAACTCGCACAGGTGGCAGTAGTCGTGCCCGTAGATGATGAAGCTCGGAACGGTCATGGTTCCCGCTGTCTCCACGTTGAGACTGCAAACGAAAACGCCCCGACCGAATGGCCGGGGCGTTGAGGGGGGAGTCTGACGATGACCTACTTTCGCGCGAAAAAGATCGCACTATCATCGGCGCTGGAGCGTTTCACGGTCCTGTTCGGGATGGGAAGGGGTGGTTCCACTCCGCTATGGTCGTCAGACATTGGGCGGTTGCGAGGTGCGTGTATCG
>CANHBC010000020.1 GCA_947458835.1 Betaproteobacteria bacterium | reverse complement strand
GACAGCGTCTCGTGCAGCCGGGTGAGCGTCTCGCTGCGCATCGCGTCGAGCCGGCCCTGGAGCGCCGCGGAAAGATCGGCCAGCCGCTGCGCCATCGTCTCGCGGCTGGCGGACAGCTCGCGGCCCTGGGCGAGCTGGAGGGTCTGGATAGCCTCGCGCGTCTGCTGCAGTTCCTGGGACACGCTCGAGCGCACCAAGTCGGCCTGGGTCGCCTGCGCCAGCGTCACCCGTTCGGCCGAACCCGCCAGCGCCTCGTGGAGGTCGACCAGCATCGCGCGGTGCTTCTCGTCGAGCAGCGTCGCCAGGTCCTCCGGGGCGCGTGCGAGGGAGCGTTGCAGCTGCCCGAGCTTGAGCGCGAGCCACGTGAAGGCGACCAGCGCGAACAGGGCGAGCAGCGCGAGGAGCACTTCGATCATCATCGCGGGCATCGCAGGGGACATGGCGAAGCCAGTATAGCAAGGGTCCGGACGCGCCCGCCGCGCGGCCGGGCCCGTTTGCTAGAGGCGGCGCAGCGTCGCCAGCGGCGGCGCCCGGGTGGTGTCCAGCGTGCCGACCCAGCCCGCCGCACCCACCAGCACCGCTCCCCCGAGCAGCCCGGCGACCCACACCCAAGGGTCGAAGGTGAACGGGACGCCGAGCACGAAACGACCGAGCGCCCAGGCGAGCGCGCTCGCACCGAACGCCGCCACGCCTCCGGCCAGCGCGCCGATCGCGGTGAACTCAGCGAGGTGCACCACCTGCAGCTGGCGGCGCGAGCCGCCGAGCGTGCGGATGATCGCACCCTCGTGGATGCGCTCGTCGCGGGTCGAGGCAATCGCCGCGTAGAGCACCACCAGCCCGGCGGCCAGCGTGAACAGGAAGAGGAACTCGACCGCCTTAGACACCTGGTCGATCATCTGCTGGACCCGGGACAGGATGGATGCGACGTCAATCACCAGCAGGTTAGGGAATTCGCGGATCAGTGCGTGGGTGAAGCCCTCACGTCCCTCGGGCAGGCGGAACGCGGTGACGTAGCTGACCGGCAGCCCGTCGAGCGCCCCCGGGGCGGCGACGACAAAGAAGTTGGTGCGGAAGGAGTCCCAGTCGACCCGGCGCAGGCTCGCCACGATGAACTCGCGCCGGGTGCCGGCTACGTCGTAGACCACCGTGTCGCCGACGCGCACGCCGATGCGCTCCGCGATCCCCTGCTCGAAGGACACCAGCGCGGCGCCGCGGTCCGCTGGCGTCCACCACCGGCCGGCGAGGATCCGGTTGTCGGTGGGCAGGTCGGCCATGAACGAGAGGTTGAACTCGCGGTCGACCAGCCGCCGAGTACGCTCGTCGCCATAGTCGGACGGCTGGACCGGCCGTCCGTTGAGGGAGACCAGGCGGCCTCGGACCATCGGCTGCACCTGGGGCGCCGCAAGGCCCGCCTGCACATGGAAGGCGCGCACCCGCTCGACCTGGTCGGGCTGGATGTTCACGAGGAACTGGTTGGGCGTGTCGGCCGGTAGCGACCGGCGCCAGTTGTCCAGCAACTCGCCGCGCACCAGCGTGAGCAGCAGCAGCGCCATCAGGCCGAGGCCGAGTGCGGTCATCTGCACGATGCTGCCGAGTGCACGCCGGTTGAGGTTGGCGATGCCGTAGCGCCAGGTGAACGCGCCGCGTCCGCGGCCACCGCCTGCCAGGCGGCCGGCGGCGCGCATGGCGAGCCAGGCGCAGCCCGCGCAGACAAGCACCATGGCCAGCGTGCCGCCGAGCATCGCCAGGCCGAGCTTCAGGTCGGCGGCTTCCCACAGGACCAGCGACGCGATCGCCGTGCCGGCGGCCAGCCACGACAGGAGGCTGCCGCGCCCGGGCGCACCGAGGTCGCGCCGCAGCACGCGCAGCGTCGGCACCGATGCGAGCGCGACCAGCGGCGGCAGTCCGAACCCGAGCAGCAGGACCACGCCGGTGACCAGGCCCTTGAACGCAGGTGCCAGCGTCGGCGGAGGCAGCGAGGCGGACACCAGCGATCCGAGTACCTGGACCAGCACCTGCTGGCCGGCCGCGCCGATGGCGACCCCGATCGCGCTGGCCACGCCGCCGAGCAGCAGGAACTGACCCAGGTAGAGGCCCACCATCTGCCGCTGCGGAGCGCCCAGGCAGCGCATCATCGCGCACGCATCGAGGTGACGCTGCAGGAACCGCCGCGCCGCGAGCGCGACCGCGACGCCGGCCAGGATCACGCTCACCAGCGCGGCCAGTCCGAGGAAGCGTTCGGCGCGCTCGATCGCGCTACGGAGCTCGGGACGCGCCTCGCGCACGTCCTCGGTCCGCTGCCCCGCGCCCAGCCGAGGCGCGACGAAGTTACGAAAGCGCGCGACGTCCGACGGCGTGCCGGAGAGCATCAGCCGGTGGCTGATCCGGCTCGCCGGCTGCACCAGTCCCGTGTCGGGCAGGTCGAGCGCATTGACCAGGATGCGTGGCGACATCGACAGGAAGCCCACGCTGGCCTCGGCGTCGCGCTCGAACACGCCGGCGATCGTGAACGACCGGTCGCCGAGTTCGATCGACTGGCCAGCGTCGACGCCCAGCAGCGCGACCATCCGCGTATCCACCCAGACGGTACCGCGCGCCGGCACGCTGCGCGTGGCCACCGGCGGCTCGAGGTGCCGGGGCGACAGTGCGATCTCGCCCTTGACCGGGTAGCCCTCGCCCACCGCGCGCACCTCGGACAGCTGAGCGCGCTCGCCGATGACGACCATGCTCGGGAAGCGCAGCACGGTAGTCTGTGCCAGTCCGAGGCGCTCCGCTTCCTGGCGAATCGCCGGCTCGATCGGCCGGTCAGACACGACGATCAGGTCGGCCCCGAGCAGCGCATTGGCCTGCTCGACCAGTGCCAGCCGGACGCGGTCGGAGAAGAAGCCGACACTGGTGACCGCAGCGATGGCGATCACCAGGGCGGCGACGAGGACCCGCAGTTCCCCCGCGCGCCAGTCGCGCGCGACCAGCCGCGCCGACAGCCGCAGCATGCTCGCCGCGCCAGTCATGCCGCGTGCACCGCCGGCGCGGACGTCGGCTCGGCCACCGGCGTGCCGGCTGCCGCGGGCCTCAGATCCGACTCGTCCGCCACCAGTTCGCCGGCGGCGATCCGCAGGCGCCGGCCGCAGCGACGGGCGAGCTGCTCGTCATGGGTGACCAGCACCAGCGTCGTGCCCTGTTCACGGTTGAGTTCGAACATCAGTTCGATCACGCCGCTGCCGGTCGCGGCATCGAGGTTGCCGGTGGGCTCGTCGGCCATCAGCAGCCGGGGCCGCGTGACGAACGCCCGGGCGAGCGCCACCCGCTGCTGCTCACCACCGGACAGCTGCCTCGGGTAGTGCCCGACGCGGGCCGCCAGCCCCACCCGCTCGAGCAGCGGCAAGGCCTGCTCGCGCGCATCGGACCGTCCGGCGAGTTCCAGCGGCAGCATCACGTTCTCCAGCGCGGTGAGCGCCGGCAGCAGTTGGAACGACTGGAACACGAAGCCGACCAGCCGCTGGCGCAGCGCGGCGCGGCCATCCTCGTCCAGCCGGAAGATGTCCTCGCCGTGGACCTCGACGCGGCCTTCGGTGGGCACGTCGAGCCCGGCCAGCAGGCCGAGCAGGGTCGTCTTGCCCGAGCCGGAGGCGCCCAGAACCGCGACCGAGGCACCTGCCTCGATTTCGAAACTGACCCTGGACAGGATCAGCAGCGATGACTCGCCAGTGGTGACCCGTTTAGTAAGATCGACTGCCTTCAATGCCGGAGCGTGCCGCTTGTCGTCATCCATCCTGTCGTCTTTCCTGTCTTCGGTCCGGTCGCTGCGGATCGCCGTCCCGCTGCTGTCGGCGCTGCTGTCCTGGATGCCCGCCCCGCTCGCTGCCCAGCCGGTCGCCACGCCGGTGCTGATGGTGTTCGGCGACAGCCTGTCCGCCGAGTACGGACTGCCGCAGGGTTCCGGCTGGGTCGCCCTGCTGGAACGCCGGCTGAGGGCAGAGAATCTCGCCTGGCAGGTGGTCAACGCCAGCATCAGCGGCGAAACCACCCTCGGTGGCCGCAACCGCATCGACGCCGAACTCGCGCGCCACCGGCCTCAGGCCGTCATCATCGCCCTCGGCGGCAACGACGGATTACGCGGGGTATCGCTCGAGACCACCCGCGCCAACCTCGAATACATGGTCGCGGCCAGCCGCAAGGTCAGTGCCCGGCCGCTGCTGGTCGGCGTACGCCTGCCGCCCAACTACGGCCGCACGTTCGGCGAGAAGTTCCGGCAGGTGTTCGTGGAGGCGGCGCGCAACACCAAGACGCCGCTGGTGCCATTCATCCTCGAGCCGTTCGCCGAAAAACGCGACTTCTTCCAGCCCGACGGCATCCACCCCACCGTCGCCGCGCAGCCGCTGATGCTGGATACGCTGTGGCCCGAGATCCGCAATGTACTGAAAGCCCGGTGATCGCGCTGTGGCGCCGGGCTGTCCAGCACCGGCGCGCTCAGCGCACCACCACGCGTCCGCCAGCGCCGCCAGCCCCCGGCGCCTCCAGGCCGCCGATGCGCGCTGCGAACGAGAAGCCGGCCGCGCGCATCTCGGCCACGAGCGCATCTGCAGTGTCGGCCTCGCACGCCACCAGCAGGCCGCCGCTGGTCTGCGGATCGGTCAGCAGGTTGCGCTGCCACTCGGGCATGGAGTCCGGCAGGGTGATGTCGGCGCCGTAGCTCTGCCAGTTGCGTCCGGACGCCCCGGTAGCGATGCCCTGCTCGGCATGCGGGAGTGCCTCGGGCAGCACGGGCACTGACGCCCATTCGATGCCGGCCACCAGCGAGGCGCCGCGGGCCATCTCGAGCGCGTGGCCGAGCAGCCCGAAGCCGGTGACGTCGGTCAGCGCATGCACGCTGTCGCGTGCGGCGAGCTCTGCTCCGATCGCGTTGAGCTGGGTGGTGCTCTCGATCATCCGTGCATAGCCGGCATCATCGAGCACCTGCTTCTTCAGTGCGGCACTCAGGATGCCCACGCCCAGTCCCTTGCCCAGCACCAGTGCGTCGCCGGCTCGCGCCTGGTCGTTGCGCTTGATCCGGGACGGATGCACGAGTCCGAGCGCGACCAGCCCGTAGATCGGCTCGACCGAGTCGATGCTGTGGCCGCCGGCGATCGGGATGCCCGCCGCGGCACAGACCGCTTCGCCACCTGCGAGGATGCGCTGCACGGCCGCGGCGCCGATCTTCGCCACCGGCATGGCCACCAGCGCCAGGGCCATGATCGGCGTGCCGCCCATCGCGTACACGTCGGAGATTGCGTTGGTGGCAGCGATTCGGCCGAAGTCGTACGGATCATCGACGATCGGCATGAAGAAGTCGGTGGTCGCGATCAGCGCCTGGCTGTCGTTCAGGCGGTACACGGCTGCATCGTCGCTCGATTCGCGACCGACGAGCAGGTCAGGGAAGGCGCGCGTGATCGCCGCCGTGGCGGGCGACGCGGCCAGGATTTCGCTCAGCACCGCTGGCGTAAGCTTGCACCCTCACCCACCGCCATGGGACAGCTCGCTCAGGCGCACCGGGCGGGCATCGATCGCAGTGGCGGCAACGGTGTCACCAGCAGAGCCGGCAGCGGTATCGGAGGGCATCGGTCGGGATCCTGCAGGAAAGGACGTTGTGCCGGCCATTGAAAAAACACTGGAAATTCCGTGATATGCAGCGCCACGGCCGGAATGCCGGGATGGCCCGACATGCGCGTGGAGTGTACACTCGCCGCCCATCGGGATGCTCCCGACAGCAAACGTCTCCCGTGTCAGATCCCGCTCCTCTGAACATCGCCAGCGCCCTCGCCGACCCGGCGCGTCACGACGTGCTCATCGACGTGCGGTCGCCGTCGGAGTTCGCCGAAGACCACATGCCCGGCGCGATCAACTGCCCGGTGCTCGACGACGAGCAACGCGCGCAGGTGGGCACGATGTACAAGCAGCAGGGTGCGTTCGAGGCCCGGCGCGTCGGCGGCGCACTGGCCGCGCGCAACATCGCACACCACGTGGAGACCGCCTTCGCCGACCGTCCGCGCCGGTGGGCGCCCCTTGTCTACTGCTGGCGCGGTGGCCAGCGCAGCCGCTCGTTCGTGCACGTGCTGCGCGAGATCGGCTGGCGAGCGGAACAGCTCGAGGGCGGGTACCGGGCCTACCGGCGCCACGTGATCGATGCGCTCTCGGTGCTGCCCGGCACGCTGTCCTTGCGCGTGCTGTGCGGCCGCACCGGCTGCGGCAAGAGCCGCCTGCTGCGCGAACTGGACGCAATGGGTGAACAGGTGCTCGACCTCGAGCAGCTTGCACACCATCGCGGTTCGGTGCTCGGCGACCTGCCGGGCGACCCGCAACCGCCGCAGAAGCTGTTCGAGTCCCTGGTCTGGCAGGCCCTGTGCGCCTTCGACCCGGCGCGGCCGGTGTACGTCGAGGCCGAGAGCAAGCGCGTCGGCGTGCTGCACGTGCCCGATGCGCTGATCGCACGCATGCGCGAGGCACCGACCCTGCGCATCGAAGCCTCCGTCGACACGCGTACCCGCCTGCTGCTCGACGAGTACGACCACCTGGTGCAGGACGCGCCCCGCCTGCTCGACCGGCTGGAATGCCTGCGCGGCCTGCATCCGGCAGCCACGCTGGAATCCTGGCGCGCCCTGGTCGATGCCCGCGACTGGCCGGCGTTCGTGTCGACCCTGCTCGAGCAGCACTACGACCTCGCATACGACCGATCGATGTTCCGCAACTACCAGGGCCACCTCGAGGCGCCGGTGGTCAACCTGGCCGGCGTCGATCCGGCGTCGGTGCGCGCCGCCGCGGTCGCGCTGGTCACCGCTGGCGCACGAATGCATCAGCCGGCCGTGGTGCCGGCCGCTGCCGAGGTCGGCGCGGCATGACCGGAACGGACTTCGCGCAGCGTCCGCTCGGCGGGCGGCGGGTGGCGCACGGGTGAGGCTCGCCCTCAAGGTAGACGTCCACACCTGCCGCGGTACGCGCGAGGGCGTGCCGCGTCTGGTCGAGTTGCTGCGGCGCGAGGGCGCGGGCGCGACCTTCCTGTTCAGCCTCGGTCCGGACAACACCGGCCGGGCCGTACGCCGCCTCATGCGCAATGGTTCCGTGCGCAGCGGATCGCGAATCTCGTTGCTCGAGCACTACGGGTTGCGCACTCTGCTCAACGGCACGCTGCTCCCCGGACCGGACATCGGCGGCAGCTGCCGCCCGCAGATGCAGGCCGTGCGCGACGCCGGGTTCGAATGCGGGATCCACGGCTGGGACCCCGTGCGTTGGGAGGACAGGCTGGCACTCGCCGACGAGGCGTGGACGCGCGCCGAGATGCAGCTCGCCTGCGACCGCTTCGACGAGGTGTTCGGCGTTCGTGCCGTGGCGCATGGCGCGGCCGGCTGGCAGATGAACCTGCACGCACTGCGCAACACCCAGCGGCTCGGCTTTGGCTACAGCTCGGATACCCGTGGCACGCACCCGTTCCTTCCGACCTTCAACGCCGAGTTGATCGCCTGCCCGCAGGTCCCGACCACGCTGCCCACGATCGATGAACTGATCGGCAGCGACGGCATCACGCCGGACACCGTGTCCGAACACCTGCTGGGACTCACCACCGTCGCGCCGCCGCCGACCGGGCATGTCTACACCGTGCGGGCCGAACTCGAAGGCGGAAGGCTGCTGCCAGCGTTCGAGCGCCTGCTCTCCGGCTGGAAGGCCCTGGGGGTCGAGCTGCTGTCGCTGCGCGACTACTGTGACGGACTCGAACTGGAGCGTCTCCCGCACCACGAGGTGGTGTTCGGAGCGGTGCCCGGGCGCAGGGGCACGCTGGCCCTGCAGGGACCAGCCTTCCTGGCACCGGGCGCCCCGCCGCCCGACTACCGCTGGACGCGCGACCGTGCCGTCATCACCCAGCATGCAGCCCGGTTGCCGGACGCCGGCTGAACGGGCGCGTCGCGGCAGCCGCCAGCGATGCCGGCGTTGTAATGTCCGGGCCTGAAGATCGCACCCGACACACAGCACACTGGAGACGACGATGTCCGCGACCCGAGCCCCCGCGCTGAAGCTACCGTCCACCGACGGCACCACCTTCGACCTTGCCGCCGCACGCGGCGCCTTCGTCGTGGTGTTCTTCTACCCGAAGGACAATACGCCCGGCTGCACGACGGAGGCGGCGGGCTTCCGCGACCACCACGAGGCCTTCGTGAAGGCGGGCGCGACCATCGTCGGCGTGTCCCGGGACAGCCTGAAGTCGCATGCGTCCTTCCGCGAGAAGCTCGGGCTGCCGTTCCACCTGCTCTCGGATGGCGACGAGGTCGCCTGCACGGCGTGGGGCGTCATGAAGATGAAGAACATGTATGGCAAGCAGGTGCGTGGCATCGAGCGCAGCACCTTCGTCATCGACGCCGATGGCGCGATCGCACGCGAATGGCGTGGCGTGAAGGTGCCTGGACACGTCGACGAGGTGCTGGCGCTGGTCTCGTCGCTGAAGTAGAGTGACCTCATCGACCTCGCTGCAGGGGGAGCCACGGAATGAGCCGCCCAGGGTGAAAGCCTCGCGATGATTCCACGACGTTTCGACGCCCGACGGCGTCCGTCGAAAGGCTGTCCGTCTTGACCGACGGCCGCACCCCCGCACCCGAAGTCTTCAGCGCCCCCACGGCCATGCCGATGGGGGCGCGTCGTTTCCGTACCGCCGCGGCCAAGCCGACGGTGGCGCCGTTGCGTTCCCGCCAACCCAGGTTCACTCCCTCGGAGACTCGATGATCCAGCGCACGCGCACCCAGGCCGGGCAGCCTGTCGCCACGAAACCGCACGCGACGAAACTGTTCGTGGTCGACACCAACGTACTGATGCACGACCCGACCAGCCTGTTCCGCTTTGAGGAACACGACGTCTTCCTGCCGATGATCACGCTCGAGGAACTCGACGACCACAAGAAGGGAATGACCGAGGTCGCGCGCAATGCCCGCCAGGCGAGCCGCTACCTCGAGGAGGTGATTGCCCGTTCGCCCGGCATCGACCTCGGCGCCGGCATCCCGCTCACCGACACCGGCATACGCCAGGGAACCGGGCACCTGCTGCTGCAGACCGAGACGCTCGCTGCGACACTGCCAACCTCGATTCCGGCCAGCGGCAAGGCGGACAACCAGATCCTGTCGGTGGTCAAGGCACTGCAGGAGCGCGATGCCCGGCGCCAGGTGATCCTGGTGAGCAAGGACATCAACATGCGCATCAAGGCGCGCGCGCTGGGGCTCGCCGCCGAGGACTACTTCAATGACAAGGTGCTCGAGGACACCGACCTGCTCTACACCGGCGTGCGCGAACTGCCGGCCGACTTCTGGGAGAAGCACGGCAAGGAGATGGAATCCTGGCAGCAGTCCGGCAGCACCTTCTACCGTGTGAGCGGGCCATTGTGCGCCACCTTCGCGGTGAACGAGTTCGTCTGGATGGAAGCGGACCGGCCGTTCCACGCGATCGTGAAGGAGCAGTCCGGCAAGACGGCGATCCTGCAGACCATCCGCGACCATTCGCACCCCAAGCACGGCGTCTGGGGCGTGGTCGCCCGCAACCGCGAGCAGAACTTCGCGCTCAACCTGCTGATGGATCCGGACATCGACTGCGTGACCCTGCTCGGCCAGGCCGGGACCGGCAAGACCCTGCTCACTCTGGCCGCCGCACTCGCGCAGACGCTCGATGAGACGCTGTACTCGGAGATCATCATGACCCGCGTCACCGTACCGGTCGGCGAGGACATCGGCTTCCTGCCCGGGACCGAGGAGGAGAAGATGAACCCCTGGATGGGCGCGCTCGAGGACAACCTCGACGTACTGAACCAGACCGACGAGGACGCCGGCGACTGGGGCCGCGCCGCCACGCGCGACCTGATCCGCTCGCGTATCAAGGTGAAGTCGCTCAACTTCATGCGCGGGCGGACCTTCCTCAAGAAGTTCCTGATCATCGACGAGGCACAGAACCTCACGCCCAAGCAGATGAAGACGCTGATCACCCGCGCCGGGCCGGGTACCAAGGTCGTCTGCCTGGGCAATATCGCGCAGATCGACACTCCCTACCTCACCGAAGGCAGTTCCGGACTGAGCTACGTCGTCGACCGGATGAAGGGCTGGGCCCACGGCGGCCACGTGACGCTCGCGCGCGGTGAACGTTCGCGGCTGGCGGACTTCGCCGGCGAACGACTCTGATCAAGGTCAGGGGCGGGGTCAGGTCTTGCCTTTTGCCCCGACCTCGATGCGCGCCTCTGTAGCGGCGATCAGCCGACTGACGCGCGAAACGCTCAGGCCGACGTGCCGCGCTATTTCCACCATGGTGAACCCACCGCGCCGGTAGGCCGAGTGCATGCCCGCGGCATGGTCCGCGTGGGCGCCGAGTTCGGCGGCGAGTGATCGCGGACGGCGCGTCTGCACCCGTGGGACTCCGTCGGGCGATGCGGAGCCCACGCGTTGCCGCGAGAGAGTACGCTCGATGAATCGTTCGTCGCCCAGGAACACCTGCTGGCGCAGCCGGGATCGCATGAGATCCGGATCGGATTGACCGTCGACGCTTTCGCGATGCAGCACAGCCGCCCGCCTGCGCTGAGCGGCGGTAACCGCTGGATAACCGAGGATGAATCCGTACAGACCGTCCACATCCAGCCAATCGGGCGCAGCGGCCAGCGCGACGTGGGCACGATGGCTGGACCATGGCCAATCCGCGGCCGAATCCACCAACCGGGCGGCCACGGGATTGCGCTCGACGTAGCGGCACAGCGACCAGAGGTAGGCGTCCCGATCGACCAGTATCGCGCTGTAGCGGCCCTGGAAAAGATGCCCGACAAGGCCGTGCCGTCGATTGAACCGCTGCGTGTACACGCCGTTGACGTGGCGCATCAGGCGTGACAGGTTGGCGCGCCGTGTCCGGATCACAAAGTGATAGTGGTTGTCCATCAGGCAGTAAGCCATGGCATGCGCGTCGAACCGGGCGAACGCGTGCGCAATGACTTCAAGATGCGCTCGCCGATCCAGGGCGTCCAGATAGATGGGCTCGCGGCGATCGCCTCGGGATGTGACGTGGTACACGGCGCCTGGGTACTCGACACGCAGGGGACGAGACATCGGAAGTGGTTACCCCGGCCATTGAGGAGACAGGCGCACCGCGGGGCGCCTCGTCAAAGCGTGCCGTGGACGTGTCTGCAGGACAAGGGCGCCAAACGCGAGCTTCCGGGCGAAACTGGACGGCGGACAGCCGGACCCTTCTTCATGGCGTTCGCGACGACGCAAAAGGCAAGACCTGACCCCGATCGCTGATCGCAGAGGCAAAACGCAAGACCTGACCCCGATCGGGAGACCTGACCCCGATCGGGGGGGGCCGCCGATCGGGGCCGGCGCCAGCGCGACGGTAGTCTAGAACCGCCCTGGCACGGGCGCGAAGTTCTCGAACTTGGTGTGCTTGCCGAGGAAGGTGAGCTTCACCGTACCGATCGGACCATTCCGCTGCTTGCCGATGATCAGTTCGGCCGTGCCCTTGTCCGCGGAATCCGGGTTGTAGACTTCGTCGCGATAAATGAACAGGATCACGTCTGCATCCTGCTCGATCGCGCCCGATTCCCTCAGGTCCGACATCACCGGCCGCTTGTTCGGCCGCTGCTCGAGACTTCGGTTGAGCTGCGACAGCGCGATCACCGGCACCTGCAGTTCCTTGGCCAGCGCCTTCAGCGAACGCGAGATCTCGGAGATCTCCGTCGCGCGGTTCTCGCTGCCGCTGGAACTCATCAGCTGCAGGTAGTCGATGACGATCAGCCCGAGCCGCCCACCGAAGCTGCGCGCGGCTCGGCGCGCGCGCGAGCGCAGTTCCAGCGCGGTCAATGCACCGGTCTCGTCGATCAGGATCGGCGCCTGCGTCAGCGCACCGATCGCGCTGGTCAGCCTCGGCCAGTCGGAATCCTCCAGCCGGCCGCTTCGCAGCCGCTGCTGGTCGATACGCCCAGACGACCCGATCAGGCGCATGACCAGCTGGGTACCGGACATCTCCATGCTGAAGACCACGACCGGCAGCTTCTCGACCAGGGCTACATGCTCGGCCATGTTGAGCGCGAGCGCGGTCTTGCCCATGCTCGGGCGGCCCGCGACGATGATCAGGTCGCCGGCCTGCATGCCCGAGGTATCGCGGTCGAGGTCGGCAAAACCGGTGGCCACGCCAGTGACGTCGCTGCTGTCGCCACGCGCGTGCAGTTGGTCGATGCGTTCGACCACCTCGGCCACCAGCGCGTTGAGGTCGAGGAATCCCTGCGACGTCCGCTTGCCCGCTTCGGCGATCGCCAGCACCTTTGCCTCGGCCTCGTCGAGCAGCAACTTGGCCGCGCGCCCGCCGGGCGCATAGGCTGACTCGGCGATCTCGGTACCGACACGGGCCAACTCGCGCATGAGCGAACGTTCGCGCACGATCTCGGCGTAGCGCCGGATGTTGGCTGCGGTGGGGACGTTGTTGGCCAGCGCCGACAGGTACGGCAGCCCACCCACCTGCGAGAGCTCGCCGTTGCGCTCGAGGCTCTCGGCGACGGTGATCACGTCCGCCGGTCGCGACTCGTCGAACAGGCGCACCAGGTGCCGATAGATCGTGCGGTGGTCTGCGCTGTAGAAATCGCCCTCGCTGACCAGATCGGCGATTCGCTCCCACGCATTGTTGTCGAGCAGCAAGCCACCGAGCACCGACTGCTCGGCTTCGATCGAGTGCGGGGCATGGCGAACCGCAGCCAGTTCGCTGTCGGTCGAATCTGCAGAAACGATCTGGACCATGTCGAAAGCTTATCACCGACGGCCGCCAGTCTGCGGCCGTGCGCGGAGGATTCCGTCCGCACCACTCCGGAACGAGAAAGGGCCCCGAAGGGCCCTTTCCGATGCTTCGTCGCCGGCTGGCGACGACTCGTGACGCCTGCTACTCGCCCAGCACCGACACCGTAATGGCGACGTGGACGTCGGTGTGCAGCGCAACGGTGATCGGGAAATCACCGATGGTCTTGAGCGGACCATCGGGCATCCGGACCATCGTCCGCTCGACCGGGAAGTCGTTCTTGCGAAGCGCCTCGGTGATATCTGCCGGGGTCACTGAACCGAACAGCTTGCCATCGACGCCGGCCTTCTGGCGGATCTGCACCGTCATGCCTTCGAGTTGCTGGCCGCGGGCCTGGGCTGCCGCCAGCTGGGCGGCCGACTCGCGCTCGAGTTCCGCACGGCGGGCCTCGAACGCCTTCAGGTTGGCGGGGGTAGCGCGCTTGGCCTTGCCGGTGGGGATCAGGAAATTACGGGCGTAGCCGTCCTTCACCTTGACCACGTCGCCGAGCTGGCCGAGGTTCACGATCTTTTCAAGGAGGATGATCTGCATCGTGGGCCTCTCAGTGCAGGTCGGTGAACGGGAGCAGCGCGAGGAAACGCGCGCGCTTGACCGCGACCGACAGTTGGCGCTGGTAATGGGCCTTGGTACCGGTGATCCGCGCCGGGATCAGCTTGCCGTTCTCGTTGATGAAATCCTTGAGCAGGTCGATGTCCTTGTAGTCGATCTGCTTGATGCCTTCCGCGGTGAAGCGGCAGAACTTGCGGCGGCGGAACAGCGACCGCCCGCCACGCTTCTTCTTCTTGTCGTCTTTGCCTTTTCCGCGGCCTCGGGCTCCGAATGCCATGTCAGTTACTCCGAATGTGCTGATTCAATGTTGTCGTCGGGTGGCGCTGCAGTCTTCAGAGCCTCCACGTGCAGTACCAGGCGTTCATCCTTCAGCCCGGCACGGCACAGGAAACCGCGCACCGCCACCTCCGCATCGCTTCCGGCGGCCGGGACACTTGTTGCCGTGTCTCCGATGGCCACCGCGTTCACCTTGCAGGACACCTCGCGTCCGCCACCCGCCTCGACCTGGACCGACCGGTGCTCGATGCAGAAGCGCACGATCGGCAATCCTCCCGGGGTATGGCGCAGGACGTCGCGTTCGACGATGCGCCCCGAGATGACGGTCCGGTTCAGCGTCGGCCTCCGCAACTGCACTCGATCGACAGACGACCGGTTGCAGCGGACGCGCGTCCCGTCAGGCCGCCGCCGCGGGTGCAGCAGCCGGGGCCGGAGCCGCCGACGGCGCGCTGTCGCGCGGACCATCGCGGCGCGGACGATCGCCCCGGTCGCGGTCACGACCTTCGGCCGGTTTGGGCTCCCGCATCATCGGCGACGGCGTGGTCACCGCCTCGGTCATCTTGACCGTCAGGTGACGCAGGACAGCGTCGTTGAACTTGAACGCATGCTCCAGTTCGTCGAGCGTTGACTGGTCGCACTCGATGTTCATGAGCAGGTAGTGCGCCTTGTGCATCTTCTGGATCGGGAACGTAAGCTGGCGCCGGCCCCAGTCTTCCTTCCGATGAATGATGCCGCCCTTGCTGGTGATCAGCGTGCTGTAGCGCTCGACCATGCCCGGGACCTGCTCACTCTGGTCCGGGTGGACGATGAAAACGATCTCATAATGTCGCATCAACTCTCCTTGTGGTCTGCAGGGCCTCCCGGAATGCGACGCCGGTGAGGCAAGGATGTGTTCGGATGTCGGAATTGCCCTTGCCCACCCCGAAAACTGCACGGAATGCAGGCAAGCTTTTGATTATGGCCGATTCGCTGGCCAATGGCAAGAATCGGGGGTCAGGTCTTGCCTTTTGCCCCGGACCGCGATTCCAGCCCTGGAACGCGCTTCATTCCCGCGGTCGACCGACCGAGGCGAAGTAGTCGGATGCGGCTGCGACGTCGATGACATCGGCATATTTCTGGTGCATGTCGAACAGGTTCATCCAGTGCGATGCCTGGGTGCGGTCGAAGCAGCACTCGCCGACCACGCCCACCCGGTACCGGTAGGTCACCGCATCGACGACTGCCGCACGCACGCAGCCGCTGGTCGATTCTCCGCAGACGATGACCGTGTCGGCACCGATCGCGCGCAGATGGTGCAGCAGCGGCGTACCGGCGAATGCACTCGCGCAGACCTTCTCGACCACCAGTTCGCCCGGCAGGGGCGCAACCTGCGGCACAAACTCGTTGGCAAGCGCCCGGATCTCCGGGGGCAGGTGGTCTACCGCGCGGTTGCGGCGTGCGCCCTTGTCACCCCGGCGGAACCAGTCGCTAGGAAATCCCGCCAGCGCGCGCGCGTGGATCACCGGAACGGCGTGGCGTCGTGCGGCAGCGATCAACCCGACCATGCGGTCCACCGCCTCCCAGCCCTCCAGCCCGCAGCTCATCGGCCAATCCTTGATCGACTCGAGGATCGGCTTGCGCTCGTGGCCGAGCGCCGCGTGGAACACATCCACCACCAGGAGTACCGGACGCTCGCCGAAGTCATCGTTCGCCTGCTTGCCCCACACCGCCAGATGCTGCTTGTCCTGCTCGGTCAGGAATGCATCCCATCCCGCCATCACGCGCTTCCTCCATTCCGAATTGTGGGGTCAGGTCTTGCCTTTTGCCTCTAGGCAAAAGGCAAGACCTGACCCCATCCCACCGACCCCATCCCACCACAATGACCCGCCCGTTTCTCTGACTGCGCCCGTTCCCGCCCGTTCAGCCTGCCGCAACCCGCTGTCGTCGGCTCTCGAACAGGCAGATGCCGGCTGCCACCGACACGTTCACGCTCTCGACCACGCCGAACATCGGGATCCGCACGAGTTCGTCGCAGCGCTCACGGGTAAGGCGACGAAGCCCTTCGCCTTCGGCGCCCATGACCCAGGCCAGGGGACCGGTGAGCTTCGCGCCGAACAGGTCGCCGGCCCCCGACTCGTCGGCACCGATGCACCAGACGCCGCGTGCCTTGAGCGCGTCGAGCGACCGCGCGAGGTTGGTCACCGTCACGTACTGCACCGTCTCGGCGGCACCGGAGGCGACCTTCTCGACCGTCGCGGTGATGCCCACCGCTCGGTCCTTCGGTGCGACCACCGCGTGCACGCCCATCGCATCGGCCACGCGAAGGATCGCGCCGAGGTTGTGCGGATCCTGCACGCCGTCGAGCACGACCAGCAGTGGATCTGCAGGCAGGTCCTCCAGAAGGTCATCGAAGTGCACGCTGCGCCGGCTGTCGCCGTCGATGCGCGCGACCACGCCCTGGTGCCGCACCGTGCCACCAGCCAGCGCGTCCAGCCGCTGGGCGTCGACCGACATCGCCCGCACCGATTTCTCCGCGGCAAGCGCAAGCAGATCCCGCGTGCGGCCGTCGGCGCGCCTGGCGTCGACATAGAGCTCGCGGATCGACTGCGGCGCGGCGCGCAGCCGCGCGGTGACCGCATGCAGGCCGAAAAGTGTACGCAGAGGCGCGCTCATCGCCGCTTCTTCCCGCCCTTGGGCCCCGCAGTCGGCGGCGCGACCTCGGAACTCCCCTCCCTCGCATCCTTGCCCGACCGAGCGCCACTGGTCGCCAGGGGGCCCTTCAGCTGGGCGCCGGGCGCCAGCACGAAGTCGATCTTGCTGGTGGAGAGGTCGACCCGCACCACCTGCACACCGATCCGGTCGCCGATCCGGTAGCGCTGGCCGGTGCGTTCTCCGAGCAGCTGGTGGCGTACCGCATCGAAATGGAAATAGTCGCTGCCCAGCTCCGAGATGTGCACCAGGCCGTCGACATGCAGGTCGTCAAGCGTCACGAACGCGCCGAACGAGGTGACGCCGCTGATCGTGCCGCTGAAATGCTCGCCCACCCGATCGAGCATGTAGTAGCACTTGAGCCACGCCTCCACCTCGCGCGAGGCGTCGTCGGCCCGGCGTTCGGTCTGCGAGCAGTGCTGGCCGAGCTGCGTCCAGTCCATGCCATCCGGCGCGTAGGCCTTCTTCTTCAGCACCGCCTTGATGGCGCGATGCACCGACAGGTCGGGATAGCGCCGGATCGGCGAGGTGAAGTGGCCGTAGCCGTCATACGCCAGCCCGAAATGGCCGATGTTGTCCGGGCTGTAGACCGCCTGCGCGAGCGAACGCAGCATCACCGTCTGCAGCAACTGCCGGTCGGCACGGTCGCGGATCTGCTCCAGCACCCGCGCATAGTCGCGCGCATGCGGGGATTCGCCACCGCCGATGGTCAACCCGAAGCCGCGCAGGAACTCGCGCAGCGACTCCAGACGGTCCTTCTTGGGCCCGGCATGGATCCGGTACAGCATCGGGTGGCCGTGGCTGGCGAGGAACTGCGAGGCGCACACGTTCGCCGCCAGCATGCATTCCTCGATCAGCCGGTGCGCGTCGTTGCGCTCGACCGGCACGATCCGCCGGATCTTGCCGTTGTCGTCGAACTCCATCTTCGTCTCCGAAGACTCGAAGTCGATCGCCCCGCGTTGCGCGCGTGCCTTCAGCAGCACGCGGAACACCGCCTCCAGCGCCTTGAGGTGCGGCACGAGGTCGCGGTAGTTCTTCGCCTGCGCCATCGGGCTGCCGTCGAGGATCTCGGCCACCTCGGTGTAGGTCAACCGCGCCTTCGAGTTCATCACCGCGTTGTAGAACTGGTAGGCGAGCAGGCTGCCGTCCGCCCCGACGTCGACCTCGCAGACCATGCACAACCGGTCGACGTGCGGGTTGAGCGAGCACAGGCCGTTGGACAGCGCCTCGGGCAGCATCGGGATCACCCGGCGCGGGAAGTACACCGAGGTGCCGCGCGCCAGCGCCTCCTTGTCGAGCGAATCGCCCGGCTTCACGTAGTGCCCGACGTCGGCGATCGCCACGAACAGCTTGTAGGCGGCATCGGGCACCGCCTTGCGGCCGCTCGCACCGGTGCCGGGCGCCGGCCGGGCCTGGCCATAGCCGGTGGCATCCTTGACCATGTCGCTGACGGTCTGCGCGATCGTCCGGCGAGCGCGCCTGGCGGCGGGCCGGCCCGGCTCGGCGCGCACCACCGGCTCGCAGTAGACCGCATCGTCGAAGTCGCGCGCGGTCTCGCCGTCGATGGTCACCAGGGGCAGTTCGCGCAGGTCGACCCGGCCGCGCAGGTCGGTCTTGCGCGGTTCCTTCGGGAACTTCGCAGCCAGCTTTTCGATCTCGGCGCTGAACAGATGCGGCAGGTCGTGCTTGCGCAACGCGATCTCGATCTCCATGCCGGGATCGGCGTAGTTGCCCAGCACCTCGACGATGCGACCGATCGGCTGGCTGTAGCGCGACGGCTGCTCGATGATCTCGGTCACCACGACCTGTCCGGATTTGGCCGGGAAGGCGTCGTCCGGCGCGACCAGGATGTCCTGGCTCACCCGCCGGTCCTCCGCGATCACGAAGCGCACGCCATGCTCGATGGCAAGGCGCCCCACCACGCGCTGGTTGCCGCGCTCGAGCACCTCGACTACGACTGCCTCGCGCTTGCCCCGCCGCGGCGCGGCCACCTCGCGCCCGAGCACCCGGTCGCCGTGCAGCACCTTCTGCATCTCGGCCGGACCGAGGAACAGGTCGCCGGTGGCGTCGTCCGGCACCAGGAAGCCGAAGCCGTCGGGATGCCCCTGCACCCGGCCGCGGATCAGGTCCATCTTCGACGGCAGGCCGAGCGCCCCCCGCCGGTTGGCAATCACCTCGCCTTCGCGCTCCATCGCCGCCAGGCGGCGGGAGAAGCCTTCAGCGGACTCGGGGGCGACCTCCAGCAGCTCCGACAGCCGCTCCGGCTCCAGCGGCACGCCCGCTTCACGCAGCGCCTCGAGGATCTTTTCCCGTTCCGGGACGATGGTCGTGAAGACCGGCTTGTTCGACGTCCGGAGACCGGATCGCCTTTTATATTGAGAGGTCAATTGACAAAGCCCGCGTGGTTTAATACATTTCCGGACCGCAATGCCGAGATGGCGGAATTGGTAGACGCACCAGGTTCAGGTCCTGGCGGTGGCAACACTGTGGAGGTTCGAGTCCTCTTCTCGGCACCATCGTTTCCCGGGCAAGTCACATGCCGGGATCCGTAGGCAGCGGCAGCAAGTGTCAGGGTAACACCTGCGGAAGGACCGGAGGCAACGCTCCGGGCTTCCGGTCGGGTACCCCGACAGATCAACGGGACGGCACCACTGGGACGAGCAGGTACGGGGCGTCGTCGTCCGGAAAGTGCAGCGTGTTCGTTCCGCCGAACACGTCCATGGGCCGGTCGGCCGGATCGGCGTGGGTGAACGGCCCCACTCCCTTCATCGGATAGGCGGCATGGGTGACACCGAAGTCGGTGCCGTCGTACTCGTAGTCGCACCCGCGCACGGTCAGCCCGAACCGGTAGCCGGTCGGCACGACGATGCACGTCGGCCAGATCTCGACGTCCAGCGGCACCGGCACCCCCGGCTGCAGCGGCCAGTGCTCGTCGTGCGGATGCCAGGGCCGGTGTGGCTCGCTCAGGGCCGGGTCGAGTTTGCGCTGGGATGCCCGCAGCCAGCCGAGTCCGACCGGCGTGCGCGGATCGTTGGAACCGATGAAGGTGACCTCCCTGCCATCCGGGTCGAACACCCGCAGCACCAGGAACACGTCGGCGTCGCGCGTCCTCGACGACAGCCAGAGCCGGGCGGCGACGGGTCCGGTGATCTCCAGCGGTTCGGTCATCGCCGGCGACAGGAAGGTGAGGCCCTGCCCCATCGCTTCGTAGTCGAGCGTGGCGCCCGCCGTGGGCGCCTGCGTGGACAGTCCTAGCCCCTGCGGCTGAAGGTAGTAGCGGGTGAAACGGGTGCGCGCGATCGGCCACTCGTTCTCGGCGCGCAGTTCGAACCGCTCGCCCGGATGCCGGATGTTGAGCGACACCTTAGGCTGCTGCGCCCAGCCGGTGTCCTCCCCCTTGAGGAAGTGCCCGAAGAAGCGCTTCTGCAGCGCCACACCGTAGTTGCTGTAGAAGTGCGTGAAGTGGGTGTCTCCATGCACCTCCAGCCACTTCTCGGGCGAGGCAGACCGCAGGAAGCCCTCGAAGTTGCCACGCGTGTGCAGGCCCATACCGCCCCAGTTGCCGCAGGAGAGCATCGGCGTGACCATCTGCTCGAATGCCGGCATCCGTGCCCGGTAGTAGTCGTCGACCAGCGTCCGCGCGCGGGCCTCGCCGCCCAGATCGACGCGGTTGGCCGCCAGTTCGCCCTCGACCAGGGTGACCGAGCCGGCCACTGGATCACCGGTCACCGCGCTGCGCGCGCCGCGCTCGCCCACGCCGTACTGCACCGAGGTGACCTGGCGCCGGTACCAGGCGTCGAGGAAGTCGCAGAGGATGCCGCCATGGCGGCACAATTCGCGGTAGTAGTCCGACGAACCCTCCCACAGGCACAGCGCCGCCAGGTGCTTCGGCTGCAGCCCGGCAACCTGCCACTGGTTCATCGCGTAGTAAGAGATGCCGTTCACGCCGACCTTGCCACTGCTCCATTCGCGCGACCCGGCCCAGTCGATGCACGCGGCGAGGTCGACCGCCTCTCGCGCAGACCAGCAGTCGATCACGCCGGGGGACCATCCCGCGCCGCGCGAGTCCACGCGCACGCAGGCATAGCCCTCCGGCACCCACTTCTCCGGGTCGACCAGTTCCCAGGTCTGGTACTTGTTGCTGGAGCCTTCCAGCACTTCCGGCGCGGACTTCACCAGCCGCGCCCAGTTGGCCGGATAGCCTTCCTTGAACTCGAGCCCCTTCGCGTACGGGCCGCTGCTGAGGATTACCGGATGTCGACCACCGCCGAGCGGGCGGAACACGTCCGCGCGCAACACGACCCCATCGTCCATGGTGATCGGCACGTTCCACTCGACCTGCATGCCGTCGCGTACTTCAGCCTTCATCGGATCCATTGCCTGCCTCGTCCCCTCGCCATTGCCTGTCGTCCCGCCGGTGCGATCACTGCCGAAGCGCGCGGGGTGCTGGCCGGTGTCGCGCAACGCCTCGTGCAAGCAGTGCACGGAGTCGGCATGGATGCGCTCCAGCCAGCAACGGGAATGCCACGCGAAGCGCGGTGCGTGCCGCGACAATCACCCGGCGCATGATGACCGTGCGGCCTAGCGGCGCACACACCACCGTCCCCTGCACTGGCCGCCGCTTGTGCGCGCCGTCGATTTGCTTTCCAATCGAGCGTCCACTGCGGCGCCCCGCTCCACGCGCCCGCCCTCCAACGTTCCGTCACCGGACCCGTCATCGCGCAACCGCGCGGATCAGCCAATGAGTCTACCTGAACCGACACGATTCACTGTCAACGGCGTCGAGCACTCGGTGGCCGCCGAGCCGGACACGCCCCTGCTCTACGTGCTGCGCAACGACCTCGACCTGAAGGCAGCGAAGTTCGGCTGCGGGCTGGGCCAGTGCGGCGCCTGCACCGTACTGCTCGACGGCCATGCGGTCAACGCCTGCGATACGCCGCTGTGGGCGGTATCAGGCAAGCAGGTGACGACGCTGGAAGGCGCACAAGCGGGCAGCACGCTGGCCAGGCTGCAGCAGGCGTTCCTCGACGAGCAGGCGGTGCAGTGCGGCTACTGCATCTCGGGCATGCTGATGTCGGCCACGGCCCTGCTCGAGCGCACGCCCGACCCGACACTCGACGAGATCAAGGCCGCGATGGACCGCAACCTGTGCCGCTGCGGCACCCAGGCGCGCATCCTTCGCGCGATCCAGCGCGCAGCCCGCTGCGGAGCCGCAACATGAGCGCCCCGCTGAAGGTGCCGCCGATGCTGTCGGCGAACCCGCGGCTGGACCGCTGGGTGAAGTTCAACGACGATCGCACGGTGACGGTGTTCACCGGACGGGTCGAACTCGGGCAGGGCATCATCACCGCGATGACCCAGATCGCCGCCGAGGAACTCGACCTGTCGTTCGTGCAGGTGCGTATCGTCGACGCCGATACCCGGCTCACGCCGGACGAGGGCCATACCTCCGGCAGCCGCTCGATCTCCGAAGGTGGCAGCGCGATGCGCTCGGCCTGCGCGGAGATACGCGCAGTGCTGCTCGCCGAGGCCGCGCGACGGCTCGACATCCCCGCCGACCGGCTGGTCGTCGAGGACGGCCGCATCACCGGCGCCGACCGCATCCGCGAGACCACTTACTGGGACCTGCCGCATGCCGAACTGCTGGCGCGCGAGGCGACCGGACAAGTGCCACCGAAGCCGGTCGCCCGCTACACCGTCGTCGGGCGCAGCACGCCCCGCCTCGACATCCCGGACAAGCTCGCCGGCAGGCCACGCTTCGTCGCCGACCTGAAACGGCCCGGCATGCTGCACGGCCGCGTCGTGCGACCGCCCTCGTTCGGCGCGAAACTCATCTCGATCGACGAGGCGGCGATCCGCGCGATGCCCGGCGTGGTCGCGGTGGTGCGCGACGGCGATTTCCTCGGCGTGGTCGCCGAACGCGAGGAGCAGGCAGTGAAGGCGCGCAAGGCGATGATCGCCGCATCGCGCTGGGACGAGCAACCGCTCCCGACCGACGCGACGGACATCTACCGCTTCATCGAGACACGCGAGACCACCGACACGGTGATCGTCGAGCGGCGCGACCCGGCGGCGCTGGCGCGCGCGACACGTACGTTCGAGGCGCGTTTCTCCAAGCCGTACATCGCGCATGCCTCGCTCGGCCCGTCCGTGGCACTGGCGACCTTCGAGCAGGGGACGATCGAGGTCTGGACCCACAGCCAGGGCGTCTACCCGCTGCAGCGCGAACTCGCGGAAGTGTTCCAGCTGCCGGTCGAGTCGGTCATCGCCCACCATGTCGACGGCCCCGGCTGCTACGGACACAACGGAGCGGACGATGCCGCGCTCGATGCGGTCCTGCTCGCGCGCGCGGTACCCGGCCGGCCGGTGATGCTGCAATGGATGCGAGACGACGAGTTCGCCTGGGAACCGCTCGGCCCGGCGATGGTGGTGAAGACCCGTGCCGCGCTCGACGCCGACGGCAACATCGTCGACTGGTCGCTCGACCTCTGGAGCAACGGGCATACCCAGCGGCCCGGCGTGGTGGTGACCACCGAGCCCAGCGTGTCCCTGCTGGCCGCCTGGCAGCTGGAGCGGCCGGTGCCGCGGATCCCGCAGGGTGATCCCGCCATGTCCGGGGGCGGTGGCATGGCGCGCAACGCCGAGGTGATCTACGCGCTGCCCAACCAGAAGGTGGTCGCGCACCGGGTCGAGGAACTGCCTCTGCGCGTGTCCACGCTGCGCGCGCTCGGCGCCTACGCCAACGTGTTCGCCGCCGAGTCGTTCATCGACGACCTGGCGCAGGCCTGCGGTGCGGATCCGGTCGAGTACCGGTTGCGACACATGCAGGACCCGCGCGCCCGTGCGGTGATCGAACGGGCCGCCCAGGAGGCAGGCTGGGTGCCGCACCAGGCCAGCGACGGCACCCGCGGCCGCGGCATCGCCTTCGCCCAGTACAAGAACGGCTACGGCTACATCGCGATCGTGGCCGAGGTGGTGCTGGAGCCGGAGTTCCGCGTCACGCGCTGCGTGGCCGCGGTGGACGTCGGTCTGGCAATCAACCCGGACGGCATCCTCAACCAGACCGAGGGCGGCATCCTGCAGGCCCTGAGCTGGACGCTGAAGGAACAGGTGCAGTTCGACCGCGAACGGATCCTGTCGCGCGACTGGGAGACCTACCCCGTGCTCACCTTCTCCGAGGTGCCAAGGGTCGAGGTGCACCTGATCGACCGGCGCGACGAAGAACCCCTCGGTGCCGGCGAGACGCCGACCGGCCCGACCGCCGCAGCGGTCGGCAATGCGCTGGCCCACGCACTGGGCGTGCGGGTACGCGACCTGCCGCTCACCCGCGACCGAATCATCGCAGCCCTCGGATGACCATGACCCTCTCGCCCCCCTCCCCCGACCGTCCCCGTGCTGCCCGCCGTGGCGCACCGCTCGCGGTGGCCGGCGCGCTCCTGCTGCCACTGGCCGTGCCGCCGCAGGCCGCGCTCGCGCAGGCCTATCCGTCCAGGCCGGTACGGCTCATCGTGCCGTTCCCGGCCGGCGGCGTGCTCGACCGGCTGACCCGATCGATCGCACCGCGCGCAGCCGAGACCTTCGGCCAGCCGGTGCTGGTCGAGAACCGTCCCGGGGCCAGCACCATCCTCGGCACCGAGGCGGTCGCACGGGCACCAGCCGACGGCCATACGCTGCTGATGATGGCGGCCACCTTCGTGATCACCCCGCTGCTGCGGCAGAAGATGCCGTACGACACCCAGCGCGACTTCCAGCCGGTATCGCTGATCGCGAACACGCCGAACGTGCTGGTCGCCAACCCGGCACTGCCTGCGCGCAGCGTCAAGGAACTGATCGCGCTGGCCCGCAAGCGACCCGGCGAGCTGACCTACGGTTCGATCGGCCTGGGTACGCCGCAGCATCTCGCAGGAGAGATGCTCAAGGTCAACGCCGGCATCGACATGGTCCACGTGCCCTACCAGGGCGGTGCGCCGGCCGCGGCGGCGCTGCTCGGTGGCCATGTCGGCCTGATGTTCGTGAACCTGGCCGAAGTACAGTCGTTCATCGATGCCGGCCGGCTCCGCCTGCTGGCGGTCGCCACCGCGACGCGGGTGCCGACCCTGAAGGACACGCCGACCATGACCGAGGCCGGCGTGGCAGGGTTCGACTCGACCTCCTGGTTCGGCATGGCCGCGCATTCGGCAGTGCCGCGCGAGGTGGTCAACCGCTGGCAGCAGGAGGTCGCGCGCGTGGTGAAGCTGCCCGAGGTACGCGAGACGCTGGCGGCCACCGGCCTCACCGCGCTCGCCACCACGCCGGATCAGTTCGGCACCTTCCTGAAGGAGGAGACGGCCCGCTATGCCCGCGTGATCCGCGAGGCAAAGGTGCAGGTCGAGTGAGCGAGGACGCGACAGCCATGCATCCGGCAATCGACATCCATTCGCACATGCTGTGCAGCGAATGGCTGGAACTGATCCGCGCCCACGGCGGGCCCAGGTTCACGGTCGCGCAGGCGCCAGATGGCCGTACCTGGATCCACCTGGACGGCGTGCGCTTCATGTTCCCGCAGCCGGAGATGTTCGACTACGGCCAGCGGCTGGCCGCGATGGACGCGGCCGGGGTCGACATGGCGGTGCTGTCGCTGACCGGCCCGAACGTGTACTGGGGTGGCGAGGCGGTCAGCACCCACGCCGCGCGCGTGATGAACGACAGCTTCGCCGCCGCGCAGGCCGCACACCCCGACCGCTTCCGCTGGCTCGCCTCGCTGCCCTTCCAGTACCCCGACCGCGCGCTGGAGGAACTGGCGCGCGCGGTCGATGCAGGCGCCTGCGGCGTGATGCTGCTCACCAACATCGGCGGGCTGCCCCCCACCGACCCGCTGTTCGAACCAGTGTTCGCCGAGATCGACCGTCGCCGGCTGCCCGCGTTCATGCACCCTACCGTATGCAGCTGCGCCGGCATGGAAGTGTTCCAGCTCACAGCCTCGGTCGGCTACCCGTTCGAGACCGCGCTGGTGGTATCGCGGATGATGATGGACGGCTTCTTCGACCAGCATCCCTCGCTCGACCTGGTGCTGGCGCACGGCGGCGGCGCGCTCGGCGCCCTGATGCCGCGCATCGATCGCTGCCACGATGCCTATGCCGATGCGCGCAGCAAGGTAGCCGCCAGGCCGGGCAGCTACCTGCACCGCCTGCGCGTCGACTCGGTGCTCTACTCCGACCGCGCGCTGGCAGACGCGATCGAGACCTACGGCGAGCGCAACGTGCTGTTCGGCAGCGACTTCCCGCACGCCATCGCTGACCTGGCCGGCACGCTGGAACGCATCGGCCGCCTTCCGCCGGCGGTGCGGGACCGGGTGCGCGGCGCCAACGCGGCCGAACTGTTCCGGATCGCCCCGCTCCGCGCCGCGGCCTCAGGCGCTAGACTCGCCTGAGGCACCAAGCCAGGCCCGCCCCGGAAGGATACGAAACCATGAATCCCGAAAGCCTCTGGTCCGACGTGATCGACGCCCCGACCGCAGCGCTGATGGCCAGTCGCAAGCTGGCGCCATTCGCCGGGCGCCGGCTGGCGGTGGTCGCGGTCGACCTCTACGACCTGGTGTACGACGGCGGCGCGAAGCCGGTACCTGAGCTGATCGAATCATTCCCCGCCTCGTGCGGCGAGTACGCCTGGCGTGCGCTGCAGCCGACGATGGAACTGTTCGCCTGCGCACGCCAGAACGGGGTACCGGTAATCCACGTGACCTACGACACGCGCCTCGAGACCGATCCGCGCCGGATCCACCCGACCAACCGCAAGCGGCGCCAGCCCGACCTCTCGCTCTACACGATCAAGCAGGAGCTGACACCGCAGCCCGGCGAACTGGTGATCTACAAGAAGCGGGCAAGCGCCTTCTTCGGAACGCCGCTGGCGGCCTTCCTGAACGAACTCCAGGTCGATGCGCTGATCATGGTCGGCGAGAGCACCAGTGGCTGCGTGCGCTCGAGCGTGGTCGAAGGCTGGTCGCACGGCTACCCGGTCGCGGTGGTGGCCGACTGCGTGTTCGACCGCTGCGACCTGATCCAGAAGGCGAGCCTGTTCGACATGCACCTGAAGTACGCCGAGGTGATGGACCTGTCCACCGCCTGCGAGCATATCCGCGCCGGCGCGCGCCATTGACACGACGGGCCAGACGACGATGCGCGACTTCGAAGACTACTGCTGGCGCGGGCTGATCACGCCCGAGATCGAACACATCTACTCGCCCTACCTGCGTGACCGAGGCGTCGGCGAGGCGCCGGCGCTGCTCGTGATCCATCCGGCCACGCCGGTTGCAGGCCACTGGACGGCCGCCGCTGCTCAACTGGTGGCACAGGCGCGCGAACGGGGCGTCCCGGTCGTGCACTCGCTGCCGCCGGGCGCGACGCCGATCGCCGCGCTGGCCCCGCGCGAGGCGGAGCCGGTGTCGCCGCGCCCCTGCGAAAGCGCGTTCTTCTCGTCCGATCTCGAGCGCGTTCTGACCCGGGCCGGCGCACGGTCGCTGGTCATCTGCGGCGCGCCGACCAGCGGCGCGGTGCGCGCCAGCGCGGTCGAGGGCAAGTCGTTCGGCTATCGGGTCGCGCTCGCCGAAGAGACCGTGGGCGACGTGGCTTCGATGCTCCACCGTCTCGCGCTGTTCGACATCGCGCACAAGTATGGCGACGTGATGTCAGCCGACGAACTGCTGCAACAGGACAACTTCAAGGCTTCGAACGACCGATGAAACCCACCCCGTACGGCCCCTTTCCGTTCAGCACCATCAACCGCCGGCCGCCGTATCCGCTTCCCGGCGGCGCACGCGTCGCGCTCTGGGTGATCATCAACGTCGAGTTCTTCGGCCTGGACACGCCGATGCCGGGCGACTCGAACGAGCGTCCGAAGCCGGGCGACCACACGCCGATGGTGCGCCACTGGGCGCAGCGCGACTACGGCAACCGGGTCGGCATCTACCGGATGATGGACCTGCTGCAGAAGCACGGAATCCGCGCCACGGTGGCGCTCAATTCGTCGATGTGCGACCAGCATCCAGAGGTGGTCGAGGACTGCACGAAGCTCGGATGGGAACTGATGGGCCACTGCCGCACCAACACCGAGCGCAACACCGAGGTGCCGCGCGACCAGGAGCGGGCGATGATCGCCGGATCGCTGGACCGCATCGCACAGGCCACCGGCCGCCGGCCGGTAGGCTGGCTCGGAGCCGGGCTGCAGGAGACCTGGGATACGGTGGACCACCTCGCCGCCGAGCAGTGCATCTACGTCGCAGACTGGGTCAACGACGACCAGCCGTACACGATGACCACCGGCAACGGCCCGCTGGTCTCGGTACCCTACACCTACGAGCTGAACGATACCGCTGCGGTAGTGCGCTCGAAGCAGACCCCGGTCGAGTTCGAGCGGATGATCTGCGACCAGTTCGACGTGCTGTACTCCGAAGGCGCGACCAGCGGTCGGGTGATGGCGATCGCGCTGCATCCCTACGTGACCGGCCAGCCGCACCGGATGGTGCCCCTGGCCCGCGCGCTGGCACACATCGACCGCTTCCCCGGCGTGTGGAAGGCGACCGGCGAGGAAATCGCGCGGCACCACCTGTCGGTGTCCGGCGGCTGAGCCGGGGCACGCCCACGCGTGCGCTGCCGTTCGACCGGCAGCGCACGCGCGCAAAAGGCAAGACCTGACCCCGGACGCTACTCGGGCTTGATGTTCGCTGCCTTGCCCGCCTTCAGGTACTTCTCGAAGTCGGAGCGGATCAGCTTCGTCATTGCGGCAGCGTTGAGCACCATCATGTCCATGCCCGCGCCAGACAGCTTGGTGCGCAGTTCGGGCATGGCGGCCACCTTCAGCACGTCGGCCTCGATCTTCCCGGCCACTGCCGCCGGGGTCCGCGGCGGCGCCATGAAGCCGTAGTAGCTCTCGAGCGAGAAGTCCTTCAGTTCCGGAATGCCCGACTCGCGCACGGTCGGAATCTCGGGTGCCGAAGGCGAACGCTGGGCGCCGAGCAGCCCGATCGGCCGCAGTCGACCCGTCGCGAAAAACGGCACGGCCGGGGGCAGCGTAGCGACGACGATGTCGACCTGCCCGGCGACGGCATCAGCCACCGCGGGCGCACAGCCGCGGTGAGGGATATGCATCGCGTCGATCTTCATCGCGAACTTGTACATCTCCATCCCGAAGTGGTGCGGGCTCGCCACGTTGCAGCTTGCGTACGAGAACTTGCCAGGCGCCTTGAGCAGCATCGAGGTGAAGTCGCGCACGTTCTGTGCAGCCACCTTCGTCGGATTGACCGCGATGACCATCGGTCCGGCAGTGACCACCGCAATCGACGTGAAGTCCTTCGTGAAGTCGAACGGCAGCTTCGGATACACCACCTGGTTGATGATGTGGGTGTTGGTGCCAAGCAGCAGTGTGTAGCCGTCCGCCGGGGCGCGATAGACGATCTCGGCGCCGATGGAACCGCCTGCGCCGGCACGGTTGTCGATCAGTACCGGCTGCTTCCAGAGGTCGGAGAGCCGCTCGCCGAATACGCGGGCGGTAGTGTCAGCGCCGCCCCCCGGGGTGAAGGTGACGATCAGGCGCACCGGCTTGGACGGGAAGTCCTGCGCCAGTGCGCCGCCGAGGGGCATCCCCGCCAGGGGCAGCGATATCAGGCCCGCCCGTATCAGTTGCCGGACGGAGGAAACGGAAGGCTTGAGCATCTGGACTCCTGAGGGAAACAGGGTGTGACTGAAGACGAAGCAAACTGCATTCCACCACTACCGGACGGGACACGCATCCGGCGCATGAAGCCGCAACCGGACAGCGCCTGGACCATCGAGCCTGATGGTCCTGCCATGGCCCGCAGCCCTGAATGGCCCCGGGGCCTCAGCCGGCCTCGCCGAGCAGAGCCTCGGGATCCATCAGGTCGTAGTGCTCCATCGGCTGGTGGATCCAGGGGTTCTCGGGCAGGTAGTGCACGAAATAGTCCGGCTTCACGATGGACACGGCCTTGTACCAGAGGACCGCGGTGCGCACCTCCTCGGTTGCCTCGAATGCCGACTCGAGGTGGCGCCGGACCACGTCGAGCGTGATCCCGGAATCGACGAGATCGTCGACCAGCAGGATGCGCGTGCCCAGGCGGGCGGTGGTCATGGTCAGGTGCTCGGCCACCCGGATGTGGCCACGTACCGTGCCGCCCTCGCCGCCGTAGGACTGGGTGGAGATGATCGCCAGCGGGATGTTGAAGATCCGCGACAGTGTGTCGCCGACGCGCAGCCCGCCGCGCGCGATGCAGACGATCTGGTCGAAAGACCAGCCGGAACGCAGCACGTCGAGCGCCAGGCGCTCGGTATCACGGTGGTACTCATCCCAGGAAACGTGCAGGTCGGCCATCTTTGCTGCGATCGAGGTGGTGGTTCGGTGGGTCGTTATCGCCGCGCGGGCGCTGCGCCAGGCTCAGGCGTTGAACGGATGACGCATCACGATCGTCTCGTCGCGATCCGGCCCGGTCGAGATCAGGTCGATCGGCACTCCGCAGATCTCCTCGATGCGCTTGAGGTAGCGACGCGCCGCCTCGGGCAGCGCGTCATGGGTACGGATGCCCACGGTGCTGTCCGTCCAGCCGGGCACCTCCTCGTAGATCGGTTCGCAACGGGCGAGGTTCTCGGCCCCGAACGGCAGGATGTCGACCTCGCGGCCGTCGATCCGGTAGCCGACGTTGATCTGCAACGTCTCCATGCCGTCGAGCACGTCGAGCTTGGTCACGCACAGGCCCGACAGTCCGTTGATCTGGATCGCACGCTTGATCGCCGCGGCGTCGAACCATCCACAGCGCCGCGGACGGCCGGTGACAGAACCGAACTCGTTGCCGCGTGCCGCGATGTGACGGCCGATGTCGTCGTCGAGTTCCGTCGGGAACGGGCCGGAGCCGACGCGGGTCGTGTATGCCTTGGTGATGCCCAGCACATAGTGCAGCAGGTGGGGACCCATGCCCGAGCCAGTGCCGGCAGCGCCGGCCACGCAGTTGCTGGAGGTGACGAACGGATAGGTACCGTGGTCGACGTCGAGCAGGGTTCCCTGCGCGCCCTCGAACAGCAGGTTCTTGCCGGCCCGGTGCGCGTCGTAGAGCATGCGCGGCACGTCGGCCACCATCGGCTTGAGCTTCTCGGCGAGCAGCATGGTTTCGTCCAGCGTCTGCTGGAAGTCCACGGTCGGCGCCTTGAAGTAATGCTTGAGCATGAAGTTGTGGTAGTCCAGCACCTCGCCCAGCTTCGACGCGAAACGTTCGCGGTAGAAAAGGTCCTGCACGCGAAGCGCCCGGCGGGCGACCTTGTCCTCGTAGGCTGGGCCGATGCCCCGACCGGTGGTGCCGATCTTGTTCTCGCCGCGCGCAGCCTCGCGCGCATGGTCGATGGCGACATGGTGCGGCAGGATCAGCGGGCAGGCTTCGCTGATGCGCAGCCGGGACCGCAATTCGACGCCCGCGGCCTCGAGTTCGCCGATCTCGCGGATCAGCGCCTCGGGCGAGATCACCACGCCGTTGCCGATGAAGCACTCGACGCCCTCGCGCAGGATCCCCGAGGGGATCAGGCGAAGGACGGTCTTGCGGCCGCCGATCACCAGCGTATGGCCGGCGTTGTGGCCGCCCTGGAAGCGCACCACGCCCTGCGCATGGTCGGTCAACCAGTCGACGATCTTTCCCTTGCCCTCGTCGCCCCACTGGGACCCGATCACCACCACGTTTCTGCCCATGAGTTCCGCCTCGAGATTCTTCCGCAGTTGTTCGTTCGATGCGCGGTGGCCGATCGCCCCGCGCGTGTGCCTACCGGGGGGCGTCCGGTGAATCCGGCAGCGCCTGTACCTGCCAGCGGCCGTCGCGCTGCACCAGTGCGCGGCTGCAGTTGAGCTCTGCCACCGGGCGCTGCTCGCCAGGCAGGTCGACCACCACCACCTCGCCAGCCGCGCGCAGCGCTTCGATGGTCGCCAGCAGCCCGGGATCGCCGCCCGACGGTGCCAGAACCGCGCCCGGTACGACGGCGGTCCCGATGATCGTCGACAGCTCGACCAGGTCTAGGCTGAATCCGGTCGCCGGCCGTGCGCGCCCGAATGCACGCCCCACCTCGTCGTAGCGGCCACCGGCCGCGATGGCCGTGGCATGACCCGCCGTGTAGGCGGCGAACACGACCCCGCTGTGGTAGTGGTAGCCGCGCAGTTCGGCCAGGTCGAAATGCAGTGTTGCGCTGCCCGGCGCGGTAGCGTCGGCCATTGCCGCCAGCGCCTCGAGCGCCTGCCGGACCTCGGGGAGCGGCGGCAGTTCCCGGGCAGCCGCCTCCAGCACGCCTCGATCGCCGTAGAGGTCGGGCAACCGGCGCAGCGCCTCGCGCCAGGGTACCGCGACCGCGGCGGTGAGCGCATGGACCTCGGACACGTCCTTGCCCTGCAGCGCAGCGAACAACGCCGACTCCAGCGTTGGCTCGATACCCGCGCGCGCGACCAGCGCCCGGAACACCCCGACATGGCCCAGGTCGAGGTGCACGTCGCCGATGCCGGCCAGCGACAGCGCGCGCAGCATCAACTGCTGCACCTCGATGTCGCTCTGGACCGACGGGTGACCGAACAGTTCGGCCCCGAGTTGCAGCAGTTCACGCCGCGCGTTGTCGGCCGCGGGCCGCGCATGCAGCACGCTGCCGCAGTAGGCGTAGCGCGCGATGCCCTCGCGCTGCGCGAGGTAGGCGTCGATCCGGGCCACCTGAGGCGTGATGTCGGCGCGCACGCCCATCTGCCGTCCCGACAACTGGTCTACCAGCTTGAACGTCCGCAGGTCGAGGTCGACGCCGGTGCCCACGCGCAGGGAATCGACGTACTCGAGCAGCGGCGGCATCACCACCTGGTAGCCGTGGGTGCGGAACAGCTCGAGCAGGCGCCCGCGCAGCGACTCCACCCGCTGCGCTTCGGGCGG
>CANHBC010000019.1 GCA_947458835.1 Betaproteobacteria bacterium | reverse complement strand
GGCACGCCAGAACGCGAGCCCGCTGCCGAGCACGAGCAGCAGGCGCGGCGCGTCTGCCAATAGTGGCGCGGCGACCAGCGGGAAGATCACCGCGCACCACAGCGCTTCCCTCAGCCAGAGGCGCCCGGCCGCGCCCGGCCGGGCATTCAAGACGGCAGTCCGTGCAGGGCGAGCGCCTCCAGTGCGGCTTCGAGCTGCGCCTCGCCGCCGGCCGGCGGCAGCAACCGGCCTGGCAGCCGCAGTCCGAACGCAATGCCTGCGGCGTGCGCATCGAGCACCCAGCGAGCGAGCCGCGACAGTCGGCCTTCCTCGCCGAGCGATGCCGGGGTGTCGTTCCAGTCGAACCAGGCGATGGCGCCAGCCTCGGAGACGAACTGCTTGGTCAGGAGCCCCTGGCCGCGGGCCGCGGCTTTCCAGGCAATGCGCTGGGGTGCATCACCCGGCGCCCATCGCCGCAGGCCGGCGAAATCGTCCGGTCCGTCCTGCGAGCCGATCCGCTGGCCAGCCGAGGCAGCCATGCCGGCGTGCGCCGCCGCCACCGGCTCGGGCCTCGGGTACACGATCGCCGCGCAGTCCGGCTCTACGCATGACCACGCGTAGAAGAGGCCGAGCGGATAGCGGGTGAAGATCGTGATGCGGCCCGGATACAGGCGGCCGCGCGCAGGCGCCGGGACGCGCAGCGTGCACTGGCCGCTGCCGAAAGCCGGGCAGTCCGTGGCGCGTGCCGCATCCGAAGGATGTACGACGCCGACGGCGTGGCGCGCGAGGCGCGCCGGATTGGCCAGGGTCACCGCGAAGCACGCCGCTTCCCCGGCGAAGCTGCGACCCGCCGACGTGACCGTCACTTCCAGCCCGGCCAGGTTGCGGAACGTGTGCACGATGGACACGATCGCCATCGAACCGAGCAGGAAGGTGAGCACGAAGCCCAGGCTGAGCATGTAGTTGATCGAACCGCCGAGCATCACCAGCAGCACGATCGCGAACAGCAGGCCGTGGCGGGTGGGCAGCAGGAAGATCCGGCGCTGCCCGAGCCGCACCGGTGCCCGTTCGCGGCCGCGCCGCTGGAACATCCAGTCGGCGAACTGCCACCGCCGTGCATGCGTCCGCGCGCGGGCCGCAGCGGTTGCGTCCCTCGGAGCCGATCGTGGATCTGGCACGGACCCGGTCAGGGAATGGCGACGTCGGCGAGCAGCCGTTCCGCCAGTGCTCGTCCCGTGATCGCGGACCCGAGGCCCTTGCCGAGAAGCCGGTGGCCGACGACCGATGGCAGGACCGCCTGGACGTCCTCCGGTTCGACATGGTCGCGGCCGTCGATCAATGCCCAGGCACGGGCGCCGTTGAGCAGCGCCAGGCCGGCCCGGGGCGACAGGCCGGCGGCGAGATGGCTGGCCACGCGCGTATGGGCGAGCAGCGCCTGTACGTAGTCGACCAGCGCCGGTGCCACGTGCACGGTGCGCACCTTCGACTGTGCGGCGACCAGGGCGGTGAAGTCCATGCAGGGAGGCAGGTCCTCGATCATCGTGCGCCGCTCGACGCCCGAGAGCAGCGCGCGTTCGGCCGCGGCATCCGGGTAACCGAGGTGGATGCGCATCAGGAAACGGTCTAGCTGCGATTCGGGCAGGTCGAAGGTGCCGATCTGGTGCGACGGATTCTGCGTCGCGATCACGAAGAACGGCTCGGGCAGCCGCCGCGTGGTGCCCTCGATCGTGACCTGATGCTCCTCCATCGCCTCGAGCAGAGCGCTCTGCGTCTTCGGCGTGGCGCGGTTGATCTCGTCGGCCAGGATCAGTTGGGCGAATACCGGTCCCGGGTGGAAGGCGAAGGTCCTCGCGTTCATGTCGAATACCGAGACGCCGAGGATGTCGTTCGGCAGCAGGTCGCTGGTGAACTGGATGCGTTGGAACGCCAGTCCGAGCGACTTCGCGATCGCATGCGCAAGGGTGGTCTTGCCCACGCCGGGCAGATCCTCGATCAGCAGGTGGCCTCGCGCGAGCAGGCAGGCCATCGCCAGCCGGACCTGCGGTCGCTTGCCGAGGATGACGGTACCGACCTGGTCGATGACCCGGTGGATGGCGGGAAGCAGGGCGGCGGAATCGTCCATGGCTGTCGAGTTTACGGCAGGGCGGGCGCCATCTTGATCGACCCTCGGGGTCCCGTGCAGGTGGCGGCGTCCGTCCAGTGGGACCGTTTCGTGATTGCCATCCGTGCCCGACCACGAAGGGTCGTACGCGCCGTGCGCGGTTGCGCACGAGGCGAGCCTCGTGGTCGAGGTGCTCGACTGCTGCGTCGGCCCGTCGGTCACCGTAGACTCGGGTTTCCTGTCCGCACGGCCACGAACCGATGACCACCGCCTGGCTCTCCCACCCCAGCTGCCTGCTGCACGACATGGGCGCCGGGCATCCCGAATGCCCCGACCGGCTGGTCGCGATCGAGGCGCGCATCGAGCGCGATGCGGCGCTGGCTGGCTGCCTGCGCCGCGAGACGGCGCCCGCGGTCACCCGCGAGCAGATCGAGCGGGCACACGATCGGAGGTTGATCGATGCACTCGAGCGTGCGTCCCCGTCGAGCGGACTGCGCCAGATCGACCCGGATACCGCGATGAACCCGCATACACTGGAGGCGATCCGGCATGCCGCCGGGGCGGCGGTGCGGGCGACCGACCTGGTCGCCCGCGGCGAGGTCGACAACGCGTTCTGTGCGGTCCGCCCACCGGGCCACCATGCGGAGCACGCCCGGGCGATGGGCTTCTGCCTGTTCAACAATGTCGCGATCGCGGCACTGCATGCGCTCGAGGCGCATGGCTTCGAGCGGGTCGCGGTGGTGGACTTCGACGTGCACCATGGCAATGGTACCGAGGACATCTTCCGGGACGATCCGCGCGTGATGATGGTCTCGACCTTCCAGCATCCCCTGTATCCGTACAGCGGCATCGACGGTCGCGGTGAGCGGATGGTCAACGTCCCGCTGCCTTCCGGGGCCGATGGCCGGGCCTTCCGGGCCGCGGTCGAGCAGGAATGGCTGCCGGCGCTGGAGGCGTTCGGGCCGCAGATGCTGTTCATCTCCGCCGGATTCGATGCCCATCGCGACGACCAGCTCGCCTCGCTCGCGCTGGTGGAGGACGACTACGACTGGGTCACCGGGCGCCTGATGGGCGCGGCCGACCGGCTCTGCGCCGGACGCATCGTCTCCGTGCTCGAGGGGGGGTACAGCCTGCCTGCGCTGTCGCGCAGCGTGCTGGCGCACGTGCGCAGGCTCGCCGGAGTGGCGCAGGACGCCTGACGGAACGGGCTGCAGTTCCTGCGCGAGCACGACTGCGACGGCGTGCAGGGCTGCGGATCCGGCCAGCCGAAGTGCCCGGCCGATCTTGCGCAGGCAATGGCGCGCGACCGGATGCTGCACGACGCGGCTGCCTGGGACTGCGCCGCAGCAGTACTGCACCGCGTGGCACTGCTGCGCGCACCGCTAGGCTCTCCCCCCGGGGCGGACTGCGGCCGCCGAGGCGCGCGCGTCAGGTCGGGTCGAAGAGCAGGGCCGCGACCACCTTCCGGCCCTCGCCGGTGAGGATGTTGTATGTTCTGCACGCGGCCGGTGTATCCATTACCTCGATGCCGATGCGGGCGACGGCCAGGCTGCGGGTGACCGCGGGGTGCGGGAAGCGCAGGCGGGCGCCGGTGCCCAGCAGCACCAGTTCGGGATCGTGGCCGAGCAGCGCTTCGAAGTGGACGGCCTGCAGGCCCGCAAAGCCGGGCGCCTCCCAGTCGAGCGGGCCCAGGGACGGGCCGACCAGCAGCGGCCGGTCGTGACGCACGCCATTCACCAGCACGTGCCCCGGCCCATGGCCGGTGATCGCGTTCAGCCCGGCGGTATCGGCGAGGTGGAACTTCATCCATGCCCCGGCAGCAGGGTGGACAGCCGTGCGAACAGCGCGGACTTGGCCTCGAAGCCCACGCCCGGGATATCGGGTAGCCGCACGTGGCCGTCCTCCACCGGGATGCCGTCGGCGAAGCCACCGAACGGCTGGAACACGCCGGGGTAGGACTCGTTGCCCCCGAGGCCGAGCCCGGCGGCGATGTTGAGCGACATCTGGTGGCCGCCATGGGGAATGCAGCGCCGCGCCGACCAGCCGTGCTCGCGCAGCATGTCGAGGATGCGCAGGTACTCGACCAGGCCGTAGGACAGTGCGCAGTCGAACTGCAGCCAGTCCCGGTCGGGCCGAAGGCCTGCATGGCGCACGAGGTTGCGTGCGTCCTGCATGGAGAACAGGTTTTCGCCGGTGGCCATCGGATGGGGATAGTGCCTGGCCAGCGCCGCCTGCAGCGAGAAGTCGAGCGGATCGCCGGCCTCCTCGTACCAGAACAGCCCGTAGGGAGCGAGCGCCTTCGCATAGGCGACCGCGGTGTCGAGGTCGAAGCGCCCGTTCGCGTCCACCGCAAGCCGGTCGCCACTGCCCACCACCTTCAGCACGGCGTCGATGCGGCGCAGGTCCTCGTCGAGGTCGTCGCCGATCTTCATCTTGACCACTGAGTAGCCGAGGTCGAGATATCCACGCATCTCGTCCTGCAGGGCCGCGAGGTCCTTGCCCGGATGGTAGTAGCCGCCCGCGGCATACACGAACACCCGCTCGTCGGCCTCGCCATCCCGGTAACGATCGGCCAGCAGCCGCCACAGGGGCTTGCGTTCGATCTTGGCCACTGCGTCCCACAGGGCCATGTCGAGCACGCCGATCGCGACCGAGCGCTCGCCGTGTCCGCCCGGCTTCTCGTTGGCGAACATGCATGCCCACGCGCGGTGCGGGTCGAGGTTGTCGCCGGTGTCGTCGAGGAGCGAGGCCGGGTCTGCTGCGAGCAGGCGCGGGATGAAGCGCTCGCGCAGCAGCCCCTGCTGGGAATAGCGGCCGTTCGAATTGAAGCCGTAGCCGACCACCGGACGACCGTCGCGCATCACGTCGGTGACCACCGCGACGATGCTCGCGTCCATCTTCGTGAAGTCGATGTAGGCATTGCGGATCGCCGAGGCGATCGGGGCAGTGGCCTGGTGGATGGCGACGATCCTGGGCACGGCAGCCTCCGGGTGATCTATTCGACGCGTGCGCCCGACAGCCTGATCAGGCGCGCGTAGCGTTCGACTTCGCGCGGGATCAGCGCGGCGAACTCCTCGACGGACATCGCCATCGGCTCCAGCCCCTGCTGCATGAACTGGTCGCGCACGTCCGGGATGGACAGCACCTTCGCCAATGCCCGGTTGACCTGGTCGACGATCGGGCGCGGCAGCCGTGCAGGGCCCCACATGCCCATCCACGGACTCATCTCGTAGCCCGGCAGCCCGGACTCGGAGACGGTGGGTACCTCGGGCAGCATCGGCAGGCGGCGGGCCGACGCAGTGGCCACCGCGCGCAGCTTGCCCGACTTGACCTGTCCCATCACCGAAGGCACGGTGGCGAGCATCAGCGGTACCTCGCCGCCGAGCAGCCCGGCCAGTGCGGGACCACCGCCCTTGTACGGGACGTGCTCGAGTTCGACCTTCGCCATCGAGGCGAACAACGTCATCGACAGGTGCGGCGCGCTGCCGTTGCCTGCCGAACCATAGAGCACCTGCCTCGGCTTGGCCCGTGCCAGCGCGATCAGGTCCTTCACCGAGCGCACCGGGAAGGACGGATGAACCACCAGCAGCGTGGGCTGCGTGGACACCATGCCGATCGGGGTGAAGTCCTTCACCGTGTCGTACGTCAGCTTCGGGTACAGCGCGGCGTTCGAGAGGTGGGTCACCGAATGCAGCATCAGCGTGTAGCCGTCCGGCTCCGAGCGGGCGACCACGTCGGCGCCGACCGTGCCCGCCGCGCCGCCCCGGTTCTCGATGGTGATCGGCTGCCCGAGTGCTTCGGCCAGCCGCGGTGCGACGATGCGCCCCGCGACATCGTTCGAGCCGCCGGGCGGCCAGGGGATCAGCATGCGCACCGGCTTGACCGGCCAGGCCTGCTGGGCGAGCGCAGCAGGCACGCCGGTGGCCAGCAGCAGGCCGAAAGCCAGCAGGCCGGCCCGACTGGCAATGGCAGGCAGGCCACGCCTGGACGCCGAGCGGGCTACGTGGCAGGCCGGGGCGGGTGGAGTGGCGGGCGTGTTCGCCCGGCGGGTGGGGTGCATGGCAGGCTCCTCGTTGATCTTGCAGGCAGGGCCGTGCGACGGCACGGTGCGTCGCGAGGGCCCTGGCGGGGTCAGGCGAGCCAGTCGCGCACGCCGGCTTCGTCGTGCAGCCGCCAGCAGCGGGCGATCACCGCGCGCATCTCGGCGGGCGATGCACCGTCGGCATAGGCGGCGAGGCGCAGGGCCTTGTCCTCGAGTTCGGGGCGGGTCAGCGTGTTGCCCGGATCGCCCTTGGGCGTGTCGATCCGCTGTTCGATGCGGCGACCATCGGTGGTAAACACCTCGACCCGTCCGAGCCAGCGCTTCGGATAGGCGCCGTCGACCTCGGGGTCGAGCACCATCGTCACCCGCTCCAGGAAAGCGCGTACCTCTGCATCACGCAGCGCCGGGTCGGTGAACTCGCCGAGGCCGGCACGGCCGTGCAGCGCGATCTGCGCGAGCACGAAGCCCATCGAGAACTTGGACTGGTGGATGGTGCGCGGATCGGTCACCGGGCCCAGCACGTCGATCGCGCCCTGGTGGACGTGGCAACGCACGCCAGCGATCGCATCGGCGGCGATGCCGTGCGACTGCATCAGTTCGAGCAGCGCATCGGCAGCCGGATGGGTATGGCGGCAGGACGCGTGGAACTTGAACGAGGTCTCGGCCAGGGCCCAGCGGGTGCCGAGGCGGTCGACCAGACAAGCCGGGTCGGCATCGGTGGACATACCAGCCGCCATCCCGGTAGGCCCTTCGAGGATGCGGCGGGCGCCGGTGAACCCGTCGCGCGCCAGCCAGGCTGCAGTCAGGCCATTGCCGGCGGCCTTGGCCGTGTGCAACTGCTTGGAGTCGGCGGCGTCGCGCAGGAACTCCCACAGCCCGGCGGCCTGGGTGCCGGCCGAGCCGAGCGCATGCTGCATGCGGTCGGCGTCCAGGCGCAGCAGGTGGCCAACCGCGGCGGCCGCGGCCAGCGTGCCGGCGGTGCCGGTCGTATGGAACACTCGGTAGTGGGAGCGACCGAGGAACTCGCCGACGCGGATGCCGCATTCGTAGCCGGCGACGCATGCGGCGATGAAGTCACGGCCGGAGGCGCCGATCGACTGCGCGGTGGCGAGCGCTGCCGGGAACACGACCGTGGCCGGGTGCAGCACCGAACTGTTGTGCAGGTCGTCCTGTTCGACGACATGCGACGCGGCCGCGTTGACCATCGCGGCAAATAGCGGCGAGGAGGCGGTGCGGTTGGTCAGGACCTGAGCACCGGCCGGGCCGAGGTTGCCCGAGGGACCCATCGCCGCCGCGAACCCCTCGAAGATCTTCACCGGACGTGCCGACCGTCCGGCCAGGGTGCAGGCGAACCAGTCGAGGAACAGGTCTTCGCAGCGAGCGACGACCTCGGTGGGGATCTGCTCAGGGCGCAGCTGCGCGAGGAAGGCGGACAGCGCGGCGGTCTCGCCGGCCACGGGCGGGTTGGACGGTACGCTCATTTGCGGATCTCTCCTCCAGGTTCGGGGCCGGCAGCCGGAAACCCTCGCGGCGCCGATCCGGTGGCGCCGCTCAGGCAGCGCCGGATTCGTGCAGTGAACGGATCGATTCGGCCCCGTAGCCGAGTTCGGCCAGGATCCGGTCGGTATGTTCGGCGAGTGCGGGCACCGGTGCCATCGCCGCCTCGAAATCGTCGAACACCGCCGGCGGCAGCACCGCGCGCATCGTCCCGCCGGGGTGGTCGACCGTGCGCCAGCGGTCGCGCGCCTCAAGCTGGGGATGCTCCCAGACGTCGGCTGGCGTGTTCAGGCGGCCGTTGGCGATGCCGGCGGCGTCAAGCCTTTGCACCAGTTCGGCTGCGGTGATCGTCGAGAAGACCGACTGAAAGACCTCCATCATCTCGGCGCGCCGCCCGGTACGCTTGGTGTTGCTGTCGTAGCGCTCGTCGCGTGCGAGTTCCGGCCGGCCTAGCACCTTGTCACAGAACGCCGCCCACTCCCGCTCGTTCTGCACCCCGAGCATCACGCTGCGGCCATCCGCGCAGTCGAACTTGCCGTAGGGCACGATGGTGGCGTGGTCGGGGCCGCTGCGCTTGGGTGCGTTACCCGAGTAGTGCGTGTAGTAGACCGGATGGCTGTTCCATTCGACCAGGCAGTCGAACATCGGGACCTCGATCTGCGCCCCGGTGCCGTCGCGTTCGCGACGGTACAGCGCCGCCAGGATCGCCGAGTACGCATGCATGCCGGTCGCGATGTCGGCGATCGACACACCGACCTTGCACGGGGTGTCCGCGGTGCCGGTGACCGACAGCACGCCAGACTCGCTCTGGATCAGCAGGTCGTAGGCCTTCTTGTCGGCGTACGGGCCCTCGGTGCCATAGCCGGAGATGTCGCAGGTGATCAGGCGCGGGTGCTTCGCACGCAATGTCGCCGCGCCGAAGCCCAGCCGGTCGACGGCTCCGGGCGCGAGGTTCTGGATGAACACATCCGCGCGCTCGACCAGCCGATGCAGCGCTTCGCGTGCGGCCGGCTGCTTCAGGTCGAGCGACAGCGACTCCTTGTTGCGGTTGAGCCAGACGAAGTAGGCCGACTGGCCGTCCACCGCCTTGTCGTACGCGCGCGCGAAGTCGCCGCCGTCGGGGCGCTCGAGCTTGATCACGCGCGCGCCGAGGTCGCCGAGCTGGCGGGCGGCGAACGGTGCCGCCACCGCCTGCTCGATGGAAACGACAGTGATGCCTTCGAGCGGCCTGCGCTGAGGGGAAGGGTTCATCGGTGCGGCCCGCGGTTCAGAACGAGCGCGGCATGCCGAGGACATGCTCGCCGACGTAGGAGAGGATCAGGTTGGTCGAGATCGGCGCCACCTGGTAGAGCTTGGTCTCGCGGAACTTGCGCTCGACGTCATACTCGGCGGCAAAGCCGAAGCCGCCATGAGTCTGCACGCATACGTTGGCTGCTTCCCAGGAAGCGTCCGCGGCCAGCAGCTTGGCCATGTTCGCCTCGGCGCCGCACGGCAGCCCGTCGTCGAACATCCGGCAGCCCTTGAAGCGCATCAGGTCGGCTGCCTCCACGTTGATGTGTGCCCGTGCGATCGGGAACTGGATGCCCTGGTTCTGGCCGATCGGCCGGTCGAACACGACGCGGTCCTTCGCGTACTGCGTGGCCTTCTCGATGAACCAGTGGCCGTCGCCGATGCACTCGGCGGCGATCAGCAGGCGCTCGGCGTTCATGCCGTCGAGGATGTAGCGGAAGCCGCGTCCTTCCTCGCCGATCAGGTTCTCGGCTGGTACCTCGAGGTTGTCGAAGAACAGCTCGTTGGTCTGGTGGTTCATCATGTTGCGGATGGGCTTGACCGTGAGGCCCTTGCCGATCGACTGCTTGAGGTCGACGATGAACACCGACAGGCCGTCGGACTTGCGCTTGCACTGGTCCTTCGGCGTGGTGCGCGCGAGCAGCAGCATCAGGTCGGAGTAGAGCACGCGGGAGATCCACACCTTCTGGCCGTTGACCACGTAGCGGTCGCCCTTGCGCACGGCGGTGGTCTTCAGGTTCGTGGTGTCGGTGCCGGTCGAGGGCTCGGTGACGCCGAAGGATTGCAGGCGCAGTTGCCCCGAGGCGATGCCGGGCAGGTACCTGCGCTTCTGCTCCTCGGATCCGTGCCGCAGCACCGTGCCCATGGTGTACATCTGCGCATGGACGTAGCCAGAGTTGCCCCCGGCGTGGTTGATCTCCTCAAGGATGATCGAGGCCTCGGTCAGCGTCACGCCCGAGCCGCCGTATTCCTCGGGGATCAGCGCGCCGAGCCAGCCGGCCTCCTCGAGCGCCTTGATGAACGCCTCGGGATAGCCGCGCTCTTCATCGATGCGGCGCCAGTATTCGCCGTCGAACGCGCTGCAAAGGTCGCGCACGGCCTGGCGCAGGGGCTGGTGGGTATCGCTGGGGTGTGGGGCATTCATCGACGGTCGCTCCGGTCCGGGCAGGGTCGCCGAGGATCGTCTGCGCGTCGTCGGCGGGCGGCATCAAGGCCGCTCTTGATTATAGGCGCGCTTGACCACCGGGGACAGCGAATCCTATGATGCAAAACGCCCGACGATCCCGTCACCCTCCGTCCCGGCGGATTCCGCGCCGCAGGTCGCGCGGTACGCCCCCGGGCGCGCTCAGATACTGGAACCCCAACGTGGCAGAAGTTACTTCCGGCTGGCCGGACGATGTCTATGCCGAGCTGGTGGCGGCAGGCATCCGCCAGGTGTCCTACGTGCCCGATGCCGGACACAGCCGGCTGATCCAGCGATGCCAGGCCGATCCGTCGATGCGCACGGTGTCGCTGACCACCGAGGAGGAGGGCGTCGCGCTCGGCCTGGGTGCCTGGCTCGGCGGAGACCGGCATGTGCTGCTGATGCAGTCCTCGGGCGTGGGCAACACGATCAACATGCTCGCTGCGCCGATCGAGATGCGCGTGCCACTGCTGATGCTGGTGACCATGCGCGGCGAGTGGGCCGAGTTCAACCCGTGGCAACTGCCGATGGGACAGGGTACGCGTGCGGCACTGGAGAGTGTCGGCACTCTGGTCTACCCGGTCCACCAGCCGGCCGACATCGCGCCTACCGTCGGCGCGGCGGCGCAGATGGCGTTCAACACCGGCCGTGCGGTCGCGGTGCTGATCGGCCAGCGTGCGATCGGCGCCAAGAACTGGAACAAGTAGGGCTCCCGCGGCCCGGAGGAACGAACGCCCATGACCAGTGCCACTTCCCCGGCCGACGCGCCGGCCCTGCTTCGCCGTCCGCTGATCGACGCCATCCTCGCACGCCGCGGCGATGCGCTGGTTGTTACCGGCCTCGGCACCACGTGCTACGACGTGTTCTCGGCCGGCGACAACCCGCTCAACTTCTACAACTGGGCCGGCATGGGCGGTGCGGCAATGGTCGCCTGCGGTCTTGCGCTGGCACAGCCCGGGCGCCGCGTGCTGTGCATCACCGGCGATGGCGAGATGCTGATGGGCCTGGGCAGTCTGGCCACGATCGGCTGCGAGCAGCCGCCCAATCTGAAGATCGTCGTGATGGACAACGAGCACTACGTCGAGACCGGCATGCAGGGCACCCACACCGGCCGCGGCGTAGACCTGGTCGGCATCGCGCGCGCGTGCGGCTTCCCGCAGGCTTGCCGGGTCTCGGTAACCGAGGAGTTCCCGGCGGCCCTCGCAGCGATCGAGGCGCCAGGCCTTGCATTCGTTGCGATCAAGGTCGACCCGGCGCAGCCGCCGATGACCCTCCCGATGCGCGACGGCCCGTACATCCGCAGCCGGTTCCGCGACGCGCTGCTCGGCCCCGCGGTAGCGCATCCGGTGATGATGCCTGCCGCGAAGCAGTCCTGACCGCGCGCCCGGCGCCGGCTGCGGCGGCTGCCGCGCAACGGAGGCAACAGAGATGGAAAGCAGCGGCGAGGCACTGAAGGTCTACCGGCACTATATCGACGGCCGCGAGGTCGAGCCTGCGGGCGATCGCTACTTCGAGACGGTCAACCCGTTCACGGCGCGCCCGTGGGCGAGGGTCGCGCAGGGAGACGCGCGCGACGTCGACTGTGCGGTCGAGGCTGCACACCGCGCGTTCACCAGCGGGCCATGGCCGAGGCTCACCGCCTCGCAGCGTGGCGCGCTGCTGCTGCGCCTGGCCGACCTGATCGGGCCCGAGGCGCCGCGGCTGGCGGCCATCGAGGTGCGCGACAACGGCAAGCTGCTGTCGGAGATGGCCGCGCAGACCGCCTACATGGCGAACTGGTACCGCTACTACGGCGGACTCGCCGACAAGATCGAAGGCGCGGTGATCCCCACCGACAAGGCCGACGTGCTGAACTTCACCCGCCACGAGCCGCTGGGCGTGATCGCGGCCATCGTCCCGTGGAACTCCCCGCTGCTGCTGACGGCCTGGAAGCTCGCGCCGGCATTGGCCGCGGGCAACACGGTGGTGATCAAGCCGTCGGAGTACACGTCGGCGTCGGTGCTGGAGTTCATGTCGCTCATCGAGCAGGCCGGCTTCCCGCCCGGGGTGGTCAATGTAGTCACCGGCTTCGGGCCGGACGTTGGCGCTCCGCTGTCGGAACACCCGAAGGTGGCGAAGGTCGCGTTCACCGGCTCCGACCGCACCGGACAGCTGATCTACCAGGCGGCGGCCAGGGGTCTGAAGCGGGTCAGCATGGAACTCGGCGGCAAGTCGCCGAACATCGTGTTCGACGATGCGCATCTCGACAATGCAGTCAAGGGCGTGATCTCCGGCATCTTCGCTGCGACCGGACAGACCTGCATCGCCGGATCGCGCCTGCTGGTGCAGCGGTCGATCCACGATGCCTTCGTGCAGTCACTGGTCGAATTCGCCAGCACCGCGCGCATGGGCGACCCGATGAGCCTGGACACCCAGGTCGGCCCGGTCACCAACGAGCCGCAGTACCGGAAGATCCTCGAGTACATCGACATCGCGCGCGGGGAGGGGGCGATCCCGGTGCTGGGCGGCGGCAAGGCCGTGCGTCCGGAGTGCGGTGCAGGCTGGTTCGTCGAGCCGACCATCTTCGTCGGCGTGCACAATTCGATGCGCATTGCCCAGGAGGAGGTGTTCGGGCCGGTGCTGTCGGTGATTCCGTTCGAGGACGAGGCCGATGCGATCCGAATCGCCAACGACGTGCAGTTCGGACTGGCTGCGGGCGTCTGGACGCAGGACATGCGGCGGGCGCTGAAGATGAGCGAACAGCTGCGCGCCGGTACGGTCTGGGTCAACACCTATCGTGCAGTGTCCTACCTGTCGCCGTTCGGCGGATACAAGCGCAGCGGGCTGGGGCGCGAGAACGGGCAGGACATGATCCACGAATACCTGCAGACCAAGAGCGTCTGGATCTCCACCGCTACCGAGGTCCCCAATCCGTTCGTGATGCGCTGACCCGGAGGCGGCGGCAGCGGTCGAGTTCCGGCGTCGGGTCAGCGGCTGATGGCGGGGAAGGTGACCGCGATGCCCCAGGCGAACGCCAGCGCCGAGGCGATGGCGCCCGTCCAGGGACTGCCGGTCGCGCGCAGGCAGCAGCGGCTGAGCAGCCCGTAGGCGATGAACATGACGAGGATCGCAGGGATGATGATGACCAGGAAGAACAGCCTTGACAGGTCCATCGCCACCGCCAGCACCAGCGACCCGATGAACAGCGCCTTGGTGGTCGCATAGGCGAAGCGTGGCGCCTGCGGATGGCGCGTGAGTGCCTCGTCGGCCATCGCCCAGCAGACGGTACCTGCGAGCAGCGCCAGTATCAGCGGGCCGCGGCCATCAGCGGGCCACAGGTTGAAGATATGCCGGTCGATCGGCATGCCGATCGCCAGCGTGGCCCAGGCAATCATCAGCAGGGCAGCGAGCGCGGTGGTGGGTGCCGGCCACTGGACGGTCAGCGGTTCCAGTCGTCCCTGTCGCGCGAGCCATGCGGCCGCTGTGGCCGTGAGCAGGCCGCACAGGCCGAAATGCAGCAGCAGGTAGTCGCCGAGCAGGATCGGCAGGAAATGGGAGGGCACCAGGCGCAGCAGCAGCGGGGTGGCCAGCGCCGGGCCGAGCGTGAGCCAGAGCCACTCGCGCCGCGCAAGCCGTCCCGGCGCCGTGGGGCCGCGCGCAACCGCTCCAGCCGATCGGTAGCGGGCGCGGATGGCTCCGAGCAGCAGCGACAGCGGCCAGGCGAGGGCGACCGTGCCCGCAAGCAGGCCGGCGATGGCCAGACCGCGGGTATCGACCGGCATCGCGACGGGCAGCACGGACCCGGTTGCCTCGAAGGCCTGCCGCAGCCAGGCGATTGCCTCCTGCTGGCTGGTGCCGTGGTAGAGCACGCCGATGTGCTCGGCACCCGGTGCCAGCACGAACCGGCGGGCCGTGCCTTCCTCGAACCGGCCGAGGGTGCGTCCGGGTTCTACCCCGGCGCCCGCCGACTCGTTCCCCGCCGTTCCGACCATCCGCCGCCCGAACGACTGCACCGCCTCCGGCTCGAGCGAACCGTAGATCGACAGCAGGTTGCGCGGCGCCTCCATCCTCGCCCCCCCGTAGACCAGCGATACGCCGACGGTCGCGACGATCGAAGGGTCGGCCTGCGCCTGCCTCACCACGAGGTCGGAGGCCATCGAATGCCCGAGCAGGGCGATGCGTCCGTCGGTGCCGGGCAGCGTGCGGGCAAAGGCCACCGCATCGCCGAGCGCGCCGAGCAGCGAGGCCAGCAGCGCATCGTGTTCCTGCAGGCTGCCCGGCAGCGGCTGCGGGTGCCTTCCATGGCCGGGAAAATCGAAGGTCACCGCGACCATCCCGTTGCGCGCGGCACTGACCGCGAACGCCTGCATCAGCTGTTGCGATCCGGCGAAGCCATGGGCGATCACCACTGCCGGACGCGCAGGCGCCGGGTCGGCCGGACGGAAGACCGTCACGGGCATCGTGCCGGCCTGAGTGCGTTCGAGCACGAGGCCGCTGCGCGCAGCTTCCAGCGACTGCAGCGAGCGGCCCGCCAGCAGCAGTGCTGCGAGCGCGAACAGCGTCGCCAGTACCGCGACCGCCCGGCCGGACAGCAGGCCCATGCCGCGCGAACGCCGGGTCAGAGCAGGCCGCGTGCGATGCCGCCGTCGACCAGCACCGACTGCCCGGTGATGTAGCTCGCCTGATGCGAGGCCAGGAAGGCCACCATCGACGCGATCTCCTCGGGCCGGCCGAAGCGGCGCAGCGGAATGTCGCGCGCGAACTCGCTGATCACGGCCTCGTCGTCCACGCCGCGTTCTGCGGCCAGCTGCGCGGCCCGCTTCGCCCAGAGCGCGGTGCGCGTGCGGCCGGGGGACACCGAGTTGACGCGGATGCCGAACCGCGCGAGTTCCGCCGCCAGCGTCTTGGTGAGCGCAATGAGGCCGGCCTTGTGCACGTTGGACACCACCTGGTGCTCGTAGGGCATGCGTGCCCCGGCAGCACCGAGTAGCACGATGCTGCCGGTGCCTGCTTCCTTCAGCATCGGCAGCGCGAGCCGGATCGAGCGTACCGCCGAAAGCACGTTGAACTCGTAGTTGGCCATCCAGGCCGCATCGGTGAGTTCCTCGAACAGTGCGCGCTGGCTGCCACCCACGGCCGATACCAGGATATCCAGCCGCGGGCCGCCTTTGCTGTCGTCGGTGCGCAGCCAGTCGGTGAGCTTGGCCACGTCATAGGTCTGCGTGATGTCGGCCGCGAAATGACGCACCGGACGGCCGACCGTAGTCTCCAGCTGGTCGGCCGCGCGGGCGAGCTTCTCCGGGCTGCGCGACACGATCGTCACGTTTGCGCCGTTCTCCAGCAGCGCGCGGGCCGACGCGAAGCCGATGCCCTCCGATCCGCCGACCACGAGTGCGTGTTCGCCAGCGATGCCCAGGTCCATGTGTCTTCTCCTGCAGGTTGTCGTGGATCGACACGGAGTATGCCGGGCTTCAGTCCGGGCGTGTCTCCTGCGGCCCGTCGATCGGACCGGAAGCCGCCGGCGCAGCGGCTCGAATGATCGGTATCATGCTGGGCGTCCTTCCCGGGAGGCCGGCGCAGGACAGCAGACCGCCAACCCACGAGGCCCGCCCCAGATGAACGAACCCGTACCCCACGACCTGATCGTGCACGACACGCCGGTGCCGCGCGCCCCCAGCGAGACCCTCTTCGGCAGCGACGCGATCGCGGAGACGCTGCGCCGGCTGGACATCCCGTTCATCGCGCTCAATCCCGGTGCGAGCTATCGCGGGCTGCACGACAGCATCGTGAATTACCTGGGCAACCGGGCACCGCAGATGATCCTCTGCCTGCACGACGAGCACGCCGTGCACATTGCCCAGGGGTACTGGAAGGCGTCAGGCCGTCTGATGGCCTCGGCACTGCACTCGAACGTCGGCCTGATGCATGCCTCGATGCCGATCTTCAACGCATGGTGCGACCGCTCGCCGGTGCTCATCCTGGGGGCCAACGGTCCGATGGATGCAGCCCGGCGCAGGCCCTGGATCGAGTGGATCCATACCTGCGCAGACCAGGCCTCGCTGGTGCGCGACTTCACCAAGTGGGACAACCAGCCGGCCTCGGTGCCCGCCGCGGTCGAGGCACTGCTGCGCGCGCGCCAGATCGCACTCACCGCGCCACGCGGCCCGGTCTACGTGAACCTCGACGTCGCGCTGCAGGAGGACCGCATCCCGGCGATGCCGCCGATGCCGGACTTCGGGCGCTACGCGGCTCCCCAGGACGTGCATCCTGCACCAGAGCTGGTGCAGCAGGCTGCCGCGCTGCTGTCGAACGCGAAGCGGCCCGTGATGCTGGCCGGGCGGGTGTCGCGCAGCGTCGAGGGCTGGAAGGCCAGGGTCGCGCTGGCCGAGAAGCTGCAGATGGAATCGGTCAGCCACATCAAGCTGGCCGCGTCGTTCCCGACCGATCATCCGCTGCACGTCGGGCCACCGGGTAACCGCCTTGGGGAGGAGGCTGCCGAGGCGCTGCGCAACGCCGACGTGATCCTGTCCCTCGACTGGCTCGACCTGGGCGGCACGTTCAAGCAGGCCTTCGGCGACAAGCCGGTGGATGCGAAGGTGATCCAGGTCTCCTGCGACCAGCACAACCACCGCGGGTGGAGCATGGACTACCACGTGCTGCCGCCGGTCGACCTGCTGCTGATGTGCGAGCCTGACGCTGCGGTGCCGTTGCTGCTCGATGCGGTGCAGCCGCGCACGGCGACGGTGCCGGTGCCGAAGGCGGCAAAGGGCAAGACGGCTTCCACGACCAGCGTCACGCTGCAGGGCGTGGGCGATGCGCTGCGTGCGGCACTCGAAGGGGTCGACTACTGTGTGGCCCGGCTTCCGCTCGGCTGGCATGGGTCCTACCTGCCGTTCCGGCATCCGCTCGACTACATCGGCGTGGATGGCGGTGCCGGCGTCGGGGCCGGCCCGGGGATCACCGTGGGCGCCGCACTGGCGATCAAGGGCAGCGGCCGCATCGCGCTGGGCATCATGGGCGACGGCGACTTCCTGATGGGTAACACCGCCCTCTGGACGGCGACCCACTACAAGATCCCCGCGCTGTTCGTCGTCTGCAACAACCGGTCGTACTTCAACGACGAGCGGCACCAGGAGGCGATCGCGGTCAAGCGCGGGCGGCCGCCGGAGAACCGCTGGATCGGCCAGCGCATCGACGATCCGGACATCGACCTGGCCGCGATGGGCACGGCCCAGGGCGCGCTCGGGATCGGTCCGGTCAAGGACTTCGCCGAGATGCGCCCGGCGATCGAGCGCGGCCTTGCCCACGTCAAGGCGGGCGGGGTGTGCGTGATCGACATGCGGGTGCAGCCGGGCTACGACGCCGAATGACCGGCGCGCGCGCGGCGGGTACGTGCCGCCGGGCCACCGTCCTGGTGGCCCTGGCGGTCGGTGCGTACGCCGGATCGGGCGCGCTCCTGGCGCAGCCGGCGGCCTGGCCGGCGAAGCCGGTCCGCATCATCGTGCCGTTTGCGGCGGGCGGCCCGGTGGACGCGGTCGGGCGCACGCTTGGCCAGCGACTGTCTGAAGGGTTCGGGCAAGCGGTGCTGATCGACAACCGCGGCGGCGCGGGCGGTGCCATCGGCATGGAGGCGATCGCGCGCGCTGTCCCCGATGGTTACACGCTGGGCATCGGCAGCCTGGGCGGCCTTGCACTGGCGCCGGCGATCGACCCCAGGCTGCGCTACGACCCGATCCGAGACGTCACGCCGATCGCCTCGGTGGCAGTCACGCATTACGTCCTGGTCGTGCACCCGTCGGTGCCCGCGAAGGGCGTGCAGGACCTGCTGCGCATCGCGCGCGAGCGTCGTGGCCAGCTCAACTACGGTTCGTCCGGGGTTGGTTCGATCTCGCACCTGATCGCCGAGGCCCTGCAGAGTGCCGTGCCCGGCGTCGAGATGGTGCACGTAGCCTACAAGGGGCTCGGCCCGGCGCTGTCGGCACTGCTGGGCGGCGAGATCGACCTCGCCTTCATCACCTTGCCTCAGGCCGAAGGTCCGGCCAGCATGGGCCGCCTGCGCATGCTGGCGGCTACCGGTTCCCGACGGCCGGATGCGGCGAAGGGGATTCCCACGCTGGTCGAGGCCGGGCTCAGGCTGCATCCGGTCGAGGGCAGCTACGGGCTGGTGGGGCCGGCGGCTCTGCCGCGCGAAGTAGTGCTACGGCTCAATGCCGCGGTCAACGCCGCCCTGAAGGCTCCCGACTTCCGGCAGCGATTCGCGTCCCAGGGCTTCGAGGCCGTCGCCCCGAACGCGCCCGAGGACTACGCACGCCAGATCCGCGCCGACCTCGAGGTGTTCGGACAGGTGGTGAAGCGGGCGGGCATCAAGCCGGAGAACTGATGCGACCGCGGTGATCAGCCCCCGGCGCGCGTCCGGTCGATCGCACGCATCGCCGCGACGAACATCAGGAACGCCGCGCAGGCGCCGGCGGACGCGGCCAGTTCAGCCGAGCAAGTTGAGCCAGATGGAAGGCGAAGGGTCGAAGGGGTTCGCGACCGTCAGCAGGTACCAGAGCAGGTAGCACCACCGGGTGACTTTGCCGGCGGTCGGGCGGGCGAAGCAGGGGAGCATCGTGGCGTCGATCGCTCTGTGCAGTAAGCCCGTCTCAGCCGCGCAGTGCCTGCTCCACCCAGTGCGCCGCCTGCAGCGTGCGCTCGTCCGCGCCGCGCACGCCGATCACCTGTACGCCCATCGGCAGGCCCGACGGACCGGTGAATACGGGCACGGCGACCGACGGCACGTGTAGCATCGTCCACATCTGGTGGAACGCGGTCTTGCCGACGTTCTCGAGCCCGCGCGGCGCCTCGCCCTCGGCGCTCGGTGTGACCAGCACGTCGAAGCCGCGCAGACCGTCCTCCAGCATATGGCGGCAGGCATCCACGGTGCGCAGAGCGTCGAGGTACTGGACGCGGCTCCAGCGGCCGGCCTGGACCAGCTTGCCGCCGAGCGTCGGGCTCAGCCGATCGAGGTGGTACACCCGTTCGTAGGCGAGCGAGCGTCGGGTCTCGTAGTCGTTGACGATGTTCGAGGCATCGATGATCGCATCCATCGCCGGCGGCAGCGCGAGCTCGGCCACTGCCGCGCCCGCCGCCTGCAGCCGTGCCGGCATCGCGTCAAAGGCCGCGGCCATCGAGGGTTCGGCCAGGGACCACTGCGGCGTGCGGTACAGCGCGATCCGCGGCGCGCCGGCGGCCGACGGGAAAGACGGCATGTCGAAGCCGATCAGTGCCGAGCCGAACAGCGCGGCATCGGCGACGGTCCGGCCATAGACGCCCAAGGTATCGAGCGAGGGCGCGAGCAGCTTGATGCCCGCGCCGTTGATCGAGTTGTAGGTCGGCTTGTAACCGGTCACGCCGCAGTAGGCCGCTGGCCGCACCAGCGACCCCCCGGTCTGGGTGGCAAAGGCCAGCGGTACCATCCGGTCGGCCACTGCCGCGGCCGAGCCGCTGGAGGATCCGCCGGGGGTGTGCGCGAGGTCGTGGGGATTGCGGGTCACCGCGAAGTGTCGGTTCGCCAGTTCGGTGCTCACTGTCTTGCCGAGCACGACCGCACCCTGCTCGCGCGCAGCGACCACGCAGGACGCATCGGCGGCCGGACGGTGCCCGCGGTAGATCGGGGTGCCGTACTCGGTGGGCAGGGTCGCGGTATCGATGATGTCCTTGACGCCGATCGGCAGGCCGTGCAGCGGCCCGCGCACACGGCCTTCTCGGCGCTCGCGGTCGCGTTCGCGCGCCTCGGACAGCGCCAGCGCCGGATCGAGGTGTGCCCAGGCGAGCACGTCCGGATCGCGCGCCTGGATGCGTTCGAGACAGGCCAGCACGAGTGCCTCGGAGGTGAGCGTGCCGGCGGCCATCCGGGCGGCGGCATCGAGCGCGCCCAGCGTGTTCGGTTCCTGCATGGATGGTTCCTTCAGTGGTCGGTCATCATCGCGCGCGCGGCGGCGACGACCTGTGCGGGCGTCACGCGGCAAAGCGCCTCGAGAGGCCTGGAGTGGGGCACCGGCGTGCGCGGCGCGCCGAGGCGACGGGGCGGGCAGCGCAGGGCGTGGAACAGGTGCTCGGCCACCTCGGCGGCGATCTCCGCGCCGAAGCCACCGGCCTTCACCGCCTGGTGCGCGACCAGCAGCCGACCGGTGCGCGTGACCGACGCGAACACCGCGTCGCGATCCCACGGCCAGAGCGTGCGCAGGTCCAGCACCTCGATCGAGATGCCCTGCGTCTGTGCGACCTCGGCAGCGGTGAGGCAGTCGCCGAGCATTCCGGACCAGGTGACCAGCGTGAGGTCGGAGCCCGGACGCCGCACGGCTGCGCGGCCGAGCACTGCCGGCTCCGCTCCTGGATCGACCTCACCGGTGCGGGTCCACAGTTCCTTGTGCTCCATGTAGATGACCGGGTCGTCGGAGCGGATCGCTGCCTTCAGCAGCGCGTGGTTGTCGGCCGGCGTGGCCGGCGCGACGACCACCAGGCCCGGCACGTGCACCCACCAGGCTTCGGTCGATTGTGAATGCTGCGCGGCCATGCCGTCGCGAAACCCGATCGGCTGTCGGACCACCACCGGCACGCGCACCTGCCCGCCGAGCATGTAGCGCGCCTTGGCGGCCTGGTTCACGATCTCGTCGGCGGCACACAGACCGAAGTCGGCATAGCGCAGTTCCACCACGGGACGGGTCCCGCAGATCGCCGCGCCGATCGCCGAGCCCATGATCGTGGACTCGGAGATCGGTGTGTCGACGATCCGGCTGCGTCCGAACTCGGACTGCAGGCCCAGGTACTGGCCCGCGACGCCGCCCTCGGGGCCGAGGTCCTCGCCCAGCGCCCAGACGCGACGGTCGCGCTGCATTTCCTGGCGCAGGGCGAGCCTTGCTGCCTCGGCATAGGTCATCACTGCCATGAGGGTGCTCCCGTGTCCTGCACGTCGGTGCACAGCTCCGACGCATCCGGGCAGGGGGCGGCTTCCGCCAGGGCTGCCGCGGCGGCGATGCGTTCGGCGGCCTCGGCCGCATCCCCGTCGAGCACCGCCGGGGCGATGCCCTGCGCGAGCAGCCAGGCACGGGTACGCCCGATCGGATCCTGCTCAGCATGGGTGGCGAGTTCGGCCGGATCGCGGTAGAGGCCACGGTCGAGCGCAAGGTGGCCGCGCCAGCGGCAGGTCGTCGCGTGCAGGAAGCGCGGTCCCTGGCCGGCCCGTACCTCCGCGGCGAGCAGCCCGGCAGAGCAGGCGACCGCCAGCAGGTCGTTGCCGTCGATGCTGTCGGCGGGTATCCCGAACGCCTCGGCGCGGGCAACGATGCCGGGGCCGCCGGTGACCGAGCGCGTGGGCGTGCGGTCCGACCATCCGTTGTCCTCGCACACGAACAGCACCGGAAGGTCGTAGACCTTGGCCCAGTTCAGTGCCTCGAGCATCGGACCGCGGTTGAGCGCGCCGTCTCCGAAGAAGGCGACCACGATCCGGTCCTCGTCCAGCAGGCGCACTGCCTGGGCTGCGCCGACGGCGATCGTCACGCCGTCGGCGACCACGCCGTTGGCGCCCAGGATGCCGAGCGAGAAGTCCGCCACGTGCATGGAACCGCCCTTGCCGCCGCACACGCCACCGGCCTTGCCGTAGATCTCCAGCATCATCGCCACCGGGTCGGCCCCCTTGGCGATGCAGTGGCCGTGGCCCCGGTGGTAGCTGCTGATGTAGTCGCGCTCGCCCAGCGCAGCGCAGACCCCGGCGGCAATGGCTTCCTGTCCGGTGTACTCGTGGACCGACCCGCGCAGGCGGTCCTCGCGCCGCGCCCAGCCTGCGTGTTCATCGAACGCCCGCATCAGCAACATCCGGCGGTACATCGCATGGATGCGTTCGACCGGGAATCCGGCCGGCAGGCTCATTCGGGTTCGATCCCGGCAGCCTTCAGCGCCTTGCCGATCGCTGGCGTCTCCAGCCGGATCAGCTCGGTCACCCGTTCCGGCGTGGAGTGCAGCGGTGTGAGGCCCAGCTGTGCGAAGCGTTCCTGCACGTCGCTGCTCTTCATCATCGCGACGATCTCCGCGTTCAGCCGCGCGATGACCGACGGCGGCGTTCCACGCGGGGTCATCATGACCCACCAGACCTCGGGGATGGAGCCCTTGATGCCGGCTTCAGCAAGCGTCGGCACGTCAGGCAGCGCCGGCGAGCGCGCGACACTGGTCACCGCCAGCGCGCGCAGCCGGCCTGCCTTCACCTGCGGCACGGCCGGAGCCATGTCCGAAAGCACCATGTCGATCTGCCCGGCGACCAGGTCGTTGACCGCGAGGCCCCCGCCCTTGTACGGCACGTGTACCAGGCGGGTGCCGGTGGCGACCTGGAACACCTCGCCCGCGACGTGCGCCGGGGTGCCCCGGCCGCCGGAACCGAAGTTCAGGATGCCCGGCTTCGCGCGGGCGATCGCGACGAGCTGCTGCACCGTCTTCACCGGCACCGAGGGGTGCACCACGAGCACCTGGCCGGAGGCGGCAAGCAGTGAGACCGGCGAGAAGTCGTTGAGCGGATCAAAGCCGAGCCGCTTGTAGAGGTGCGTGTTCGTGACCAGCTGCGCGCTGCTGCTGAGCAGCAGGTTGTAGCCATCAGGCGGCAGCCTGGCCGCGTACTCGTTGCCGAGGTTGCCGCCGACGCCCGGCCGGTTCTCGACCACGACCTGCCGGCCGAGTGCATCGGACAGGCGTTGCGCAACGATGCGCCCGAGCACGTCGGTCGTGCCTCCCGGCGGGAAGGGCGCGACCATGCGCAGTGGCTTCAGTGGCCAGGCGTCCTGCGCGCATGCTGAAGTCGTCGTGCCTGCCAGCATGGCCGCGGGGGCCAGCACGGCCAGCAGCGCCGGCAGGGAAGGCCGGTTCGGCCGTGTGGCGTCGTGGGCATCCTTCATCTGCATCCTCCTCCGGGTTGCGTGGCTCTCTGGGCCGCACGGTGCGCTCGAGCCTACGCAGGCCTGCGGCGTGCGTCAACGCGCGCGACGGGCGTGTGAGATCGGCGGCCTGCGCAGGCATCGGATCCGGACCGGCGGGCTCATTCCTTCGTGTGCGCAAGAGGTAGCTCGCCCACGCTCTGGCGGCCTCGAGGTCTGCGAACCCCTTGGAAGGGACCTCCGGCCGGTACTTGGCCGTTCGAAAAAGGCTTTCGACGAAGGCCTTGTTGCGTATTCAGTCTCGGCCGAGTACGGCCGCCGTCGCCAACGGGGGCGGGTCAGTCTGCCTTGATGCCGGCCTTGGCGACGATGCGCCGGAACAGTTCGATATCCTTGGCGATGCGCTCGCCGAAGGCCTCGGGCGTGCCGCCGGCCGCGGTCAGCCCATCGCCTTCGAGACGTTCCGCCATGTCGCGGCTCTTGAGCACGCGGTTCAGCTCGCCGTTGAGCCTGTCCACGATCGGCCTGGGCAGCCCGCGCGGGCCGAACAGGCCGTGCCAGAGGACGATCTCGTAGCCGGGGACTCCCGATTCGGCCAGCGTCGGGATGCTCGGGTCACCGGCGATGCGCTGGGCGCTGGTCAGCGCGATCGCGCGCAGCTTGCCGCTGCGGGCGAGGGGCAGCGTCGCGAACACGTTGCCGAAGGTGAGGGTGACATGGCCCGCGACGGTGTCCGCGAGCGCCGGCCCGGTGCCCTTGTACGGGATATGCGTCATCCGCACGCCGGCAAGCGACATGAAGTGCTCGGCGGCGAGGTGGCTGATCGTGCCCTGTCCGGTGGTCGAGAAGTTCACCCCGCCCGGGTTCTTCCGAGCCAGCGCGATCAGGTCGCGCGTGGACTTCACCGGCAGCGTCGGGTGGGCGGCAAGCAGGATCGGGCCCTGCGACAGCTGGATGATCGGCTGGATGTCCTTCACCGGGTCGAAGCCGAGCTTGTAGAGGCTCGGGTTCACCGCGTAGCTCGCGACGCTGAAGGTCAGCGTGTAGCCGTCCGGCGCTGCACGGATGCCCAGCTCGGCGCCGATGGTGCCGCCTGCACCGCTGCGGTTCTCGACCAGTACCGGTTGCCCGAGGGCCTCGGTCAGGCGTTGCGCCGAAAGCCGTCCGATCAGGTCGGTGGCCCCGCCGGGCGGGAACGGGATGATCATGCGGATCGGCTTGGCCGGCCAGGCCTGCGCCGGCACGGACGGCGCCGTGGCGACCAGCGCCAGGCCGGCGCTGGCCACGGCAAGCAGGCGACCCGTGTCCAGTGCCGATGCGCTCATGGCTGGATCAGCCGCGCGATCATCGCGGCGTTGGCGAGCTTGTCCACCCGCTTGACCGCGCGCAGCAGCCGGTCCTGCCGCTCGCGGTCGAGCAGGCCGTCGGCGCAGGCTGCAAGCTTGCCGGCGAGATCGTCATCGGACAGCGGGTTGAGCGGCCCGCCACGGTAGGCTTCCGGTGCCCAGTGCACGAAGCGCCGTCCGTCCTTCGTCACCAGTTCGATCCGGGAGCGGATGATCTCCATGCCCTGCGATTCGATCTGCGGGTCGACATGGGTATGGATGCGGGCCTGCATGTCCTGTGCCTCGGGCGACCCGATGAACTCGTTCGTGAACTCCTGCCGGCCGGCGCGATGGCGCAGGATGATCATGGTAAGCAGCCCGGCCATCGAGAACTTCGCCTGAAGGTGTGTCTTCGCGACGGCGAACCGGATCGGGTTCAGCACGTTGCTTCCGGCGTGGATGTCGATCCGCTCGATCATCTCCGGACGAATCGACTCGCCGCGCAGCAGTTCCAGCATGCCGTCCATGGTCTGGTGCGTCAGGATGCCGGACGGGTAGGGCTTGACCGACACCCCCGGGCTGACGATCGACCATTGCTGCTTCTTCTCGCCACCGAAACCCTGTGCAGGCTTCTCGGGGAAGCAGCCATTGCCATAGACGCGGAAGAAGCCCCATTCACCATCCAGCCCGTTGAGGTCCGCCGTAAAGCCGCGCTGCGCGAGCAGCGCGGCCGTGACGCCGTTCTCGGCGGCGCGCGCCACCTGCAACGGCTTGCTCATCGTGCCGAAGTTCACCCGGCAGCCAGCCGCCATGCTCGCGCAGATGGACAGCGCCATGCGCAGCGTGTCGCCGGTCAGGCCGAGCAGCTTCGCGCTGGTGGCTGCTGCGCCGAACAGGCCGACCACGCCGCTGGAGTGGAACGAGCGCTCCTTGTAGAGGAACGGAAGCAGCCACTCGGACAGCTTGCATTCGACCTCGAAGCCCGCCATGAACGCGGTGAAGAAGTCGGCGCCGGTGACCTTGTGGCCCTGGCTGATGCGCAGCTGCGACACGGCCAGCGCCGCGGCCAGCGGCGGCACCGTCGGATGCGTGAGCAGCCCGTACTGGTGGCGCGGATCGTTGGACACCTGGGTGTCGTCCCAGTCGTGTGCGTGGCCGGCGCCGCCGAGCACGCGCGCGGCGAGCGGGGCGGGTACCTTCGTCCGGCCACGGCCGAACAGCAGCGCATCCTTGCGGCCCCCCTGTTCCTGGGCGTCGTCGGCCAGCAGCACGTAGGTCTCTTCGGCCAGGCCGGCGACCATCACCGACAGGCCGTCGAGCACGCAGCGCCGGCCGATGCGCGCGGCCTCGCGCGGGATCATGGCCGGAGTGAGGGTCTCGATGAACGTGGCCGCCTGCGCGGTGGCCGTGGTGGGGTACTGGCTGCTCATGTGCTAGCTCCTGTTCGGTTTCGCGGTTCAGGCGCGCAGCAGCGGGCGCAGGGCCCGCACGTCGGCGACCTTTTCGATGTTCCACACCTGGTCGATGAGCCCACGCGTGCGCCGGCGGCCGAGGATCGGCTCCAGCAGGTCGACGCACTTGGCCTCGACCTCCGCGCGCGACATGGGGTTCTGCCACGTGCCCTTGACCACCTCGGTATGGTGGCGAAGGGTCTGTCCGCCGGTGAGGTGCAGGGTGACGATCGCCTGCCGGCCACCGGCGGCGGTGAGTTCGGGCGAGGGCTTGAGCTCGATGCGCCTGCGCATGGCGAGCACCTTGCGATCCTTCATGCGCGCGGTGTCGTGCGAGGAGGCGAAGGTCACGGTGCCGTCGAGCAGCACCAGCGCGACCAGGTGCTGCAGGCAGATGTCCGGCATGTCGCGCCCGTCGACCACCGCCGCTTCGTGGTCCTGGATCTCGACCACGACGCGCTGCACGTCGGCGGCCTTGACGCCATGGGCATCGACCAGCGCCCGGGTCGAATCGAGCGCCGCCTGGATCGGCGAGCCGACCGACCACTTCTTGATGTTGGAGTTCATCACCTCGTACGTCGAGCCCAGTTCGTGCACCAGCCGGTCCGGGTCGACGTGCGGCGACGAGAACGCAACGAAGAAGTTGCGCTCGCCGGCGAACACGTCCGGCACACCGGTGAAGCCGTGTGCGACCATCGATGCCGCGGCCAGGCCCCGGCTGGCCGGCATGCCGCCGAAGTCGAATGCCTTCTCGACGTGGTCGGGGTCGCGCATCCAGGTCGAGATGCCCGAGGCCTGCTGCGCAGCGTATGACAAGGCATAGCGCACGCGGGTGGCATCGAGCCCCGCCATGGCGCAGGCTGCGGCAGTCGCACCGAAGTGCGCGCCGACGCTGTGGGTGGAATGTCCCGCGAGATGGAAGCGGATGGCGCCCAGCGCGAAGCTTGCGCGCGCGCCGATGTCGTAACCGAGGGCGATCGCACGCAGCAGCTGGCGGCCGCTACGTCCCTCGCGCTCGGCCATCGCAAGCGCGGCGGGTACCACCGCGCAGCCAGGGTGGTGGAACGACGGCTGGTGCGAGTCGTCGGTCTCGTCGGCATGGGCCAGCATGCCCCCGGCCAGCGCAGCGTTGAACGCGGTGGTCACCAGCGACGTGCCCGGCACGCAGGCTTCCCGGGTGCCCCCGAGCGTGCGTACATAGGACGTCGCGATGCGGCCTGGCTCGAGGCGGGAGCCACTGATCATCGCTGCGAGCGTGTCCAGCAGGTGGTGCTTCGTCTTTTCCGCGACGGCCGGCGGCAGGGCAGTACGAGGGGCCGCCGCGATGTAGCCGGACAGTCGGGTGGTGAGCGGCGAAACCGCGGCTGCGCCGCTGCGGGCGGCGCGGGTGGGCCTGGACGTGGGCTGCGGCGTGGTCTTTATCTTGGAGGGCATGGCCTGGCGGACTCGGGTCAGCGTGTCGGATCCTGGGCGTACCGCGCGCGGGGCTGCGGCCGCCAGGTCTCCGGTGTCGGGTATCGGGTGTCGGTGGTGCCCGGCGCGGGCAGTCACCCCTGCATTGCAGTGGATGCGAGCGCTATTCCGCCTTGATGTTCGCTTCTTTCACGACCTTCGCCCAGCGCGCGATCTCCGAGGCAATCGTCTTGCGGAATTCGTCCGGGGTGCTGGCGATGATCTCCAGGCCCTGCGCGCTGAAGCGCTCGACCGTGTCCGGCTGCTTCAGCACGGAGATGACGCCCTGGGCCAGCTTGTCGACGATCGGGCGCGGCGTGCCGCGCGGCAGGAACAGCCCCTGCCAGTCGCGTACCTCGAAGTTGGGCAGCCCGGCCTCGATCATGGTGGGGACGTCGGGCAGCTGCGGCGAGCGGTTGCGCGAGGACACGGCCAGCGGCCGCAGGCGACCGTCCTTGATGAACGGCAGCGCCGAGGTCATCGAGGCGAAGCTCATCGTGACGTTGCCGGAAACGAGGTCGGCCATCGCCGGGCCACCGCCCTTGTACGGGACATGGGTGAGCTTCGTCCCGGTCTGCAGCGCGAAGAACTCACCGGTCAGGTGCGGTGCGCCGCCGATGCCCGATGAGGCGAACGTGGGCTCGCCCGGCTTCTGCCGGGCAAGCGTGATGAGGTCCTTCACCGAACGGACTGGCGACTTCGCGTTGACCACCAGGACGTTGCCGACAGCGGCGGTCATCGTGACCGGTTCGAAGTCCTTCAGCGGGTCGTAGCTCAGCTTGAACAGGCTGACGTTGACCGAATGCGAACCGATCGTGCCGAACAGGAGCGTGTAGCCGTCGGGGGTCGCCTTGGCCACCATCTCGGAGCCGATGATGCCGGTTGCGCCGGGCCGGTTGTCGATCAGTACCTGCTGACCCCAGAGTTCGGTCAGCTTCAGGCCGATGATGCGCGCGGCGGCATCGGTACTGCCGCCCGGCGCGAACGGAACGATCAGCCGCAGCGGCCGGTCGGGCCAGGCCGGGGCGGAAGCCCGGGGCTGCGCGGCGGCGAGTGAAGGAAGGCAGGACAGCGCGACCGCCGTGAGCGCAGCGGCTGCTTCGGATCGGGACATGGGAGGCTCCTGGGTACGAGGCTGCGGGGATTGCGGGGTTCAGGCGAGCGCCTGCATGCACCAGTTCGCGCTGGCCGCGAGCGCGCCGTCCTGCCCATCGATGCCCATCCACTGCACGCCCAGCGGCATGTCGTCCACGGACATCAGCGGCAGGCTGAACGTCGGGAATCCGAGGCAGGACCAGTAGGCGAGGAAGGTGCGGCTGCCGGTGAATTCGAAGCCGCGCGGCGCGATGCTCGAGCAGGGCAGCGTGACGAAGCCGTCACTGCCGGCCGCAGCTTCGCGCACGGCCGCCTGCATGCGGGCGCGGTTCGCGAGCAGTTCATCGTAGCGGGCTGGCGTGATCTCCCGGGCCCGTTTCATGAAGCCGCGGATGCGTTCGCCGATCACGGTGCCGTGCCGTTCCACGTAGGCTTCGAACGGCCAGCGCATCTCGCAGGCGAGCAGATCGAGGCCCTCGTCCACCCAGGCATCCAGGTCACGTTCCAGCCGTGCGAGCGCGGGATCGGTCTCACGGCTGGCCAGTTCGACGCCCTGGTCTGCCAGCGCGCGGGCGAATCCGGCGAAGGCCGCGGCAGTCTTCGCATCGATCTCGGCCCAGCCCTTGGTGTGCAGGTGGATCATGCGCCGCGGCCGTACGGGAGCAGGAGCCGCCGCGCCGGCGGCTGGCAGCGACCGGTGGCCGGGGCTGCCGACCGCAAGGGACACCTGCGAGGCTGCACACCAGACGTCGTCGAGCGTTGCGCCGATCACTCCGAGGTGGTCCAGCGTCTGCGACAGGGGATGTACCCCGCCCAGCGGCAGCATGCCGAGCGTGGGCTTGTAGCCGACTGCGCCGTTGTACGAGGCGGGCCGGATCGTCGATCCCTGCGTCTGGGTACCGAAGGCGAGCGGCACCATGCCGGCACCCACCGCGGCTGCGGATCCGCTTGACGAGCCGCCGGGCGTGCGCGCCGGGTCGAACGCGTTGGTGGTCGGGCCAGAATAGCCGACCGCGAACTCGGTGGTCACCGTCTTGCCGACGATCACCGCGCCGCCCTTGCGCATCGCATGCACCGCAGCCGCGTCGCAGGGCGACTGCCAGCCCGAGAACGCCGGGCTGTTCATCTGGGTGGGCAGGTCACGCGTGGCGATGATGTCCTTGACCCCCACCGGGCAACCGTCGACCGGAGACAGCGGCTGGCCGGCACGGTAGCGCGCGGTGGATTGGTCGGCGGCGCGCCGTGCGCCGTCGCAGTCGAGAACCACCCAGGCCTTGAGCGAAGCTTCGCGCGCCTCGATCGTCGCGATGCAGCGCTCGAGGAAGTCGCGCGGCGTATCGCTGCCGTCGATGAAGCGCGGGCGCGCCGCAGTGAAGGAGACCGCCTGCGGGTTGGACCAGCGCCGCATCGCCGCGCCCTACCTGACCAGCAGGGCAGTGAGTTCGCGCACGTCCGCGAGCTGCTCCAGGTTGCGCACCATCTCGACGATGCGGTCTGCCTTGTCCTTCGGCCACTTGGCGAATGCGCAGCAGCCGTGGAACTTCTCGGCGACCTCCTCGTAGCTCATCGGATTGGCCGGGCTGCCCTTGCCGAAGTCGGCCGAGCCCTTGATCACCCGCCCGTCCTTCATCTGGATCTCGATGATGGTGGTCATCTTGTCGTAGCCAGCCGCCTCGGCCTCCGGATGCACGCCGAAGTCGACCTTCTCGATCATCGCCTGCACGTCGGGGCGCAGCACCACGTCGTCGGTGAACTCCGGCAGGTTCGCGCGGCCGTCGAGCAGCAGGATGGCCATGCAGAATTCCATGCTGAACTTGGCCTGCAGCTCGTTGCGCGGCCGGTGGTGGATCAGCGCATTGGGCATGTTGTGGTTGGTGCCCACCTTGACCCGTTCGACCTGGTCGGCGCGGATGCCGTTGGCCTTGATCAGCTCGAGCATCTTTGTCATGCCCGGATGGGTGAGCGAGCCCGACGGATGCGGCTTGATCGACACGCCCGGGTTCACGAACGTCCAGGGCTTGCCGAGGATGCCGCGGATCGAGCCGTCGTCCCAGCCGCCGCCGGCGGCCTTGAAGAAACCGCGCCCTGCCTCGAGGATGTTCGGTGCGGCTGTCCAGCCCATCTTCGCCATGTCGGTGGCGAACACGCCCGACTCGGCGGCCTTGCCGGCATGGAACGGCTTGGTCATGGTGCCGAAGTTCTCGCGCAGGCCGGCCGACTGGCTGCCGGCGATCGACAGCGCGCGCAGCACTGCTTCCTTCGGCAGGCCGTACAGCTTGGAGGCCGCAGTCGCCGAGGCGAAGGTGCCGCAGGTCGCGGTGGCGTGGAAGCCTTCCTGGTAGTGGCGCGGGTTGATCGCCTCGGCGATCTTGCATTCGACCTCGACGCCAAGATGGTAGGCGAGCATCAGGTCGCGCCCGGAACGCCCGTCGCGCTCGCTGATCGCCAGCGCCGACGGCAGGCAGGGTGCGGTGGGGTGGGTGAGGAGGCCGTAAACCCGATCCTTGGCCACCGCGAGCTGGGTGTCGTCGTAGTCGTCCGCATGGATGCCCACGCCGTTGGCGAACGCCGCGAAGCGAGCCGGCAGCTTGAGGGACATGCCGATCGCCGAGCACTGGCCGCCCGCGAATCCCTGGGCTGCGAGGTAGTCGCGCACGATCTCGCCTGAGTGCGCGACCGACCCGGACAGCGCCAGCCCCAGCCCGTCGAGGATGGATTTCTTGCCCACCGCAAGCACGTCCGCCGGGATGTCCTCGTAGCGGGCGCCGACGATGAAATCGGCGACGTAGCCGGTCAGCGACTCGGCGGATGCGGGGGTGGTGGCCATCGAACTCTCCTCGGATGCGGCGTTAGGAATGAAAACCGCCGAGTGTACCAAAGCGGCCGCCCCGCCTTTCCGGCCGCCGCAGGGCGCGCCGCGCTACTCGACCACCAGCTTCAACTTGCGCAGGATCGGCGTGAACTGTTCGACCTGCCGCCGCAGCATGGCGGTCATCTCGGGGCCGTTCGAGCCGACCGGGTCGGCCGCGATCTCGAGCAGGCGCTTGACCACCTCCGGATGGCGCGCCGCGGCGGCGGCCTCCTTCGACAACCGGTCGAGCACCTCGCGCGGGGTCTTCGCCGGGGCGAACAATCCGTTCCAGCCTTCGATCTCGAGCAGCGGGAAGCCGAGCTCGCGCACCGTCGGCACGTCAGGCAGCGCCTTCACCCGGACCGGCGCGGTGGTGGCGAGTGCGCGCAGTTCGCCCTTGCGAATGTTCTCGAGGCAGGTCGACAGCTGGTCGCCACCGAAGTCCAGCCGGCCGGCAAGCAGTTCCAGGCGCATCGGGTTGGCGCCCTTGAACGGGATGTGGGTCATGTCCACGCGCGTTTCCTGCTTCAGGATCTCGCCGAGCACGTTCATCACTGAGCCGGGGCCTGTCGAACCGTAGTTGTAGGACAGCTTGCGATTGCCCTGCAGCAGCCTCACGAACTGCGCGAGGTTCTTCGCCGGCACCGAGGGATGGGCGAGCAGCATGAACGGCACGTTCGCCGACAGCGAGACCCCGGCGAAGTCGTTTTCGAGGTTGTACAGGGGCTTGCCCTGCAGTGCCTGCACGGTCGAGGCAAGCGGGAAGGTGAGGTTGTGCATCATCATCGTGTAGCCGTCCGGTGCTGCCCTGGCCATCACCTCGGCGCCGATCGTGCCACCGGCACCGCTGCGGTTCTCGACGATGACCGGCTGCCCCATCGATTCGGTCATGCGCTGGGCGACCAGGCGGGCGATCACGTCGGTGGTGCCGCCGGCCGGGAACGGCACCACGATGCGCACCGTCTTCGCAGGAAATGCCTGGGCACGGGCTGCCGGTACGTGAACCAGGGGGGCTGCCGCGGCGGCGGCGAGCAGGCGACGTCGCTCGATCTGCATCGTTGATCTCCTCGCTAGGATGGATTTGCCAGCGCACGCTGGGGTGCACGTGGCCGGGCCGCAGTGGACTGCAGACCTTTCCGGACGAAACGTAATCGAATGTCACCTTGAAGGAAAGTGGCGCGCGGACGGCTGGACCGGGCCGCTGCCCCGGCGCGGGGCACGCGCAAGCGGCAGTCGGTATGTGTAACGCAAAATGGACAAAAAAAATTGTCAATTAACCGGAGCAATGTGCGTTAATAGACAGGTCCGTCGGACTCCTCCCCCGGCGGATGCGTGTGAATCTCTCCGACGAGGTTTCAACCGGACTTCACGTCCGGTTTTTTTTGCGGCTACGATTCAGGCGAACAGTTCGCCCCGCTGCTGCAGACGCGCTTCGAGCCGAGTTCGTCGGCGCCCGTGGCGTGGGTCGGCCGGTGCCGCGTGGCACAGCCTTTCGCACCAGCGCAGGGCTTCCGCGATATCCCGGCTTACATGCTCGTGGTACTTGGCGAGCGACTCCGCGGCAGCCAGCCAGCCGCCGTCCGCCAGTTCGACCCAGAGCGGCACGGCCAGCGACCAGTCGCCGTTCGCTCGGTGGAGGTCTGCCAGTTCCAGCAATGCGCGGGCGTCCAGTCCATGGCGTGCCGCGAGCAGGTGCGCGCGCGCGCATTCCGGACGGCGCCGGCGTCGCTGCATGCGTGCGATCGAGGCCGGATCCGGCCGCGCCTCGGGTGCCGGCTCGGGTGAGGACGGCGGGCTCCGGCCGGGTTCTGCGTACACGCGCCCCAGGGCCGGCAGGAGGGCTGCCAGCGAGAGCAGGTCGATCCGGTTGTGCGTGAGCAGGGCCTCCAGTTCGACCGATTCGCCGAACTGGACGAAGTTCGCCCATACCGCCGGTATCCGGTGCCCGGGCAGATCATCGTGGCGTTCCATCCCGAGCAGCACGCGCTCGGCCGTCTGCAGCCGGCAGTCGGGCCATCGTCGGCCGAAGGCGGTGCGCAGCGGATGCAGCAGGTCATGGTGGACCAGGCCAGCCAGGGGGGCGCCCATGCGTGCGAGCCGCAGGCGCGTGGCCAGCAGCGGCAGGTCGAACGACTTGCCGTTGTAGCTGACCAGCTCCACCGTCGTGCCGGGGTGCGTGCCGGGCGCCGCCGCGGCTGGGGCGCCGAGCCCGAGCGCATCGAGCAGCGCGTGCAGCAGCGCCTGCTCGGCGGAGAACCGGGTGATCAGCCATTGTGTGACCACCAGTGCCGGCCCGCGCACGCGCGCGATGCCGACCAGGAAGGCGAGGGTCCCAGTGCCCCCAGCGAGCCCGGTGGTCTCGGTGTCGATGAAGATCCGGTCCACCGGACCGGGCTGCGCCGGTCGCGGTCCGGTGAGCCATTCGAGGTCGGCGGCCGCCAGGGCTTCGAGTGCGATGTTGCCGTGCGGCCGGTCGAGCGGCTGCCGGTGCTCG
>CANHBC010000018.1 GCA_947458835.1 Betaproteobacteria bacterium | reverse complement strand
TCGGCGAGCTCCGCGAACCGGCGTGCCGCACGCGAACGCCGCAGTTCGTCCTCGACCTTCGCACGTACCTGATCGAAACCCGGCCCCGCGTCGCCGCGCACCGCCGCCAGCCGGATCACGTGGAAGCCGGCCTCCGTCTCGACGGGGCCAGCGATCTCGCCCGGCTTCATCGAAAACACGGCCTGATCGAACGCCTTGAGCATCGCACCGCGGGCCAGGAAGCCGAGATCGCCGCCCTGGGGCGCGGACCCCGGGTCCTCGGAGGACTTGCGCGCCACGTCAGCGAAGGTCTGCGGCGCCTTCTTCACCTGCTCGGCGAAGGCCGCTGCGCGCTCGCGCGCAGCGGCCTTCGCCTTCTCGTCCGCCCCGGCCGGAACCCGCACCAGAATATGGCTGGCCTGTCGTTCTTCCGCCCCACGGAACTGGGCGCCGTTCTGCTCGAAGAACTCGCGTACTTCCTGCGGCGTGACGCTCAACTGCGCGGCCAGCGCGGCCTGCGACAACACCAGGTACTCGACCCGCACCTGCTCGGGGATCTCGAATTCACGACGGTTGGCTTCATAGAACTTCTGCACCGCGCCAGGCTCGATCGTCACCTGCCTGAGGAACGCATCCGGAGAGACCACCAGCTGGCTGGCCTCGCGCTGCTGGTCGAGCACGCGGACCACGCGATCGACCACGCTGGAGGGCACGATGGTGCCGGCGGTGAATGCAGCCTGCACCTGCGACAGGGCAAGTTCGGTGCGCATCCGCTCCTGATACAGGGTCTCGGTCATTCCGGCGGTACGCAGCAGCGACTGGTAGCGCGGCAGCGAGAACGCGCCGTTCTCCTGGAACTCGGGCTGGCCGGCGATGACCGCCTGCAGCTGGGCATCCGGGACTCGCAGGCCGGAGGCATCGGCAGCCCGCTGGAGCAGGCGTTCCTGGATCATGCCCTCGAGCACGGCGGTCCTGAACTCGGTGCCGTCGAACATCTCGGGCCGGGCCTGCGCGCCGAGCATCTCGCGCATCCGGTCCTGCTGCTCGCGCAGGCGGCGGTCGAAGTCACGCTGCAGGATCTTCTCGCCAGCGACTTCGGCCACGTGGGGCTCGCTGCCGCCCCCCTGGAAGTAGCTCTCCATGCCGAAGAATGCGAACGGAAGCACCAGCAAGGCCAGGATGACCTGGGCGACCCGCTTCTGCTTGTGGACGAAATCGTACATGGGAAGCCTGCGCGAAAAAAAAGGCGAACGGTCGTTCGCCTTGCTTTAGCCCTGGACGCTCCCGGCTGGCACCAGCCGGTACCGGGAGGATGCAATACAGCGGATGGCGGAGTGGACGGGACTCGAACCCGCGACCCCCGGCGTGACAGGCCGGTATTCTAACCAACTGAACTACCACTCCAGTGCTGCTTTGCTTACTGCTGAGCCGCCGATTATAACCACGCTTTCGCGCGATGGGCACCCCTTTTGATCGATTATTCACTCGATGAAGGATGCCGCGTCAGACGGGATGATCAGATGCTGGTGGGTGCTGACGGGGTCGAACCGCCGACATTCGCCTTGTAAGGGCGACGCTCTACCAACTGAGCTAAGCACCCGTGAACGGTTGTTCTGCTGCCCGGCCTGGCAAAAGGCCCGACCAGGCAGCGCGCTGGCACGATCAGTCAGTTGATCGCGTCCTTCAGTGCCTTGCCCGCACGGAACTTCGGAACCTTGGCCGCCTTGATATTGATCGCGTCGCCGGTACGCGGGTTGCGCCCGGTACGCGCCGCACGCTTGCCGATGTAGAAGGTGCCGAAACCGACCAGCGAGATGGTATCGCCCTTCTTCAACGCGACACGGATCGAATCAAGGGTCGCATCAAGGGCACGTCCTGCGGAGGCCTTGGAGAGGTCCGCCGACTCGGCGATCGCGTCGATCAGTTCTTGTTTGTTCACCAGGGTCCCCTTGCTCTTGTACGAATCCGGAAGAAAGTCGTTGTTATACCGGTGTCTTCGACACCTGCCGGGCGGACGGGTGCACAGCCAGGCAGCGACCAGACGTCACCGTGTTCCGTGACGGGGTCGCGCCTTCGATGTGCAACCCACGTTCGCCGTGCAGCCCACTCCCCTAGATCCCGACCCGGGCTTTACAGCTCCGTCAACGTGCATGGAATCTCAAAGGCTACTGCACAGCGATCAAAAACCAGACACGCTTTATAGCGGCGCTCACCGGGGAGTGTCAAGCTGCCCCGCTCCGACCGAACCGCTTCGCCTGCCCCTCATGCGACGCCTGCGCTGGCATCGCCCGCATGCATGACCGACCCGGTGGTCCAGCCATGCACGCGAAGCGAATGTGTCAGTGCTTGAGCCCTGGCGTCGTCGCCGCCTCGTCGACCGCTGCAGGAAGCGCCACCGCCGCGGCTGCAGCCGGCTCAGCGGCCGGTTCAGGCAACGGATCGGGAGCACGCTCGAGCGCGAGCTCCAGCACTTCGTCGATCCACTTCACCGGGCGGATGTCCAGCTTCGACTTGATCGTCTCGGGGATATCGGCGAGGTCCTTCACGTTCTCGGTCGGGATGAGCACGATCTTGATGCCGCCGCGCAGCGCGGCAAGCAGCTTCTCCTTGAGCCCGCCGATCGGCAGCACTTCGCCACGCAGCGTGATTTCGCCAGTCATCGCGACATCCGCGCGCACCGGCACGCCCGACAGCACGGAGACCATCGCGGTGCAGATGCCGATGCCTGCGCTCGGACCGTCCTTCGGCGTCGCGCCCTCGGGCAGGTGGATGTGGATGTCGTTCTTCTGGTAGAAGTCGTCGGTCAGCCCGAGCTTGCGGGCACGCCCGCGCACCACCGACAGCGCCGCCTGGATCGACTCCTGCATCACGTCTCCGAGCTTGCCGGTGGTCGTCATCTTGCCCTTGCCCGGCAAGACTACCGCCTCGATAGTCAGCAGCTCCCCACCGACCTCGGTCCACGCGAGCCCGGTGACCTGGCCGACCTGATTGTGCTTTTCGGCGATGCCGTAGGTGTACTTGCGTACGCCCAGGTAGTTCGCCAGGTTGCGAGCCGTGACGGTAACGCGGCGCTGCGTCACATCCTTTGCACCGGCCTCGCTGGCCTTCGCGTCGGCCGCCTTGCCCTTGGCGGACTTCGCCGCGGAATCCTTCTGGACGATCGCTTTCACCACCTTGCGACAGATCTTCGAGATCTCCCGCTCGAGCGAGCGCACGCCCGCCTCGCGGGTGTAGTGGCGCATGATGTCGCGCAGCGCGCTCTCGGCGACCACCAGCTCGTCATCCTTGAGCCCGTGGTTCTTCATCTGCTTGGGCACCAGGTAGCGCGTGGCGATGTTGACCTTCTCGTCCTCGGTGTAGCCGGCCAGCCGGATCACCTCCATCCGGTCGAGCAGCGGCGCCGGGATGTTCAGGGAGTTGGCGGTGGCCACGAACATCACGTCCGAGAGGTCGTAGTCGACCTCGATGTAGTGGTCGGCGAACGTGTTGTTCTGCTCGGGGTCGAGCACCTCCAGCAGCGCCGATGACGGATCGCCGCGGAAGTCCATGCCCATCTTGTCGACCTCGTCGAGCAGCAGCAGCGGATTGCGTACGCCGACCTTGGTCATGTTCTGCAGGATCTTGCCGGGCATCGACCCGATGTAGGTACGCCGGTGCCCGCGGATCTCGGACTCGTCGCGGACTCCGCCCAGGGACATGCGCACGAACTTGCGATTCGTGGCCCGGGCGATCGACTGGCCGAGCGAGGTCTTCCCCACGCCGGGCGGCCCCACCAGGCAGAGGATCGGCGCCTTGACCTTGTCCACGCGCTGCTGCACCGCCAGGTACTCGAGAATACGTTCCTTGACCTTCTCGAGGCCGTAGTGGTCGGCGTCGAGCACTTCCTCGGCAGCGTTGAGGTCCTTGCTGATCTTGCTCTTCTTCTTCCAGGGCAGGTTGACCAGGGTCTCGATGTAGTTGCGCACGACGGTGGCCTCGGCCGACATCGGCGACATCAGCTTGAGCTTCTTCAGCTCGCCTTCGGCCTTCTTGCGCGCTTCCTTGGACATGCCCGAGCGCTTGATGCGCTTGTCCATCTCGTCGAGGTCGGCGCCCTCTTCCATGTCGCCGAGTTCCTTCTGGATGGCCTTGACCTGCTCGTTGAGGTAGTACTCGCGCTGGCTCTTCTCCATCTGCCGCTTCACGCGGCCGCGGATGCGCTTCTCGACCTGGAGGATGTCGAGTTCGGTCTCGACCTGGGTCATCAGGTGCTCGAGCCGCTTCTTGACGTCGAACATCTCGAGCACTTCCTGCTTCTGCTCGAGCTTGAGCGGCAGGTGGGCTGCGATGGTGTCGGCAAGCCGGCCCGCCTCGTCGATGCCGGCGATCGAGGTCAGGATCTCGGGAGGGATCTTCTTGTTGAGCTTCACGTACTGGTCGAACTGGGTGACCATCGTGCGCCGCATCGCCTCGACTTCCGTGGCCTCGGGGCCTTCGGCCGGCGGAACCGGGTCGGCGACGGCGGTGAGAAAGCCCGCCCCCTCCTGGACGTCTGACAGGTTGGCGCGCTGGTTACCCTCGACCAGCACCTTCACCGTGCCGTCGGGCAGCTTCAGCATCTGCAGGATGTTCGCGATGCTGCCGACCGAGTACAGGTCTTCGGCGCCCGGGTCATCCTTGGAGGCGATGCGCTGGGCGGCAAGCAGGATGCTCTTGCCCGATTCCATCGCGGCTTCGAGCGCCTTGATCGACTTCGGACGCCCCACGAACAGCGGGATCACCATGTGCGGAAAAACCACGACGTCGCGCAGCGGCAGCAGCGGAAGCGCTACCGCGGGCGATGCAGCGGCGGGATCGGGATTCTGATTGGGCGACATGTGCGTCCTTGGGAAAGGGTCTCTGGGACGTAGTTGGGGCCGAGGCGGCGCGGGTTCAAGGCGGGCTGGTGGAGGCCCATCCGCCAGCCGTCACCCCCACATGCTACAAGGTCGCGCGACTGCGTGCGTGCGAGCCGCCTCTGCAGATGCGCGGGCATGAAAGGAAATGCCGGCTTGCGCCGGCATCCGGGACGGTCGTCGACACGCCTGCAGACCAGTTCAGACCGAGCCAGCGACCTTCGGCTGTTCAGAGTAGATCAGAAGCGGCTTGGCGTCGCTGTCGACCGTGGCCTCGTCGATCACCACCTTGGTGACCCCTTCCATCGAAGGCAGCTCGAACATGGTGTCGAGCAGCGTCTGCTCGATGATGGAACGCAGGCCGCGCGCACCGGTCTTGCGTGCGAGTGCCTTGCGCGCGATCGCGAACAGCGCGTTCTCGCGCACCTCGAGTTCCGCCCCTTCCATCGCGAACATCCGCTGGTACTGCTTGAGCAGCGCGTTCTTCGGCTGGGTCAGGATCTGGATCAGCGCCGCCTCGTCGAGTTCCTCGAGAGTAGCCACCACCGGCAACCGACCGACGAACTCGGGGATCAGTCCGTACTTGATCAGGTCTTCGGGTTCGACGTCGCGCAGCACCTCGCCGATGTGCTTGCGGTTGTCCTTGCTGTGCACTTTCGCGCCGAAGCCGATGCCACCCTTGTCGGAGCGGCCGCGGATCACGCGGTCCAGGCCGTCGAACGCGCCACCGCAGATGAACAGGATGTTGGTGGTGTCGACCTGCACGAACTCCTGGTTCGGGTGCTTGCGCCCGCCCTGCGGCGGCACCGAGGCGATCGTGCCCTCGATGAGCTTGAGCAGCGCCTGCTGGACGCCCTCGCCCGAGACGTCCCGGGTGATCGACGGGTTCTCGGACTTGCGCGAAATCTTGTCGATCTCGTCGATGTAGACGATGCCGCGCTGCGCCTTGTCGACGTCGTAGTCGCACTTCTGCAGCAGCTTCTGGATGATGTTCTCGACGTCCTCGCCCACATAGCCGGCTTCGGTGAGGGTGGTGGCGTCGGCCATCACGAACGGCACGTTCAGCAGCCGGGCCAGCGTCTGCGCGAGCAGCGTCTTGCCCGAGCCGGTCGGGCCGATCAGCAGGATGTTGCTCTTCGCGAGTTCGATGTCCTCGTTCTTGCCGATCGACTTCAACCGCTTGTAGTGGTTGTAGACAGCCACGGACAGGATCTTCTTCGCCTTGTCCTGGCCGATCACGTACTGGTCGAGGATCTGCTGGATCTCACGCGGCACCGGCAGGTCGGACTTCGACCCTCGCGCCGCCCCGGCGTCACCCTGCGTCTCCTCGCGGATGATGTCGTTGCACAGCTCGATGCACTCGTCGCAGATGAAAACGGACGGTCCCGCGATCAGCTTGCGCACCTCGTGCTGGCTCTTGCCGCAGAACGAGCAGTAGAGAAGCTTTTCGCCGCCGCTCACTTTTTCCGTCATGGTGTCCTGTGCCCGTGTCCTGTGACCTTGCGGCAGGCCCGCGATGGGAAGTTGCCTGCCGTCCGAAGTGTCATTCGTCGATACGCGCCGGTAGCCGGGTCGCCCGCCGGTCCCGGCTGGTGCCCATTCAGCCCGCGGAGCGGGTCATCAGCACCTGGTCGACCACACCATACTTCATCGCATCTTCGGCGCTGAGGAAATTGTCCCGGTCGCTGTCGCGCAGGATGGTGTCGACCGCCTGGCCGGTATGCCTGGACAGCAGTTCGTTCAGCCGCTGCTTCAGGTACAGGATCTCCTTGGCGTGGATCTCGATGTCCGAGGCCTGTCCCTGGAAGCCGCCGCTCGGCTGGTGGATCATCACGCGCGAGTTGGGCAGGCAGTAGCGCTTGCCCTTGGCACCGGCCGCCAGCAGGAAGGCACCCATGCTGGCCGCCTGCCCGATGCACAGCGTGCTCACGTCGGGCTTGATGAACTGCATGGTGTCATAGATCGCCAGCCCGGCCGACACCATGCCGCCCGGGGAATTGATGTAGAACGAGATGTCCTTGTCCGGATTCTCGGACTCGAGGAACAGGAGCTGTGCGACCACCAGATTGGCGGTCTGCTCGTTCACCGGCCCGACCAGGAAGATCACCCGCTCCTTGAGCAGGCGCGAATAGATGTCGTACGCGCGCTCGCCCCGACCGCTCTGCTCGATGACCATCGGCACCATGCCGAGGCCGACGGGATCGATCCGTCCGTTGTCCTGACCGCTCGCGCCGGAAGTGAAGCCCGGACTGTTCCAGTTGATCATCTGAGACCCGACTCTCCAGTTCTTGGCAGGCCAGGCTGGACCTGCCCCTCGCCTGCCGGCCGCCCGGCCCGCAGGCACTTGCGAATCACGAGGCGGCAGTTGAGACCGCCGCCCGCTCCCGCGACTGACGGGGACGGCGGCTAGGCTGCCGATTCGGTGCCCATCAGTTCATCGAAGGCGACCGGCGTGTCGACCACGTTCGCGGCGCCGAGCGCCCAATCGACCACGTTCGACTCGACCACCATGGCCTCGATTTCCGACAGCCGCTGGGCCGAACCATAGTACCACTTCACCACTTCCTCGGGCCTCTCGTAGCTGTCGGCCAGCGCCTGGATCTCGGCCTTCACCTGCGCGGGCTTGGCATGCAGGCCATGCTTCTTGACCGCCTCGGCGAAGATCAGTCCGAGGGTCACGCGGCGGCCGGCCTGGGCCGCGAACAGGTCGTCCGGCAGCGGCGCATTGCCCACCGGCATGCCGCGCGCTTCCATGTCGCGGCGCGCCATGTCCTTGAGCCGCTCCACCTCCTCGGCAACCAGTGCCTTGGGCACCTCGACCGGCGTGGACGCGATCAGAGCCTCGACCACCTTTTCCTTGATCCGGGCCTTGATCCGGCGGTCGGCTTCCTTGCGGACGTTGGACTCGATCTCGGTACGCATGCGCTCGACGTCGCCGTCGGCCACGCCCATCATCCGGGCGAACTCGGCGTCCAGCGCCGGTACCACGGGCGCGGCGACTTCCTTCACGGTCACCTCGAAGCTCGCCGTCTTGCCGGCGACTTCGCGGCCCGCGTAATCGGCCGGGAAGCTGACCGGGAAGGTCTTCGTCTCGCCGACCTTCATGCCAACCAGCGCCGCCTCGAACTCGGGCAGCAGCCGCTTGCGCCCGAGCACGAATCGTGCGTCCTGGGCGGTGCCACCGTCGAATGCCACACCGTCGATGGTGCCGGCAAAGTCGACCAGCAACTCGTCGGTCGCCTCGACCGCGCGGTCGACCTTCTCGTAGGTGGCGCGCTGGTTGCGCAGGATGTCGAGCGTGCGGTCGATGTCCGCCGCGCCGACCTCGACCACCGGCCGCTCGATCGTCGACTGCCCGAGTTCGCCCAGTTCGAGGTCGGGATACACCTCGAAGGTGGCCGTGTAGGCAAACTCGGCCACGTCGCCCGCCTCGCCGGCGGCTTCGAACTTCGGCATGCCCGCCACGCGCAGGTTGCGCTCGCGCACGGCGTCGCCGAAGCTCTTCTGCACGGTGTCGCCGACCACCTCCTGGCGGACCTGCGGACCGTACTGCTGGGCGACCAGCCGGAACGGCACCTTGCCCGGGCGGAAGCCGTGCAGCTTGACCGTGCGGGCCAGTTTCTTGAGCCGCTGATCGACTTCGGAATCGATCTGGGTGATCGGCAGCGACACGTTCACGCGGCGCTCGAGGGTGCTCAGGTTCTCAACGGATACGTTCATGGGCTGGGTGACGACAGGAGGAGGGAACGATGCAGGCCCGCTGCCGGACCGGCGCAGGGATGAGGGGTATCACGATTCCACGCAGTGGCGCGTGGCGCTTCGGAGGCGCGGCCGTGGTGCGAAAGGAGAGACTCGAACTCTCACGCCTTTCGGCGCTGGAACCTAAATCCAGTGCGTCTACCAATTCCGCCACTTTCGCCGCGGCATGCCGCAAACCGGTCGAGTTTAAACTACCGGGGGGCGGACTGTAGCCGAGCCGATTCAGCGCGGCCCGTGTTTCTGCCCCAGTCCACCCTTCCACGGATCCCCGGCACCCCGCCGGGCTGCGTCGCTGGTATCGTCGGCCGCCCCGTCCCACTGCTTGTCCCGCCTCCCGAACGCCTCCCCCCGCGCGCCGAGCTGCGCCGATCCGCCCGATGCCCGTCGACCATTACGAGAACTTCCCGGTGGCCTCCTGGGTGATGCCCGCCCGGCTGCGCCGACCGGTCGAGGTCATCTATGCCTTCGCCCGGTCGGCCGACGACCTCGCCGACGAGGGCGACGCCGCGCCGAGCGAGCGCCTGCGCGCGCTCGACGCCTACCGCGCGGCACTCGACCGGATGGAGTCGGGGCTCGCGCCCGAGTCCGCACTGTTCCGCGACCTGGGACAGGTGGTCGTCGAGCACCAGCTGCCGGTGGAACTGCTGCGCGACCTGCTCGATGCCTTCGCTCAGGATGTCGTCAAGACGCGCTATGCCGATTTCGCCGAGGTGCTCGACTATGCCCGCCGGTCGGCCAACCCGGTCGGGCGGCTGCTGCTGCACCTGTTCGGGCGCACTCGCCCGCCGATGCCGGCCTGGTCGGACTCGATCTGCACCGCGCTGCAACTGATCAACTTCCTGCAGGACGTCGCCATCGACTGGGGCAAGGGGCGCGTGTACCTGGCGCAGGACGAACTGGCCGCCGCCGGGCTCGACGAAACGTGGATCGCCGGCGCCCGGGTGGACGATCGCTGGCGCGCATTCATGGCCGCCCAGGTCGCCCGGGCCGGCGCGATGCTCGAATCCGGTGCCCCGCTCGCGCGTGCGCTGCCAGGGCGGGTCGGGATCGAACTGCGTCTGATCGTCAGCGGCGGGCTGCGCATCGTGCACCGCCTGCAACGGGCGCGCGGGGACGTGTTCAACCGGCGCCCGGTACTCGGCCCGATCGACTGGCTGGCGGTCGCCAGCCGCGCGCTGTGGTTCCCGGCGGCCGGCGTACACGCCGGTGCGGCCGTAACGCCGGGAGCGACCCGATGACCCCGGACGAGTACTGCCAGCAGCGCACTGCCGCGAGCGGCTCGAGCTTCTACTACAGCTTCCTGTTCCTGCCGGCGGATCAGCGACGTTCGATCACCGCGCTCTATGCGTTCTGCCGCGAGGTCGATGATGTCGTCGACGAAGTGAGCGAGGACCGCGTCGCGCGGCTCAAGCTCGACTGGTGGCGCCACCAGGTCGCGCTCGCCTACGGCGAGGCCGCCGCGGCCAGCGGTGGCGAAGCGCCGCATCCGGTCACCCGGGCGCTGGTGCCGGCGATCGCGGCCCACGGGCTGCCGCGCGAGCCGTTCGACGAGATCATCGACGGCATGCAGATGGACCTCGACTACAACCGCTACGACGCGTTCCCGGACCTGCGGCTGTACTGCCATCGCGTGGCCGGCGCAGTCGGCCTGCTGTCGGCACGGATCTTCGGCTATTCGAACCCGGCCACGCTCGAGTACGCAGACAGGCTGGGCATCGCGCTGCAACTCACGAACATCGTGCGCGACGTCGCCGAGGATGCCCGGCGCAACCGGATCTACCTGCCGCTTGACGAACTCGCACGCTTCGGCGTCGCCGAGGACGACCTGATCCAGCGCCGCGACGGCCCCACGGTGAGGGAACTGATCGCGTTCCAGATCGACCGTGCCGACCAGCATTACGCCGAGGCGCTCGCGCTGCTGCCGCCCGAGGACCGGCGGGCGCAACGCACCGGGCTGATCATGGCGGCGATCTACCGTACGCTGCTTGCCGAAATTCGCGGCGGCGGTGCGAACGTGCTGACCGAACGGACCTCGCTCACGCCACTGCGCAAGCTCTGGATCGCATGGAAGACGGCGCGAGCCCGCTGAACGTCCCCGCCGTGGCGGTGGTCGGCGGGGGCTATGCCGGAATGGCGGCTGCCGTCGAACTCGCCGATGCCGGGCTGTCGGTGCAGGTGTTCGAGGCGGCGCCGGAACTGGGTGGCAGGGCGCGACGCATCACGCACCGTGGACTGGTGCTCGACAACGGCCTGCACATCGGGATCGGCGCCTATTCGTCGCTGCTCGCGCTCGGTCGCCGGGTACGTCCCGCCGGCGGGCGGCCTGACGACGGCTGGCACCGCCGCCCGCTCGACTGGCAGGTGCACGGCGGGATCCGGATGCGGGCGCCACGGCTGCCGGCGCCGCTGCACCTGGCCGCGGCGCTGGTCGGGGCCAGCGGACTGCAGGTCGGTGCGCGGCTGGACGCGCTGCGGCTGATGCTGGCGCTGCGCCGGTCCGGCTATCGGGTGGCAGGCGATCTCACCGTGGGCGCCCTGCTCGCGCAACAGCGCCAGCGTCCGGCGATCGTCGAGGCGCTGTGGGCACCGCTGTGCATCGCGGCGCTGAACACACCGGTGCAACAGGCCTCGGCGCAGGTGTTCGCCAGCGTACTGCGCGACAGCCTTGGCGCGGCGCGCGAGGCGAGCGACCTGCTGCTGCCAGCCACCGACCTGAGCGCACTGTTCCCCGACCCCGCTGCCACCCATGTCGAGGCGAGGGGCGGCTCGGTGCACCGCGGACACCGGGTCGAGCGGGTCGAGCGGGTCGGACCTGCGCCGCGCGCCGGGCGCTCCGCCGCACCGGGATGGCGGCTGCACTTCGCACAGGGACGGGCTGCGCCGGCCGGTCCGTTCGCGGCCGTCGTGCTCGCGCTGCCGCCACGTGCACTCGCCGAGCTCACCGCCGGCTGGCCGGAACTGCAGGCGGTCCACGACAGCGCCGCCGCGCTGCGGCACGAGCCGATCACCTCCGTCTACCTGCAGTACCCCGGCCCGGCGGCTCTGGCGCACCCGATGACCGGGCTTGCCGCTGGACCGGGCCAGTGGGTGTTCGACCGCGCCGCGCTGGCCGGGCAGCCGGGGCTGCTCGGGGTGGTGATCAGCGCCTCGGCTGGCTGGCGTACGCTCGAGCCGGCCGACCTGGCCGCCGCGGTCCATGAACAGTTGCGCGGACTGCTGCCCGGGCTGACCGAGCCGTCGTGGACCAAGGTCATCCACGAAAGGCACGCGACCTTTGCCTGCACGCCGGGCCTGCCCAGACCTCCGATGACGACCGCGGTAGCGGGCGTGGTGCTGGCCGGGGACCATGTCGCCGGCGACTATCCGGCCACCCTCGAGGGCGCGGTGCGCAGCGGCCAGCAGGCCGCGACCGCGGTACTCGCGCATATCCACCCCGGGTGAGGCGCGAGCGACGATAATCGCCGCCCCGTACCCTCCCCCCAACCCTTGCCGGACAATTCGATCCATGGACGCCTGCCGACTGCCTGCCACCTATTCACCCGCCGCGGACGCCCTGCGCGACCGGGTGGTGATGGTCACCGGCGCAGGCCAGGGACTGGGCCGCGCGGTGGCGCTCGCCTGCGCCCGCCAGGGTGCCGTGGTCGTGCTGCACGGCCGACGGCAGAAGAAGCTCGACGCGGTGTACGACGAGATCGTCGCCGCGGGCGGACCGGAGCCGGTCCTGCTGCCGCTCGACCTTGCGAAGGCGACCGACGCCGATTTCCAGGCAGCGGCCGCTGCGATCGGCGTGCAGTTCGGCCGTCTGGACGGGCTGGTGCACTGCGCAGTCCACCTCGACCAGTTGCGCCCGCTCGACGACGAGACGGTCGACCGCTGGCTGGCCATGCTGCGCGTGAACGTGGTGGCCGCCGCAGCACTGAACCGCGCCTGCCGTCCGCTGCTGCAGGCCGCACCTTCGGCCTCGGTGGTAATGACCATCGAGTCCCACGCGCTGTCGCCGTCGATGTTCTGGGGCAGCTTCGCTCTGTCCAAGCAGGCGCTGCTGTCGCTGGTTGCAGTGCAGGCACAGGAGTGGCGCGTGTTCGGCAACCTGCGCATCAACGCCCTGCTGCCCGGGCCGGTGTCGAGCCCGCAGCGCAACCGGACGCATCCGGCCGAGGATGCATCCACCCTGCCGGCCCCCGAGGCAGTCGCGACCGGCTACCTGTACCTGCTCGACCCGGACACGACGGTCACGTCGGGGAGCCTGCTCGACCTGCGGGCCGACGCGCCGGCCACGGGCATGGCCGCTGCTTGACCCGACGGAGCGACCCGCTCAGCCGCGCGACCGGGGCAGGTTGTCGCGGATGCGATCGGGGATCGGCGTGGACTTCTGCGTCTCGTGGTCGATCCAGACCATGACCGCCTCGGCCTCGGCATAGACGCAGGCCGGGTCGTTCGCGTCGCGCACCACGTAGCGGTGGCGGAAGCTGCTGCGGCCAGGCACCGCGCAATGGACAAGGATCTCGAGCGTGGCCGGATACACGACCGAGCGGATGAAGCGGCAGGCGGTCTGCGCGACCACGGGACCCTTCCCCTCGCCATGACGGTCCGGGGCGAAACGGTCGAACCATTCGATGCGCGCCTGCTCGGTGAAGCGGAAGTACTGCACGTTGTTGACGTGGCCCTGGGCATCCATGTCGCCCCAGCGCACCGGCAGCGTGACGGTAAGCATCAGTTCATGGTCGTCGGTGAAGGCAGGCGGCTGTGCGGGCATCGGGTGGTTCGCTTGGTGGGTGACAGGAAGGTCGACGTCGGATCGGGGCAGCCCCGCGATCGATTCCGATAGAATGCGAGGTTACCCGACGTTGCCCCCGACGGCGCATGACGGCGCCGGGTGCGGCGTGATCGATCCGAACCCACGGAGCCTGCATTGAGCGCACCCCTCGACGCTTCCCTCACCGGCGCCGGTCCGGCCTCTCCCGCGCGAACCGATCGCGAATCGATGCCCTACGACCTGGTCGTCGTCGGCGCAGGGCCGGCGGGCCTCGCCGCCGCGATCCGGGCAAAGCAGCTGGCCGCCGAGGCCGGCCGCGACATCAGTGTTTGCGTGATCGAGAAGGGATCGGAGGTCGGTGCGCACATCCTGTCCGGTGCCGTGATGGACCCGCGTGCGATCACCGAACTGCTGCCCGACTGGAAGGAGGCCGGCGCGCCGCTCCAGGTCGAGGTCAGCGAGGACCGCTTCCTCTTCCTCACCTCCGCCGCCCACTACCAGGTCCCGAACACGCTGCTGCCCGACTGCTTCCGCAATCACGGCAACTACGTGATCAGCCTGGCCAACGTGTGCCGTTGGCTGGCCACCCGGGCGGAGGCACTGGGCGTCGAGATCTTCCCCGGGTTTGCCGCCACCGAGGTGCTGTTCGACGACGCCGGGGCGGTACGCGGCGTGGCTACCGGCGACCTGGGCGTGGACCGGGCCGGCCAGCGTACCGCCGCGTTCCAGCCCGGGATGGAGTTGCACGCCGCGTACACGCTGTTCGCCGAGGGCTGCCGCGGGCAGCTCGGTCGCCAGCTCGAGGCGCGCTACGACCTGCGCGCCGGCCGCGACCCGCAGACCTACGGCATCGGCCTGAAGGAGCTCTGGCAGGTCGATCCTTCGCGGCACCAGCCGGGGCTGGTGGTGCACACCGCCGGCTGGCCGCTCGACCGCGAAACCTACGGCGGCTCCTTCCTGTACCACCTCGAGGACAACCAGGTGGCGGTCGGGTTCGTCGTCGGCCTGGGCTACCGCAACCCCTACCTGAGTCCGTTCGACGAATTCCAGCGCTACAAGCAGCACCCGTCGATCCGCCACTTCCTCGAGGGCGGCAAGCGGATCGCCTACGGCGCGCGCGCGATCGCCGCCGGCGGACTGCAGTCGCTGCCGAAGCTGGTCTTCCCGGGCGGCGCGCTGGTGGGCTGTGACGCCGGCTTCCTGAACGCCTCGCGCATCAAGGGCAGCCATGCAGCGATCAAGTCCGGCATGCTCGCGGCCGAGGCCGCGGTCGCCGCGCTCGTGCAGGGACGCAGCGCCGACGAACTGTCGGCCTACCCGGACGCGTTCGAATCGAGCTGGCTGCACGACGAACTGCACCGGGCACGCAACTTCAAGCCGGCGCTGTCGAAGGGCCTGTTCAGCGGCGCGCTACTGGTCGGGATCGACCAGATTCTGCTGCGCGGCAAGGCCCCATGGACACTCCACCACGGCCATGCCGACCACGAGACGCTCGTGGACAAGCGGGCCGCGCGGCCGATCGCCTATCCGAAGCCCGACGGCGTGATCTCGTTCGACCGGCTGTCGTCGGTGTTCCTCTCGAACACCAACCATTCCGAGGACCAGCCGGTGCACCTCACGCTGAAGGATCCGACGGTACCGGTACGGATCAACCTCGAGCGATACGACGCGCCGGAGCAGCGCTACTGCCCCGCGGGCGTCTACGAGATCGTCACCGAGACCGTCGATGGCCGCGACGCGCCGAGACTCCAGATCAACGCGCAGAACTGCGTACACTGCAAGACCTGCGACATCAAGGATCCGACCCAGAACATCGTGTGGATCGCCCCCGAGGGGGGCGGAGGACCGAACTACCCGAACATGTGAAACATCCGCGGCACCGGGCATCGCCACCAACCAACGAGGCAGGTTCCGATGAGTGCACTGACCGATTCCCCGGCCTGGCAAGCGCTCGAGGCGCACCAGCGATCGATCGCGACGCACCACCTGCGCGACTGGTTCGCCACCGAACCCGACCGTGCGCAACGCCACTGCCTCCAGGCTGCCGGGCTGTTCGCGGACTTCTCCAAGCACCGGGTCGACGACCGCGCGCTGGAACTGCTGCACGCCCTGGCCGTGCAGCAGGACGTCGAGGGCTGGCGCGACCGCATGTTCGCCGGTGCCGCGGTGAACGCCGCCGAGGGTCGGGCCGCCCTGCACGTCGCCCTGCGCCGGCCGACAGGGTGGCCTCTGGTGGTCGACGGCACCGACGTGATGCCCGCGGTCGGCGAAGTGCTCGCGCGCATGCGCACCTTCAGCGCGGCCGTGCGCAGCGGCGACCGATGCGGCCACACCGGTCGGCGCTTCACCGACGTGGTCAACCTCGGAATCGGCGGCTCCGACCTCGGTCCGGCCATGGTGACCGACGCGCTGCAGCCCTACGGCCGCGCCGACCTGCGCGTGCACTACGTGTCCAACGTCGATGCCGCCGACCTCGCCACCTGCCTGGCTCGGCTCGATCCGGAGACCACGCTCTTCATCGTCTGCTCCAAGACATTCACCACGATCGAGACGATCACCAACGCGGACACCGCCCGCCAGTGGCTGGTGGCGGCGCTGGGCGATCCGCGTGCGACCGGGGCGCATTTCGTCGCGGTCAGCACCAACCTGGACGGCACGCGGCAGTTCGGCATCGAGTCCGACAACGTGTTCGGCTTCTGGGACTGGGTCGGAGGTCGCTTTTCGCTGTGGTCTGCCGTCGGACTGGCGGCGATGCTGGCGATCGGCCCGGATGCCTTCGACGGCCTGCTCGCCGGCGCCCATGCGATGGACGCGCATTTCCTGCAGGCACCGCTCGAGCGCAACCTGCCGGTGCGGATGGGCCTGCTCGGAGCCTGGTACGCCAACTTCTTCGGCGCAGCCACGCACGCGGTGCTGCCCTATGACCAGCGGTTGCAGCGCCTGCCCGCGCACCTCCAGCAGCTCGAGATGGAAAGCAACGGCAAGTCGGTGGACCGGGAGGGCCGGCGGACCGACTACGCGACCTGCCCGGTGCTCTGGGGCTCACCGGGCACCAACGGACAGCACGCGTTCTACCAGTTGCTGCACCAGGGAACCCGGCTGATCCCCTCGGACTTCATCATCGCCCGCCAGCCGCACCACGACCATCCGCTGCACCACCGCCTGCTGGTCGCCAACTGCCTGGCTCAGTCCGAGGCCCTCGCGTTCGGCAAGACCGAGGCGCAGGCGCGCGCCGAACTGGTCGCTCGAGGCGCCACCGGCGAACGCCTCGACCTGCTCGCCGCGAACCAGTCCTTCGCGGGTAACCAGCCGACCACCACGCTGGTGGTCGAGCGGCTGGATCCGCCGGCGGTCGGCGCGCTGGTCGCACTCTACGAGCACAAGGTGCTGGTGCAGTCGGCGCTGTGGAACCTCAATCCGTTCGACCAGTGGGGGGTCGAACTGGGCAAGAAGCTGGCCCTTCGCGTCGGCGAATGTCTGCTGCCCGCGGCAGCGCCGATGGCCGGGCTGGACGGCTCGACCCGGATGCTGGTGGAGCGCCTGCGCAGCTGACGACGCCGACCGCGCCCCATCGAACGACAGGAATATCGCAAATCCGACGCTACACGCCACCGTGTACTGAAGGCCCGACCACGCCTGCCGCCATGGAACGGTCCGTGTCCGCCTGGCGGAACGGGTCGCGTCCGTGCAGGCCGCAGGGCGCGCCGGTCCCCGATCACAGGTGCACGTGTCCCTGATGGCAAGCGTCGTCCAGTCGTCCCCGGCTCCGTCCGCATTCCTGCGCGGGCCTGCACGGCTGAAGATCGTGCTGACCGGGATTGTCCTGTTCGTGCTGCTCGCCGCGTACGCGTCGTCGGTGCAGAACGAACGGCAGGCGCTGGCCGAGTTCCGGCATGCGCTGGACGGCTACGCGACCGAGGTCGAACGACAGGCACGCAGCCTGCGCGCCATCACGCTGAGCATGGCCGCGGGCGTGGCGGTGGGTGATGCACCGGCGTCGCGTGCCCGCTTCGACCGACTGGCCAGCGCCGTGAAAGCCAGCGAACCACTGGGCGCGCTGGGCGCGATCACCCTGCTCGAGCGGGTCCCGGACCGGGAACTGCCGGCCTGGCGCGCCGCCGTGCGGCGCCAGTACCCGGAACTGGACCTGCAGCCGGGTCCTGGCTTCGCACCCGCCGAGGGCCGACTGCTGGTGCGCAACCGCTGGCCGCCGTGGAACGCCTACGATTCGATCGGCCGCGATCTCGGCACCACCGCGCAACGACGCAGCGCCGCGCGGCAGGCGAACGGCTCCAGGTTGCCGATGCTCAGTCAGGTCTTCATCGAGGACACGCTCGACGGACCACAGCCCGTCTACGCGCTGATGGCGCCAGTGGTCCCGATCGTCGAGGCGGACGCGGTCGCCGGCGCTCGCCCGGCTATGCGCGGCGCGGAACCGCGCCAGTGGGTCTCCGTGCTGGTGCTCCCCCGGGAACTGTTCCGCGCCCCGCTGCTGGCCGTCGATTCGCCCATCTCGGTGCACGTGGTCGACGCGGAGGCGTCCGGAACCGTCCCCGCGGTGGTCTTCGAGTCGGGCAGCCTGGGTACCACGCCCCGCTTCACCGAAAGCCGGACGCTGAGCGCGCTGGGGCGAACCTGGCAGATCACCTACGCGACCACGCCCGCCTTCGACGCCGGACATCGCGACCATGCGACAAAGGCGATCGCGCTGTCCGGCCTGGCCATCGGGCTCGGCGTACTGCTCGCCTTCCTGCGGCTGTCCAGGGCCGAGCGGGCGGCCAGTGACCAGCGCGCGCGCAGCGAGGCGCGATTCGAACAGCTCACCACGATGCTGCCGATCGGCGTGTTCGAACTGGACACGCGCGGACGGCTGACGCATGCGAATGACGCCGCCTGCGCCCTCGCCGCCGTCCCCCACGACCAGCTGCTCGGCCGTGGCTACCTGCGCCAACTGGCGCCGCAGGAGCGTCACCGGCTGCTCGAGGCCTGGCGGGCGTTTCAGGCCGGAACCGCACCGTTCGAGATCGAACACCGGCTTCACGGCGCGCCGGGCCGGGAATCCTGGGTGCTCTCGACGATCGTGGCACAGCAGGGCAGCGGCCGCGGCAACCGCGGTTTCGTCGGGACCTGCGTCGACATCACCGCGCGCCGTGCGTCCGAACTCGACCTCATGCAGGCGCAGCAGCGTGCCGCCGCCGCCGAGGCCGAGTCACGCGCCCGGGCGGAGGAATATCGCCGGCTGGCGATGGTGGCACGGGAAACCAACGATGGCGTGCAGATCCTGGACCCCGAGGGATGCACCACCTGGGTGAACCCGGCGTTCGAGCGGCTGACCGGCCTTGCCTTCGAGCAGGTACGAGGCCGTCCCGCGCACGAGTACCTCGCTGGGGCGGGCACCGATGCGGCGACGCTGCGTCAGGTCGAGGAGCGGATGGCCGCACTGCTGCCCTACCACGTCGAGATCCTCAACTACACCGCCAACGGCGACTCCGGCTGGTGGGACCTCCGCGGCCAGCCGCTGTTCGACGACGGCGGGACGCACATCGGCTACTTCCAGACCCGCTTCGACATCACCGCGCGCAGGGTCGCCGAGGCGGCGGCCGAACGGGCGCTGGCCGAGCAGCAGCGGGCGGAGGCGCGGCTGGTCGAGGCCATCGAGTCGCTCGACGAGGGGTTCTCGCTGTACGACGAACACGAACGCCTGGTGATCATCAACGAGCGCAACCGGGCGCTCGCCGGAGACACCGGACGACGCATCCGGGTCGGCATGAGCAGGCGCGAGGTGCTGGAGGTGGACGCGGACACGTACGTGCCCGCCTCCGAAGGGCCCGAGGCGCGCGAGGCGTACATCGAACACAGGCTCGCCGAGCACCGTTCAGGCAATGCGCAGGCGGAACGCAGGATCGGGAACGGCTGGTACCGGATCACGATCAGGCGCACCTCTCGCGGAGACGTGGTGGCGACCCGTACGGACATCACCGCCGCGCGTACGCGCGAGGCACAGCTCGAGAAGCTGTCGCTGGTGGCCAGCCGGACCGCCAACTCGGTGATGATCATCTATGCCGAGAACCGGGTGGAATGGGTGAACGAGAGCTTCGAACGGCAGACCGGCTACACGATGGACGAAGTGCTCGGCCGATCGGTCGGCGACCTGCTCGCCGGCCCGCTCTCCGATCCCGAACTGGTGAGGGAGATGACGCGCATGCACCGCGAGGGCGTCGGCTACCGGGTCGACCTGGTCAACTACCGCAAGAACGGAGACCCGTACTGGGCCAGCGTCGAACGCCAGCCGATCCGGGACGAACAGGGACGCGTGGCACGCTGGATACGACTGTCGCTGGACATCACCGAACGCAAGCGCGCGGAGCTGGCACTTCGTGCGAGCGAGGCGAAGAACCGGCTCCTGGCCACCGTGGTCCAGCAGACCACCGCGGCGGTCATCACCAAGGACCTCGACAACCGGATCACATCCTGGAACCGGGGTGCCGAGCGCCTCTACGGTTACAGCCCCGAGGAGGCGATCGGCCGCCTGTCTCACGAATTGCTGAACCCCGACATCACGCCGGAACATCTCGCCGGCCTCATCGCCCGCGTACGCGGCGGCTTCTGCGACATCAACCGGCTGAGGCACCGACGCGCCGACGGCACGCTGATCGACATCGAATCCTCGCATTCACCGCAGTTCGACGACCACGGCGAAATGATGGGCCGGATCACCGTCATCCGCGACATCACCGAGCAGCTGCGCGCGGAGCGCTCGATCCAGGCCGAGCGGGCCGCGGTCGAGCAGGCCCGGGAAGCGCTGTCCGCCGTCCCGTCGAACATGCCGCACGAGCCTTCGCAGATCGAAGCAACGCCGGCACGCGGGATTGCCGCGCGACCTGAGACTGAGGCCACCCACCCGTTCGCAACGCTCAAGAAAGCCCGGCCGTTGCCGTAAACGGGGTGTTTTCCCGCAGCCGTGATAATCGGTGACGCACGTCCGCGTCGCGCCGACCTCCGCCGAAGCCCCCGAGATGCCCGATCCGAACGACCCGCCCAGCCGCGTCATGATCGTCGACGACGACCGGTTGAACCGCGAGATCCTGGTCGAGTTCCTGGACGGCGAAGGTTACGAACTGTCCCACGCGGCCGATGGCGAGGAGGCACTGGCCGCCCTGGCCACGGCGGGGCGCGATTACGACGCCGTGCTGCTCGACCGCATGATGCCCGGCATCGACGGAATGGAAGTGCTGCGTCGGATCAAGGCAGAGCCGTCGCTGCGCTGGCTGCCGGTGATCATGCAGACGGCCGCGGCGGCGAGGGAACAGGTGATCGAGGGCATCGAGGCCGGCGCCTTCTATTACCTCACCAAGCCGTTCGAGACGGGCATGCTCCGCTCGCTCGTGCGCTCGGCAGTCGAGGCCTCGCGCAACCGGCGCCTGCTGCAGGCGGAAGTCGAGCAGCACCGGATGCTGATCGGCCTGATGAACCAGGCCTCGTTCTCCGTGCGCACGCCGGAGGAGGCGCGCCGCCTTGCCGTGCTGGTCGCCAATGCGGCACCCGATCCGGGCCAGGCGGTGCTGGGCCTGTCCGAGCTGCTGCTCAACGGGATCGAGCACGGCAACCTCGGACTGACCTACGGCGACAAGGCGAGGCTGCGCGAGAGCGGACAGTGGGACGCGGAAGTCTCGCGCCGGCTGGCGCTCCCGGAGTATGAACAGCGCCAGGTGACCCTCGACTTCCGGCGCAGCGGCTCGACGGTGGAGGTGCTGATCAGCGACCAGGGCGACGGGTTCGACTGGCGCCCCTACCTGGAACTGGACCCTGCGCGGGCCTTCCATGCCCACGGGCGCGGGATCGCACTCGCCCGCAAGCTGAGCTTCGGATCGATCGAGTACCTCGGAAAGGGTAATCAGGTGCGGGCGCTGCTCGGGCCGCGCAACGGCAACGACGGACACGGCCGCCCCGCAGATGGAAAGACCCCTGCCTGAGATGCAGATCCTGGTCGTCGACGACGTCGAGCTCAACCTGAAGCTGATGGAGCACCTGATCCGGCGCCTGCCCGGCTGCACACCGGTGCTGTTCGACAGCTCGGCCCGGGCGCTCGACTGGTGCGGCACCAACGATCCGGACCTCGTGATCGTCGACTACATGATGCCGGCCCCGGACGGACTGGCGTTTGCCGCGCAGTTCCGCCAGCTCCCCGGCAAGCAGGAGACGCCGATGCTGATGGTCACCGCCAACACGGAGCTGGAGGTCCGCTACCGGGCGCTCGAGGCAGGCATCAACGATTTCCTCACCAAGCCGATCGACCGCACCGAGTTGCTGTCCAGGGCGCGCAACATGCTGCGCCTGCGGGAGGCACAGAAGCAGCTCGCCGGACGCGCGGCCTGGCTCGAGACCGAGGTGCGCGCAGCGACCGCGGAGATCGCGGCGCGCGAGCTGGAGACCCTCGTTCGCCTGGCCCGCGCGGCGGAGTTCCGGGACCCGGAGACCGGGGCTCACATCCAGCGCATGGCGCACTGCTCGCAGCTCATCGCACGGCGCATCGGGCTGTCAGTGCAGCAGCAGGAGATCCTGATGCGCGCCGCCCCCCTGCACGATGTGGGAAAGCTGGGCACCCCGGACCGTATCCTGCTCAAGCCCGGCAAGCTGACCCCGGACGAGTGGGAGGTGATGAAGCAGCACGCCGTCATCGGCTACGAGATCCTGCGCGAGAGTGCCTCGCCCGTGATACAGGCCGGCGCCGAGATCGCGTGGTCCCACCACGAGAAGTTCGACGGCTCCGGGTACCCGCGTGGGCTCGCCGGCGAGGCGATCCCGCTGTTCGGGCGGATCGTCGCGATCGCCGACGTGTTCGACGCGCTGACTTCGACGCGCCCCTACAAGCGGCCCTGGAGCGTCGACGAGGCGATCGCCTTCATGCGCGAGCAGGCCGGGCGCCACTTCGACCCTGCCCTGCTCGATGCCTTCATCGACGTACTTCCAGAGGTGATCGGCGTGATGCAGGAATTCCGCGACGAGGACGATCCCCGGCAGGACGAGGCCGGCATGGCCAACGCGCTCGCGACCTCCCCGTCGTACCGCTCGGTGACGACCGGCTGACGCCATGGGTCGACGCACGCTCAGGATCGCCTGGCTCCTGCCCATCGCGGTGGCAGTCCTGGTCGCCCTCGCGCTGCTGCTGGGGCTGGAGGTGCACACCGGCGGCGAGGAGACCCGCGCGCAGACGATGCTGCTCGAGGCCCTGCGCAAGCTCCGCGAGCACCTGCTGCTGGTCGTCGGAACCGCAGCCGCGGTCGCGCTGCTTGTCTGGCTGTTCGTGCTCGGCGTCATCCGCCGCACCAAGGTCGCGCTCGCCGAGATCAACCAGTTCGCCCTGCAGCTCGACGGTTCTGGCCGGCAGTTCCCCGCCGATGCACGGACCGCGGAGCTGCACGGCCTGGTCGTCGCGCTCAACCAGGCTTCGCTGCGCCTGGCCGAGCAGCATCGCGTCGCGCAGCTCACCGAACGCGAGCTGCGCGCACTCACCGGCAACATTCCAGGCGTCGTCTACCGCTGCCTCGCGGACCATCGGCTCACCATGGAGCACCTGAGCCAGGAATTCGAGCGCCTGACCGGCTACGCAGCCGTCGACCTGGTCGGCAACCGGGTGCGCAGCTACGTCGACATCATCCACCCGTCCGACCTCGCGAAGGTGCGCACACTGCTCGACAGCGCGATCGAGCAGCGCCGGCCGTACGCAGCCGAGTACCGCCTGCGCGCCGCTGACGGAAGCACCCGCTGGGTGCTGGACAAGGGACAGGCCGTGTTCAACGAGCACGGCGACCTGCTCCACCTCACCGGCGTGATCATCAACGACACCGCGCGGCACTCGGCGATCACCGCCCTTGCCCGCAGCGAGGCACGGCACCGCCGCCTGGTCGAGAACCTGGCCGAGGTAGTCTGGCAATCGGATGCCAAGGCACGGGTGAGCTTCGTCAACCGCGCGTGGCAGCAGGTGAGCGGACTGCCACCCGAGGCGCTGGTCGGGCACCGCCTGTTCGACCGTATCGCCGAGGCCGACCAGCCAGCCGCCATCGGTGCCTGGCAGCGCCTGGTTGCCGGCCGCGAGGACGTGGTGCACTGGGAGGCGCGGATCGCCACGACCTCGGGCGAACTGCGCTGGGGCGAGTTCACCGCCCGCCTCACGCTCGACGCCGACGGACAGCCGAACGGCGTAGCCGGCCTGCTCAGCGACATCCACGATCGCAAGCTGCTCGACGCTCGGCTGCGTGAAGGCAAGGAACAGCTGCGCGAGAGCCTGGAGCTTTCGCGGCAGCTGCTCGAGGCGATGCCGCACCCGGTGTACTACATGGACCGGCAGGGACGCTTTCGCGGGGTGAACCGTGCCTGGGAAGCGTTCCACGGCCGTGGACGCGACGCCGTGATCGGTCTGACCAGCCGCGACCTCGGCCCGCCGGCGCTCGCCGACCTCATCGAGGGCAAGGACCGGGAGCTGCTCGTCGGCGAAGCCGGACACCAGTCGTTCGAGGTGGTACTGAACAACGCCGCCGGCGAGCCGCGGACGATGCTGTTCTCGAAGGCCGTGCTGACCTCCTCCGAGCGGGAGCGCACCGGGCTGATCGGCGTGCTTACCGACATCACGGACAGCAGCACCCGCGAGGAGGCGCTTCGCGTCAGCGAGGCGAAGGCACGGCAGCTGGCGCAGGTGGTGGACCAGGCCTCCGAGGCGATCATGGTGACGGACCTCGACGACCGGCTGCTCGCGTGGAACCGGGGTGCCGAACGCCTCTACGGATTCACCGAAGCGGAGGTCCGCGGTCGCAGCGCGTACGAGGTACTGCGCGACGCGGAGACCGGAAGCGGCGAGGCGCAGGCGGAGCGGGTGCGCGCAGGCCGCGACGAATGGCGGTCGGTCACCCGCCGGCTGCGCAAGGACGGTACGACGGTGGACGTCGAACTGTCGCTGTCGCCGCTGTTCGATCCCGAGGGCCGACACATCGGCCAGATCGGCGTCGCCCGCGACATCTCCGACCGCCTGCGCTACGAGGCCGCACTCGAGGCGGCGAAGGACGCGGCAGAGGCGGCCAACCAGGCCAAGGGTGCCTTCCTGGCCAACATGAGCCACGAGATCCGCACGCCGATGAACGGGATCATCGGCATGACCGAGCTCGCACTCGATACCGACCTGGACGATGAACAGCGCGACTACCTGAGCTCGGTGCGGCGCTCCGCGGAGAACCTGCTGCAGGTGATCAACGACGTGCTCGACTACTCGAAGATCGAGGCCAGGCGCATCCAGCTCGAGCAGATCGGCTTCTCCCTGCGCGCCGTGCTGTCGGACAGCGTGAAGTCGCTGGCGCCGAAGGCGCGCGAGCGGTCACTGCAGGTCGTGCTCGATGTCGCACCCGGCGTGCCGGACGCACTGGTCGGCGACCCACTGCGCATCGGCCAGGTCCTCCTCAACCTGGTCGGCAACGCGATCAAGTTCACCGAAAGGGGCGAGGTAGTGGTGTCGGTGGAGCCGGCCGCGTCGGTCGGTGCTGACGGCCGTATGCCGGTGCGCTTCCGCGTACGCGACACCGGCGTGGGCATCGACCCGCAGAAGCAGCGCGAGATCTTCGAGGCCTTCACGCAGGCAGACAGTTCGACCACGCGTCGTTTCGGCGGCACCGGGCTAGGCCTGTCGATCAGCCGCGAACTGGTGTCCCTGATGGGCGGCGAGCTCGCCGTCGAGAGCAGCCCGGGCCAGGGCAGCACGTTCTGGTTCGATCTGGCCTTCCCGATCGCCGAGCGCGGCTGCGGTGAGCCGGTCGGGCTCCGGCCGCTGCGCGCCCTGCTGGTCGACCCGTCGGGCAGCAGCCGACAGGCGCTGGTCCACCTGTTCAGTCACTGGGGTCTGCACTGCACCGACTGCGCGAGCCTCGACGAGGCACGGCAGCGCGTGCCCGGACAGGCGGCGGTGGAGGCATCGTTCGACCTGGTCGTGGTCCATGGCGAGGCAGAGGCGCTGTGCACGCAGCGGCTGCGTGACTGGATCGGCGACCGCGTGCCGCTGATGGTGGTGGCCGGTGCCCGCAGCCCGCGCGCGACCGATCCTGCGTGGACCGCGGTGGGAGCGACCGCAGTGCTGATCCAGCCGGTCACCTCCTCGGACCTTTTCGACACGCTCGGTCGCTGCATGGCCCTGCCCGACGATGCCGCCGTCCCGCCCGCGCCCCCGCCACCGGCCTTCCAGCCGGCCACGCGCGCGCTCGACGTACTGCTGGCCGAAGACAACCCGGTCAACCAGAAGCTTGCACGAACGCTGCTGGAGCGCTCTGGCCATCGGGTCTGCGTTGCCAGCGACGGCCTCGAGGCCGTGGAGGCCTGGCGCAACGGTCGCTTCGACGTCGTGCTGATGGACCTGCAGATGCCGCGCCTCGGTGGGTTCGAGGCGACCGCCCGCATCCGTGCGATCGAGGCGGAACACGCCGCGGGACCGTATGAACAGCCCGTGCCGCGCACGCCGATCGTCGCGCTGACCGCGCACGCGATGATCGGCGACGAGGAGCGCTGCCTGGCCGCGGGCATGGACGCCTACCTGTCCAAGCCGCTGCGGCGCGAACGGCTTGCCGCGGTGCTCGAGCAGATGACGCCAGCGCGCGACGGTACCGACCCGGTCGGCCGGGGACGCGGTACACGCCCGGCGGCCTCGGCGCCGGTGGTGGACACGGCAGCGCTGCTCGACACGGTTGGCGGGGACCCTGCAATGCTGTCGCACCTGTGCGCCCTGTTCCTCGAATCGCTGCCCGCCATGCTGGAGCGGTTGAGGTCCGCGGTCGAGGACGGGCGGGCAGACGAGGTGGCTGCCGCCGCGCATGCGCTGCGCGGCGTGATCTCGAACTTCCACGCGCGGCCGTCGGTCGAGGCACTGTCGACGCTCGAGCGCGCCGCCGCGGAGGGACGCCTCGAGAGGCTCGCGGCCGCGCACCAGCACGTACGATCCGAGGTGGACCGCGCTGCGGCCGCGCTGCGCGCGGCCATGGCCCGCACCGACTGACCCCGACGGTCGCGCGCCGGGCGTGTGCCCCGGCAGGGAATGGCTGGAGGGCCCGCCTATAATGGGTGCCCGAACTGCCCCCGATCCGACCCACCATGATTCCCGCGAACGTGGCCGAGCCGACCATCGATCAGCATGCGTCGCAGCCCGCACTGCCGGCGGTGCTGTTCGCCACGTCGGAGGTCGCGCCGCTGGTCAAGACCGGCGGGCTGGCCGACGTGAGCGCGAGCCTGCCCGTGGCGCTGACAGCGCTCGGTGCCGACCTGCGCCTGCTGCTGCCCGGTTATCCGGCGATCACCGCAGGGTTGAGCGAACGATGCGAGGTAGGGCAGTTCGAACCCGAGGCCGGGCTGCCACGGGCTACGCTGCTTTCCGGGCGGATCGAAGGCGGACTGCGCTGCCTGGTGGTCGACTGCCAGTCACTCTACGGGCGCGAGGGCAATCCCTATGTGGACGGTGTCGGTGCCGACTGGAGCGACAACCCGCTGCGCTTCGGATTGCTCTCGCGGGTAGCGGCCCTGCTCTGCGGACCGGCCTCGCCGCTGGCCTGGCGCCCGGACGTGCTCCACTGCAACGACTGGCAGACCGGACTCGCACCAGCGTACCTTTCGTTCGCACGAGCGGCCGCCGCACCCGGCACACGCAAGACTGCCACGGTGTTCACCGTGCACAACCTGGCCTTCGCCGGCGCATTCGATCCGGTCGTGCTGCCCGAACTCGGGTTGCCGGCCGAGAGCTACGGCATGCACGGCGTTGAATTCCACGGCCGGCTTTCCTTCCTGAAGGCGGGGCTCTACTACGCCGACTGCCTCACCACCGTCAGTCCGACCTACGCGCTGGAGATCCAGCGCGAGCCCCTCGGCTTCGGCTTCCAGGGCCTGCTGGCCGGTAGGGCGGACCGGCTCCACGGCATCCTGAACGGCATCGACGTGCAGGCCTGGGACCCGGCATCCGATCCTCATCTGGCTGCCCGGTTCAATGCCGGCAGCCTGCCGGCGCGGGCAGCAAACCGCCGCGCCGTGCAGCAGCGCTTCGGCCTCGAACCGGACGACGACGCGATGCTGTTCGGCGTGGTCAGCCGCTTCACCGAGCAGAAGGGCATCGACCTGATCCTGGACGCGTGGCCGGCGCTGGCAGGCCGCCATCGGCTGCAGCTCGCGATGCTCGGCTCGGGTGACCGGCAGCTCACCCGGCGCGCGGAGGATTGCATGCGCCGGCATCCCGGACGGGTGGGCTTCATCGACGGCTTCGACGAGCCGCTGTCGCACAGGGTCGAGGGCGGCTGCGATGCCTTCCTGATGCCCTCGCGCTTCGAACCGTGCGGGCTCAACCAGATGTACAGCCAGCGCTATGGCGCACCACCGGTGGTGCGTTCGACCGGCGGTCTCGCGGATTCGGTCGACGACGATGACCCCGCGGCAGGGCGTCCGGGCACCGGCTTCGTGTTCGAGGGCGACACGCCTGGCACGCTCGCAGCCGCCGTCGAGCGTGCGCACACAGCCTGGCAGGACCGGCCGCGCTGGCGCGCGCTGCAGGTGGCCGGGATGCAGCGCGACTTCGGCTGGCAGGCCAGTGCCCGGGCCTACGCCCGCGTCTACCGGGAAGCGATCGACCTGGCGAACGCGAACGCAACCCCTACAGCCAGGTCATCATCCCCAGCTCGAACGGGTGGGTGAGCAGTTCGTGGCACGGGTACACGCGGATGCGGTACTCGAGCCGCCCGCACAACTCCGGCGTCAGCGCCAGCGCGAACCGATGCTCGCCCTGCTCGGTGAACGTCCCGGTCGATTCGAACGCCAGCCGCTGAGGCTGGCGCAGTTTCTCGTAGGGCGTCTGCCGGGCCAGCACGAGTTCGACCACCACGTCGTCGGGGGCCAGCCCATTGAGGTTGACCGCCACGTCGATGCGCACGCCCTCGCCGAAGCGCAGCGACTTGCGCGGTGCGTCGAGCCGGCGCGCAGTCACGCCGTGCCAGGCCGCGCGCACCCTGCCCTTCCACTGCGCCACCTCCTGCGCGCGCGCGAAGCCGCCCTCGCTGTAGCGGCGCCACTGAAGGCTGGCCGGGTGGTAGAACTTCTGCACGTACTGGCCGACCATGCGTCCGGTGTTGAAGCGGGGCAGCAGCGTCGCGATCGATCGCTTGGCCATGCGTACCCAGCGCGACGAGAATCCCGACGGTCCTCGATCGTAGTACATGGGGATGACCTGATCCTGCAGCAGTTCGTACAGGGTCTGGCATTCCTCGCGCGTGCGCCGTGCGTCATCGAGGTACTGTGACGCCGGCTTGATGCCCCAGCCGTTGTGGCCGTCGTAGCCCTCTCCCCACCAGCCGTCGAGCACGGACAGGTTCAGCACGCCGTTCATGCCTGCCTTCATCCCCGAGGTACCGCTCGCCTCGAGCGGGTACACCGGATTGTTCAGCCAGACGTCGACGCCGGACACGATGCGCCGCGCGATGCGCAGGTCGTAGCCCTCGAGCAGCAGCAGCCGGCCCTCGAAGCCTGGCAGGCGCGAGATCTCGTGCAGCCGCCGGATCAGCGCCTGCCCGGGCAGGTCGGCGGGATGCGCCTTGCCGGCGTACACGAACAGCACCGGCCGCTTGGCGTCGGAGATCAGGTCGCGAAGGTAGTCCAGGTCCTCGAACATCATGGTCGCGCGCTTGTAGGTCGCGAAGCGCCGCGCGAAGCCGATGGTCAGCACGTTCGGGTTGTCCGGGTCCGCGTACTTCAGCAGGCGGTCGAGGTGCGCCTCCGAACCGTTGTTGCGCAGGTGCTGCACCCGCGTGACGTGGCCGACCAGGTGCAGCATGCTCGACTTCAGCGTCTGGCGCACGCTCCAGAACAGGTGGTCCGGGATGTCGTCGATCCGCTTCCAGAACTCGGCGTCGCGCTGCCGGGCGAGCCAGTCGGGGCCGAGGTAGCGCTCGAAGATCTCCATCCATGGCTCGGCCAGGAAGGTCGGGACGTGGACGCCGTTGGTCACGTAGTCGATCGGGTTCTCGTCCGGGGTGACCTGCGGCCACAACTCGCGGCAGATCTCCGCCGACACCCCGCCGTGGATCTTCGACACACCGTTCTGGAAGCGCGAACCATGGATCGCCAGCGCGGTCATGTTGAAGTCGCCGTTGCCCATCCCGTGGCCGAGGGCCATCAGGCGCGCATGGTCCAGCCCGAGCTGCGGCGCGTAGCGCTCGAAGTACGACGCGATCATCGATTCGGCGAAGTGGTCGTGCCCTGCAGGCACCGGGGTGTGGGTCGTGAACACAGTGTTCACGGCCACCGCCTCGAGCGCCGCCTCGAAGCTCAGACCTCCGGTGGTGAGCTCGCGCACCCGCTCCAGCACGAGGAACGCGGCATGGCCTTCGTTGATGTGCCAGACCGTAGGCGCGATACCCAGTGCGCGCAGCGCGCGCACGCCGCCGATGCCGAGCACGATCTCCTGTTCGATCCGGGTCGTACGGTCGCCGCCGTAGAGCCTGCGGCAGATCTCGCGGTCAGCGGGCGCATTGGCCTCGACGTCGCTGTCGAGCAGGTACAGCCACACGTGACCGCAGCGCGCGCGCCAGACGTTGAGCCGGACCGTGCGCCCGGGCAGTTCGACCTCGACCACGACATCGCTGCCATCGGCGGTGCCCACCCGCTGGATGGGCAGGTCGTCGTAGTCGGAATCGCCGTAGGTCGCGTGCTGGTTGCCCTCGCCGTCGATGGTCTGGGAGAAGTAGCCCTGACGATACAGCAGGCCGACCGCGATGAACGGCAGGCGTGCGTCGCTCGCTGCCTTGCAGTGGTCTCCTGCCAGGATACCGAGGCCGCCCGAGTAGATCGGGAAGCTTTCGTGGAAGCCGTACTCGGCACAGAAGTAGGCGACCTGGTCGGTCTGCCTCAGCCACTCCGAGCCGTTCTGCCGCATCGGCTCGTCATGGTAGGTATCGTAGGCCGACAGCGCACGGTTCAGGTTGGACAGGAACACCGGGTCGTCGGCCGCCTCGACCAGGCGATCCTCGTCGACGCGCTTCAGGAAGGCTTTCGGGTTGTGTCCAGCGGCGTCCCACAGTCCCTTGTGCAGCAGCGAGAACAGCCGACGCGTCTGCCGGTCCCAGCTGTACCAGAGGTTGTTCGCGAGCTCGTCGAGGCGGGCAAGCCGGCGCGGGATGTTCGGCTCTACCGCGATGGTGAACGACGTCGCTGGTCGGCTGTCCATCGGTGGGGGCTCCGTTCCTGGGTTGGCGTTTCGGGATCAGGGGGCGATGACATTGAGGGTGAGCCGGTCTCCGCGCTGGGCGAACTCGACCCGCTTCAGGAAGCTCATCCCGAGCAGCACCACCTCGTCGTCCATGCCGTCGGTGGCGACCGCCGCGATGCCGGACAGTTCGATCGGGCCCAGGCGCACCCGGTCGAGCCGCGTCCGGTAGCCGATGGAGTCACCGTTGGCGGTGCGCAGCGTGATCGACTCGCCCAGGGGCAGCCCCAGCGTACGTGCGATGTGCATCGGCAACGCCACCTGGGTGGCGCCGGTGTCGAGCAGGAAGGTCGCCGCCTGGCCGTTGATCGTGCCCTCGGCCACATAGTGCCCGGCACGGTTGCGCTGCAGGCTGACCTCACCGCCTTCGACGGTCAGCGAGGCGGCGCGATTCGGGTTTACCTGGTCCGCGTTCCAGTCGTGGAACCATGCGTATGCCCCACCGAACACCGCGAGCCACACGGCGAACATGAGCCAGAGTCCGCTGCCGCGGGCGCTCGCGGCGGGCACGGCGCGAGGGGAGCCCCCGGACGGCTGGTTGGTGGACATGCGGGGGTCAGACCCTGAGGAAGTGGTTGCGGTAGTGACGCAATTCCGCGATCGACTCATGGATGTCGGCCAGGGCCTCGTGCCTGCCCTGCTTCGTCAGTCCTGAGAGGACCGCGGGGTTCCAGCGCCGCGCCAGTTCCTTGAGGGTGCTCACGTCCAGGTTCCGGTAGTGGAACCAGGCCTCCAGGCCGGGCAGCCAGCGCGCCATGAAGCGACGGTCCTGGCAGATCGAGTTACCGCACATCGGCGAAGTACGCGCCGGCACGTGCTCGGCCATGAAGGCGAGCATCGTCCGTTCCACCGACGCTTCATCCAGCGTCGATGCGCGGACCCGCTCGGTCAGGCCCGAGCGGCCATGGGTGCCGGTGTTCCAGGCGTCCATCCCCTCCAGCACGGCGTCGGACTGGTGCACCACGAGCACCGGTGCCTCGGCCACCACCTCAAGACGCGCATCGGTGACCACGATGGCAATCTCCAGCACCCGGTCGCGGTCGGGATCGAGCCCGGTCATTTCCATGTCCACCCAGACAAGGTGTTCGGCATTCTGTGCCATCTTGCTCCAGTCCTTGATCGATCTGCAGTCCACTGCCCAACCAGCCGTCGACGGCCATCCCGCGCCCCGACGGTCGGACGGGAACGGCTGCCAGCGCCGCGCGGGGCCGACGGTGCGACGGTGCCGACCGGGGCCGGCCCGCCCGGGAACGTCGGTTGCACACGGCCCGGGCCGGTCATGCAGCAGGGATCGCGCCGACGGCGGATGATTGTGTCACAGTCGAGCCGTCAGATTCCCGGTACATTCGCCTGCATGCACCCCTTCGCACTACTGTTCCTTGCGGCCCTGCTCGCCGCCACCGCGGTCAAGGCCTGGCTCGCCCTGCGGCACATCGGCCACGTCCGCGCCCACCGCGAGCAGGTCCCGCCTGAGTTCGCCGGCGAGATCCCCGCTGCCAGCCATCGCACGGCGGCCGACTACACCGTGGCCAAGGGACGGCTCGAACTGGCCGAGATCCCCCTCGATGCGCTGGTCGTCCTGCTGCTCACCTTCGGCGGCGGGCTGGCCTGGCTCGACGCGGCGCTGCGTCCGTTGCTGGGCGACGGACTCCTGCACGGGGTCGCGCTGATCGGCTCGGTGGTCCTGCTGACGAGCACGGTCTCGCTGCCGGCCAGCCTCTACCGCACCTTCGTGATCGAGCAGAAGTTCGGCTTCAACAAGATGACCCCGGCCATGTTCATCAGTGACCTGCTGCGCAGCGCGCTGCTCGGTACCGCGCTCGGCCTGCCGCTGCTCGCGGCCGTGCTCTGGCTGATGGGTGCGATGGGCGATGCCTGGTGGCTGTACGTCTGGGCCGTCTGGGTCGCCTTCAACCTGCTGGTGCTGGCGATCTACCCGACCTTCATCGCACCGCTGTTCAACAAATTCTCTCCGCTGCAGGACAGCGCCCTCGAGGCGCGCGTGCGCACGCTGCTCGAGCGCTGCGGCTTCCAGGCCCAGGGGCTGTTCGTGATGGACGGCAGTCGGCGCAGCAGCCACGGCAATGCCTACTTCACCGGCCTGGGGCGGAGCAAGCGGATCGTCTTCTTCGACACGCTGCTCGCCAGGTTGACCCCCGAGGAGATCGAGGCCGTGCTGGCCCATGAACTGGGCCATTTCAAGCTGCGCCACGTCGCCAAGCGCATCGCCTGGACGTTCGCGGCCAGCCTGGCCTTCCTGGCCGTGCTGGCCTGGCTGGCGGCACAACCGTGGTTCTACGGCTCGCTCGGCGTCGACCGTCCGTCCACCGCGATGGCCCTGCTGCTGTTCTTCACCGTACTGCCGTCGTTCACGTTCCTGCTGAGCCCGCTGTTTGCCTGGTATTCACGTCGTCACGAGTTCGAGGCCGACCATTACGCTGCGCGACATGCCAGCGCAGCGGACCTCGTGCATGCACTGGTCAAGCTCTACAAGGACAACGCCTCGACGCTCACGCCCGACCCGGTGCACTCGATGTTCTACGACTCACACCCGCCCGCCGCGATCCGGATCGCGCGCCTGCAGGCCGCCGCGCAGTAGTCAGGCGATGGCCATTCCCGGGACGCCATCCGCCTCGCCGGTGCCAGCCACCGGTCCGGTCCCGCTCGCGCTGCGCCACTGCAGGCCACTGGGCCAGGATGCCGCGCTCGATGTCGCCGCGGTCGATGCGCTGCTGCAGCATCTGCCGCAATGGCGGGTCGAAGGTGGCTACCTGGGCCGGATCTTCACGTTCGCCGATCACTGGGAAACGATGGCCTTCGTCAACGCTACCGCATGGATCACGCATCGCGAGGACCACCACCCCGAGCTCGCGATCGGCTACGACCGCTGCCAGGTCCGCTTCATCACCCACTCGGTCGGTGGCCTGTCCGAGAATGACTTCATCTGTGCAGCCAAGTTCGATGCCCTGCTTGCGCTCTGCTGACCGGTCCGGCGCGGCCAACGGCAGTCCCCT
>CANHBC010000017.1 GCA_947458835.1 Betaproteobacteria bacterium | reverse complement strand
GGCGGCGCCGGCTTGCGTGCCTGCGCCACGCCATCGACCAGGGGCGCGAACGGACCGGCCGCGACCCGATCGAACCAGGCACGCGCTGAGGGTTCCGGCGGCACCGGACTCGCCGCTCCGAAGCCGGGCGACAGCATCGCTCCGCCGAGCAGCACGGCCGCCACGGCCGGGCGCAGCCGGCTGGACGGGCGCATGCCGGCCGTGCCGGCTGCAACGGAAGCGCCGGAACCGAAGCGGGGTTTGCAGGTCAAAGCGGTACCCCTGGGGCGGTGACTGGAATCGGGCTGGCCGGCCTGCCGCATCTTCCGGCCGGCGGGGCACCGGCGGCAGGGCGATGAGCGCAGTTTCCGAAAATGTTCATGTTTGCGAAGAGTTTAGGTATATTTGCGCGCCGTCACAAGCCGACCGGTCGTGTTCTTGTCTGCCCGTCGCGCATGCCGCCACGACAGCGGAAAGGTCCGGCCGGTGAGGCATCCGGCGGCGCTGGTTCGGCCGCCGGATGCCGGCGGGGCCGTGACCCGCAACCCGCCCCGCGCCGTGATTCATCCGATCGCCCCCCTTCCCCTGCTGATGCAACCGTCACGACTGGCCCATCGATGAACGCCCCCGACCAGAACCAGACCGTACGCGCGACCGACCTGACCCGCCAGTTCGGCGACCGCGTGGCCGTCAACCAGGTGAGCTTCTCGCTCAACCGCGGCGAGGTGCTCGGCTTCCTCGGGCCCAACGGCGCCGGCAAGACGACCACCATGCAGATGCTGACCGGCAACCTCGCGCCTACCGCGGGCCAGGTCGAGATCTGCGGCATCGACATGCTCGAGCGGCCGACCGAGGCCAAGGCGCGTATCGGCTACCTGCCCGAGACCCCGCCGCTGTACCGCGACCTCACCGTCAACGAATTCCTGCAACTCGCCGGGCGGCTGCACCGCGTGCCGAAGAAGGAGCTCGCCGGCGCGGTCGAGAGCGCGAAGCAGCGCTGCGGCATCGGCGACGTCGGCCAGCGACTGATCGGCGCCCTGTCCAAGGGCTACCAGCAGCGCGTGGGCATCGCGCAGGCGATCATCCACAATCCGGACGTGGTGATCCTCGACGAGCCGACGGTCGGCCTCGACCCGAACCAGATCCGCGACATCCGCGCGCTGATCCGCGAACTTGGCGGCGCCCATAGCGTGATCCTGTCGACGCACATCCTTCCCGAAGTCGAGCAGGTCTGCAGCCGCGTGCAGATCATCCACAAGGGCCGGCTCGTCTTCGCCGACACGCTGGGCGGGGTCAAGGAGTTCCGCGGCCGCAGCCTGATGCTCGGCCTGCGCAATGCGCCTCCGATCGAGGCGATCGCTGAGGTCCCGGGCGTCGGCCGCGTCGAGCCGGCGCGCGGCGGGCTGTTCCGCATCGAGCCCCAGCCCGACACCGATCCCACCGACGCACTGGTGCAGGCGTCCTGGGACAACGGCTGGGGCCTGTTCCAGCTGGCGCCGGCGGTGTCCAGCATCGAGGACGTGTTCGTGCAGCTGACCCACCGCGAGGAGACTGTCTGATGATCTTCACCGTTGCCGGCAAGGAACTGCGCGCGCTGTTCTCGTCGCCGCTCGCCTGGGTGGTGCTCGCCTTCCTGCAGGTCACCATGGGATGGATCCTGGTGACCCGACTGGATGCCTACCTCTCCGTGCAGACCCAGCTGATGCAGATGGACACCCCGCCCGGGGTGACCGAGATCATCGTCGCGCCGATCTTCGGCGCGGCAGCGGTGATCCTGATCATGGCGGTGCCGCTGCTGTCGATGCGCCTGATCGCCGAGGAGCGCCGCAACCAGACGATGACCTTCCTGATCTCCGCGCCGCTGTCGATGACGCAGATCGTGCTCGGCAAGTTCGTCGGCCTGTACTCGTTCCTGATGCTGTCGGTCGGGCTGATCCTGGTGATGGCCGCCTCGATGTACCTCGGCGGTCGGCTCGACCTCGGGCTGCTCGGCACGCTCTCGCTCGGCCTGGCGCTGCTGATCGCCGCGTTTGCCGCGGTCGGCGTGTTCTTCTCTTCGCTGACCGCGCAGCCGGTGGTCGCGGCCACGGCGACGCTGGCCACGCTGCTCGGCCTGTGGCTGCTCAACATGTCGCAGGCCAGCCCCGACAGTCCGTTCCTGATGCTCGCGCTGATCCGTCGCTACGAGAGCTTCACCAAGGGGCTGATCGACACCGGCGACATCGTGTTCCTGCTGGTGTTCACCGCCGTGTTCCTGATCCTCGCGATCCGCCGGCTCGACTCCGACCGGCTGGGCGGCTGAGCGCGCACGCCCCGCGCGCGCCCACCCGCCCTCCCCGCACCGCCAACCGACTCCCTCGATCCAGGCAGACTGATGGCCACCAAAATCGATCGCAAGTTCCGACTGAAGCTGTCGGCCCAGAACTGGCTGTTCGTCATCCTCGTGCTGGTACTGGCCGGCCTCGCGTCGTACGTCGCGCGCGAGTACAAGAAGGAATGGGACGTCAGCCTGAACGCGCGCAATACGCTGTCGCAGCCGACGATCGACATGCTCAGCCAGCTCGCGGGACCGGTCAACGTCACCTCGTACTCGACCGGACAGGAAGACCTGCGCAAGATGGTGCGTGACTTCCTCGCCCCCTACCAGCGGCTCAAGCCGGACATCAACCTGTCGTTCGTCGACCCGCGCGAGCAGCCGAAACTGGCCCAGGCCGCCGGGGTCACCGTCAACGGCGAGATGGTCGTCCAGTTCGGCAATCGCAGCGAGAACATCAACACGCTGACCGAGCAGGCCTTCGCCAACCTGATCATGCGGCTGGCGCGCGGCACCGAGCGCATGGTGATGTCGCTCGACGGCCACGGCGAGCGTGTGATCGACGGCAAGGCCAACCACGACCTGGGCCTGTTCGGCCGCCAGCTCGAGAACAAGGGCTTCGCCACCGGCCCGCTGAACCTGTCGGTCGCGCAGGCAGTGCCTGCCGACCTGAAGATCCTGATCATCGCCGGCCCGAAGGTCGACCTGCTGCCGCACGAGGTCAAGAAGATCAAGGACTGGATCGACAAGGGTGGCAGCCTGTTCTGGCTGGTCGACCAGGAGCCGCTGCGCGGCCTGCAGCCGATCGCCGACATCTTCGGGCTGGTGCTCAACCCGGGCACGGTGGTCGATCCGTCCGCCCAGCTGATCAACGCGCAGCCGACGATGGCGGTGGCCACCGGCTACGGCCAGCATCCGATCGCACGCAACTTCACGCTGAACACGATCCTGCCGTTCGCCCGCTCGATCGGCGTGGACGGCAGCCGCGACTGGCGCGAGACGCCGCTGATCGAGGTCGCGCCGCGCGGCTGGCTGGAGATGTCCCCGATCGCCGAGGGCACCTCGTCGGTCAGCTTCGACAAGGGCAAGGATGTCCCCGGCCCGGTCACCGTCGGCATCGCGCTCGAGCGCACGCTGAACGACCGCCCGCAGCGGGTGGTGATCGTCGGCTCCGGCCACTTCCTCGCGAACCAGTACGTCGGGCTGGTCGGCAACATGGACCTCGGCATCAACATCATCAACTGGCTGTCGGGCGACGAGAACCTGATCACCGTGCAGCCGCGCTCGACGCTGGACGCCGCGCTCACCCTGAACCGCACCTCGATGATGTTCATCGTCTACGGCTTCCTGGTGCTGTTGCCGCTGGCCTTCCTCGTCACTGGCGGTACGATCTGGTGGCGTCGCCGCCGGAAGGCGTGACGCCCACAGCGGCGCCCACATGAAGGTGCGGACGTGAAGAAGACCCTGCTGATCAACGTCGTACTCCTGGTGCTGGTGCTCGGCCTGGGCGCCCTCCTCTACTTCAAGCCGAAGCCCGAGGAGCCCAAGCCGACCGAGCACAAGCTGTCGACGCTGAAGCCGGAGGAGATCAAGCGCATCGAGGTGAAGCTGCGCAAGGGCGACCCGGTGGTGCTCGAGCTGGAGGGCGAGCAGTGGTACCTCGTGAAGCCGTTCCGCGCACGTGCCGACAACTTCGAGGCGCGGCGCCTGGCCGACCTCGTGCGCGCAGTGAGCGACCAGAAGCTGCCCGCCACCGACCTCGCCCGCTTCGAGCTCGAGCCGCCGTTCGCCACCGTCACCCTCGACCAGCAGGTCTTCACCTTCGGCACCATCAACCGGATGATGAAGATGCAGTACGTGATGACCGGCGACTCGGTCTACATGGTGAACCCTCAGTATGCACAGGCTATCCCGCCGCAACCCGAGCGCATGGCCGACAACCGGCTGTGGACCACGCCGGAGCAGCAGATCGTCGGCGTCGAGATGCCCGGCTTCAAGGTCGAGCAGGTCGACGGCAACTGGGTGGTGACCCCGAAGCCGCTGATCACCCCGACCCAGGACGACCTGAACCGCTTCATCGACGAATGGAAGCTCGCCTCCGGCACGCTGACCCAGCCCATGAAGCTCAAGCCTGGCAGGAACGCGACCATCGTCCGCACCAAGGAAGGCAAGTCGATCACCGTGCACCTGGCCTCGCGCGAGGGCAACGACTGGATCGTGCTGCGCCCGGACGAGGGCCTGCAGTACCACCTGTCGCGTGAGACCGCGCGACGGATGTTCGAGCCGAACTGGCGCTGATCGACCGGTCCCGGCGCACGATCGACGGGCGTCAGGCCAGCCATGCCTGAACTGCCGGAGGTCGAGACCACCCGCCGCGGCCTGGCGGCGCGGGCGGTCGGCCAGCGCATCGAGCGCGCGGTGGTACGCAACCGGTCGCTGCGCTGGCCGGTCACGGCAGGCATGGAGACCGCGGTGGCCGGTGCGCGCATCGACGGCGTCGACCGGCGCGCCAAGTACCTGCTGTTCGACTGCGAAGGCCGCGGCCGGCTGCTGGTCCACCTCGGCATGTCCGGTCGCCTGTGGGTGGTGCCGCGCGACGAGCCCCTCGCGAAGCACGACCATGTCGACCTGGAACTGTCCAACGGACTGGCGATCCGCCTGCGCGACCCGCGCCGCTTCGGTGCGGTGCTCTGGCTGCCCGCCGGCGAACCGGAACACGCGCTGCTCGCTTCGATCGGCCCCGAACCACTGACCGACGCGTTCGACGCGGCCTACCTGTACCGGGTCACCCGCGGGCGCAGCGCCGCGATCAAGCTGGTCCTGATGGATGCAGGCGTGGTGGCCGGCGTTGGCAACATCTACGCGAACGAGGCGCTGTTCGCCGCCGGCATCCATCCGCGCACGCCCGCACGGCGCGTCGGGCTCGCGCGCCTGCATCGGCTGGTGGACGAGGTACGCGCGATCCTCGCGCGCGCGATCGATGCCGGCGGCAGCAGCCTGCGCGACTACGTGGACAGCAGTGGCCAGGCCGGCCACTTCCAGGACGCGTTCCGGGTCTACGACCGCCAGGGCGAAGCCTGCACAGGCTGCGGCACGCCGGTCCGGATGATCCGTCAGGCCAACCGGTCGACCTTCTACTGCGTGAACTGCCAGCGCTAACGGTGCTCGGTCGCGCTCAGCGTGGCTTCGGCGGCCGCGCGATGCCCGCCTGCAGCAGTGCTTCGTACTTCGCCCGGAGTTGGTCGGGTGACTCGACCCTTTCCGGATCGAGCGGGATGCAGTCCACCGGGCACACCTCGGCGCACTGCGGCGTGTCGAAATGGCCGACGCACTGGGTGCAGCGCGACGGATCGATCACGTAGTAGTCCTCGCCCGGCGAGATTGCCGAGTTAGGGCACTCGGGCTCGCACACGTCGCAGTTGATGCAGGCGTCGGTGATCATCAGGGCCATGGTGCAGGTTCCGTCAGGGGCTCCGTTCAGGCGTCGGCGGGGCGGTCGCGCAGCTTCTCGGCCACCCGGGTGCCGACCAGCGGGCTCACGAACTGGGCAATGTCGCCGCCCATCGTCGCGATCTCGCGCACCAGCGTCGCGGACACGAACATGTAGGGATCGCCGGGGGTGAGGAACACGGTCTCGAAGCCGGGCAGCAGCTTGCGGTTCATGCCAGCGAGCTGGAATTCGTACTCGAAGTCGGACACCGCGCGCAGCCCGCGCACGACCACCCGTGCATTGCGCGAGCGGACGAAGTCGGTCAGTAGTCCGGAGAAGCGTACGACCGACACGTTCGGCAGCGGCCTGAGTACTTCCGATGCGAGCTCGACCCGCTCGTCCAGGGTGAAGAGCGGGCGCTTCGCGCGGCTGTCGGCCACCGCGACGATCACCTCGTCGAACAGCATGGCGGCCCGGCGCGTGAGGTCTTCATGCCCCAGCGTCATCGGGTCGAAGGTGCCGGGATAGATGGCAGTGGTCATTGGATGGGTCCTCGGGGCCTCGGGTCGGGTCGGTTCGATCAGCCGCCGTCGCCGGCTGCACCGTCTGCGAGACTATCCGGATTGGCAGGGGCTTGCAGGTCGGGCTGCAGGTCGGCCCGTCGCGCGAGCATCCGGTACTCGACCGCGCCGGCACGCGCCTCACGGATCGTCGCCCACGGTTCGGCATCGGCCAGCTCCGCCAGCACGCCCGGCCCGTCGGTCGACGCGGCCGGTGCCTCGACGTAGACCCATCCGCCTTCGGCCAGGCAGGCATCGACCGCGGGCAGCAGCACCGGCAGCAGCCCGAGGCGGAACGGCGGGTCGAGGAACACGACGTCGAAGCCACCGGAGCCATCGCTGCTGCGGCGGGCACGGTCGAGGAAGCGCATCGCATCGCCGCGCATCAGGTCGATCCGCGTGCCGGCGGCCGGCTCGCCGAGCTGCGCAAGCGAGGTCTCCAGAGACCGCACCGCGGCCGGGTCCTGCTCGACCATCACTACCTGCGCCGCACCACGCGAGGCAGCCTCGAAGCCCAGCGCCCCGCTGCCGGCAAAGAGATCCAGGCAGCGCAGCCCGCGCAGGTCCTGGCCCAGCCAGTTGAACACTGTCTCGCGGATGCGGTCCGGTGTCGGGCGCAGGTCCGCAGCCGCTGGAAACGACAACAACCGTCGCCGCCAGTATCCGCCGATGATGCGTACCCGCTGCGCCAGCGCAGGCTGCCCGGCCCGGCGGCTGGCGCCCGACCCGGCGCCCTGGCGCCCGTTGCCGGCCGCGGCACTCCGCGGGGCTGGTGGCTTTCCGGTGCGGGCCATCAGCGCAGCCTCGGCTGCTGCTGGTGCGGCAGCGGCGGGGCCGGCGGCGGTTCGTCCGCGGCCCCGACCACCACGGTCACCAGCCGCTGCGGATCCAGGCGCTGGAAGGCCCGCAGGACGTCCTCGCGGCCTACCCGCTCGACCCGCTTCGGCCACTGCGCGAGCCAGTCGGCCGGCAGGTCGTGGAAGCCGATGGTCGCGACCAGGTCGAGCAGTTCCCGGTTGGTGTCGATGCGCAACGGGAAGCCGTTCACCAGGTTGCGCCGCGCACTTGCGAGTTCGGCCTCCGTCGGGCCCTTGGCGAGGAACTCGAAAAGCACACTGCGGGCTACCGCCAGCGCCTCGTCGGTCTGGTCGCGCCGCGTCTGCAGCGACACCTGGAACGGGCCGCGCTCCAGCCAGGGCTGCAGCGAACTGAACACGCTGTAGGCGAATCCGCGCCGCTCACGCACCTCGACCGTCAGACGCGAGGCGAAGCCGCCGCCGCCGAGCACGTGGTTGCCGACCAGCAGCGCGAAATAGTCCGGGTCCGACAGGCTCACCGCCGGCATGCCGAGCAGGATGTGGCTCTGCAGCGAAGGATGTGGCACCCGGCGCACCTGCGCAGCGGGCAGCGAGGGCACTGCCGGCGGTACCGGCCGCACGCTGCCGGCGGGCAGCGCGCCGGCCACCTGGCGCGCGATCTCGCCGGCCTCGGCGCGCGACACGTCGCCGACGATCGACACCACGGCCGACACGCCGGTGTAGAACCGGCGCCGGAAGTCGACGATGGTGTCGCGCGTGAGGGCCCGCACGCCGTCCGCATCGCCCAGCGGGCGCAAGGCGTACGGATGGCTGCCGTAGGCGGCGGCGAAGAACTGCCGGCTGGCGACGATCGCCGGCCGGGTCGCCTCCTCGCGCAGGTTGGTGACAATCCGGGTGCGCTCGCGCTCCAGTGCCGGCAGCGGGAAGTCCGGCTGCTGGACCACGCGCGCGAACATGTCCAGCGCCTGCGTACGCTCCGGCCGCGTGGCGAGCGTGCGCAGCGTGAAGCCGGCGCGGTCGACGTCGATCCGCCCGGACAGTTGTGCACCCACCTCACCCAGCCGGCGGGCGATGTCCTCTTCGCCCAGGCCACCGGCACCGAAGCGCGACAGGTGCTGGGTCATCGCGGCGAGGCCGGCACGTTCGGCCGGGTCGAAGGCAGAGCCGGCGCGGAACTCGACCGCGACATCCAGGATCGGCAGCGCCCGCGACTCGACGAACATCACGCGCGCGCCGTTGTCCAGCGTCCATGTCTGGACCTGCGCCATGCCCGCCGCCTGCGCCTGCGCGGCGAAGGCCAGCGGCAGCAACATCCGGCGCAGCAGCAGCGGGACCACGCCCGGGCGGTCAGTCCACATGCCGCGTATCCCTGGGCGGCAGCGACGGCTTGCGCTGTCCGGGCGCCGTGGGCTCGAGCACCGCGACGGTCATGCGGTCGTCGACCAGGTAGCGCCGCGCGACCTCGCGCACCTGCTCGGCGGTCACCGCACGCGTGCGCGCCACGAAGCGGTCGAACACGCGCGCGGAGTGGCCGACCATCTCGGCATGGCCGATCCGGCTCGCCTGAGTGAACATGGAATCCTGCTGGAACAGGTGCTGGGCCACGAGCTGTGTCTGGGCCCGTGCGAGTTCGTCGGCGGCGATGCCCTCGCGCGCGAGCCGTCCGATCTCGGCGCGGATGGCCGCCTCGAGCTCACCGACGCTGCGGCCCTCGCTCGGGGCGGCACTGATCACGAAAAGGCCCGGGCCGCGCTGGAACTTCTCGTAGCTCGCATCGGCCGACCCGGCCACCCGCGATTCGCGCACCAGCACCCGGGGCAGGCGCGCGACCTCGCTCGCGTCGAGCACCGCCTCGAGCACCTCCAGCGCGTAGGGTTCCCAGTCGCGCTCCGCATCGCGCAGCACCGGGACATGGAACCCGAGCATCAGGAACGGGCCCTGCGCAGCGCCCTGGAAGGCGACTCGCCGCGTGCCGCGCTGTTCTGGCTCGACCTGCGGCGCCCGCCGGGGCAGCGTACGCGCGGGAACCCGCCCGAAGTGCCGGGCCGCCAGGCGGAACACCTGCTCGGGTTCGACGTCCCCGACCACCACCAGCACTGCATTGTTCGGTGCGTACCAGCGACGGTAGAACTCGCGCGCGTCCTCGATGGTCAGGTTCTCGAGGTCGTTCATCCAGCCGATCACCGGCGTGCGGTACGGATGCGCGGTGAACGCGGTGGCGTAGAGCTGCTCGAACAGCGCCGCGCGCGGGCGATCATCGGTTCGCCAGCGCCGCTCCTCCATCACCACCTGCATCTCGCGGGCGAACACCTCCGGCTGCATCACCAGGCTGGCCATCCGCTCGGCCTCGAGCTCGAACACCGTCGCCAGGTCGCGGGCGGCGAGCTGCTGGTGGTAGGCGGTGTAGTCGCGACCGGTGAACGCGTTGTCGCGGCCGCCGAGCTGGGCCACGCGCCGCGAGAACTCGCCGTCGGCGAGCCGGCGGGTACCCCGGAACATCATGTGTTCGGTGACGTGCGCCAGCCCGGTCAGCCCGTTCACCTCGTCGATGCTGCCTGCCCGATACCAGAGCATGGACGCCACCACCGGCGCCCGCCGGTCCTCGCGCACCACGACCTTCAGGCCGTTGTCCAGCACGCGCTCGACCGTGGGGCGGGCCGTGGAGCCTGAGGCCAGCAGCGCCGTGCCGAGCAGAAGCGCGGCCATCGACAGCCGGCCGGTCAGGAGGGCACGCGACCGCAGCGGGATGGAAACTCGTAACATCGCCTACCGGTTCGTCACCCGAGCCGCATTCGGTTTGATTGCACGAGGGCAAGTATGTTTGGTTTCCTGAAGCCGGGCAAGAAAGCGCTCGCGTCCAGCACCGACGCGCCGCAGGATGACGCGCCGGATCGGGCCGCGGCGGATGCGGCGGGTGCGGCCGAGGCAGCGCCGCCCCGGCCGGGCTGGGCCGAACGGCTCAAGGCAAGCCTTCGCGCGACGCGCGAGCAGCTCAACCGCAGCATCGGCGCACCGATCGGCGAGGTCGGTGTACAGATCGCCGGGCTGTTCGGGCTGGGCCGCAAGATCGACGAGGCCCTGTTCGAGGAACTCGAGACCGCGCTGCTGGCCGCCGACGTCGGCACCTCGGCTACCCTTTCGCTGATCGACGCGCTGCGCCAGCGGGCGCGCAAGGAGGGACTGACCGACGCCTCGCAACTGCAGTCGGCGCTGGCCGACGCGATGACCACGCTGCTCGCCCCGCTCGCCCGGCCGCTCGACGTCGGCACCCACAAGCCGTTCGTGGTGATGCTGGCCGGGGTGAACGGTGCGGGCAAGACCACCACCATCGGCAAGCTCGCGGCACGCTACCGCGCCGAGGGACGCAGCGTGCTGCTCGCCGCGGGCGACACCTTCCGTGCCGCTGCGCGCGAGCAGCTCGAGGCCTGGGGCGAGCGCAACGGCGTCACCGTGATCTCGCAGCAGTCGGGCGACCCGGCGGCGGTCATCTTCGATGCGATCCGCGCGGCGCAGGCGCGCGGCATCGACATCGTGCTCGCGGATACCGCTGGCCGGCTCGCGACCCAGATGCACCTGATGGACGAGATCCGCAAGGTGAAGCGGGTGATCGGCAAGGCGCTCGAAGGCGCACCACACGAGGTGCTGCTCGTGCTCGACGGCAACACCGGACAGAACGCCCTGTCGCAGGTCAAGGCGTTCGACGCGGCGCTCGGCGTGACCGGGCTGGTGGTCACCAAGCTCGACGGCAGCGCGAAGGGCGGCGTACTGGCGGCGATCGCGCGCGAGCATCCGGTGCCCATCCGATACATCGGCATCGGCGAGGCGATCGACGACCTGCAGCCCTTCGAGCCGCGCGAGTTCGTCTCGGCGCTGTTCGACTAGGCCTCGGCGAGATGATCGAACTCGACCAGGTCGGCAAGCGCTACCCCGCCAGTCGGGGCAGCGGTGTGCTCGATGCGTTGAAGTCGGTCACGCTGTCGATACCCGACGGCGAGTTCGCGGTGGTCACCGGCCACTCCGGCGCCGGCAAGAGCACCCTGCTCAAGCTGATCGCGGGCATCGAACTGCCGACCTCGGGCACGGTGCGGGTGGACGGGCAGGACCTCGCCCGATCACCCCGCGCGCTGCCCTTCCTGCGGCGAAAGATCGGACTGATCTTCCAGGACCACAAGCTGCTCCACGACCGCACGGTGTTCGACAACGTCCAGTTGCCGCTGGACATCACCGGCTTCCCGCCACGCGAGGCGGCCCGGCGGGTGCGTGCGGCGCTGGACAAGGTCGGGCTGCTGTCGCGCGAACGCGAGCGGCCCGTCACGCTGTCCGGCGGCGAGCAGCAGCGCCTGTGCATCGCCCGGGCGATCGTGCATCGGCCGTCGCTGCTGCTGGTCGACGAGCCGACCGCCAACCTGGACCTCGACTACGCGCAGGAAATCGTCGATATCCTGCGCTCGTTCCACCAGGTCGGCGTCACCGTGGTCGTCTCGACGCATGACCTGGTCTCGCTGCGCACGGCAGGGCCCCGGGTGATCGCGCTGTCGCACGGCATGCTGGCCACGGAGTCGCCGGCGTGAGGCCTGCACGATGAAAGCCTGGCTCAACCAGCACCGGCGTGCGATCGCGGTCACCGGCACCCAGGCCGCCCGCGCGCCGTTCGCCCACCTCTTCCAGGTGCTGGTGGTCGCGGTGGCCATCCTGCTGCCGCTGCTGCTGCACCTGGCGGTGCAGAACCTGCAGCGGCTGGGTGGTGCGACCGAGGCCGACGCGCGGATCGCCCTGTACCTGGCGCCCGAAGCCACCGCCAAGGACGCAGAGGCGATCGCCGCGCGCCTTGACGCGCATGCCGGTGTCGCCGGCCACCGGTTCGTGTCGCGCGAGGACGCGATCAAGGACCTGCGCCGCATCCACGAGATCGCCGACCTGGTGGACGCACTGCCAAAGAACCCGCTGCCCGATGCCTTCATCGTGCGCGCGAAGTCGACCGACCCGGGCGAGATCGACGCCCTTCGCGGCGAGGCGGCGAAGTGGCCCGGGGTGGCGCTCGCCCAGCTCGATTCCGACTGGGCCGCGCGGCTCGATGCCGGCCTGCGGCTGGCGCGGGCGCTGACCGCAGGGCTGGCGGCCCTGCTCGCCGCTGCCCTGCTGGCCATCACCTTCAACAGCATCGGCCTGCAGGTAGTGAACCGGCGGGAGGAGATCGAGGTCTGCCAGCTGATCGGCGCCACGCCCGGCTTCATCCGGCGCCCATTCCTCTACGCTGGCCTGCTGCAGGGCGCCGCCGGTGGGCTGGCCGCCTGCGCGCTTGCCGTACTGTGCGTGGCGTGGGTGAACCGCCAGTTGCCCGGCGTGGCGACGCTGTACGGCACGGAGTGGGTGATGCAGTTACCAGCCGCCACGGACGTCATGGCAGTGACCGGATTCGCCGCGCTACTCGGCTGGCTGGGCGCGTGGCTGGCGGTCTCCCGGCATCTGTGGCGCGGTACCGGCCCCTGAGCCCGCCGCAGTTCGGCAGCCGACAGACTGACGCACAACTCATTGATACGGCGCACGATTGACTACCGGTCGTCGGTCTGGACAAGGCAAACCAGCGCTCGACAGCCTGTTCCCCATGACCTTTGTCGGGAATCCGGCCCACCATTAGCACTCTGCTGCGTTAAGTGCTAAAGTTGGTTCATCCAGAGCCGTTCCAGTGTCGTACAAACGGCCCGCGGTGCGGGCCGTCCGTCCAAGGAGGCGCACCCATGACCACCGCTGTCGCTTTCCCCACCGCTGCCCTGCCCGCTGCCGCCAACCCGCTGTTCGCCACCGTGCTGCCTTCACTGGCTGCGGGCAGCCTCGAGACCTACATCCAGACGGTCAACCGTCTGCCGATGCTCACGCCCGAGCGCGAGACCGAACTTGCGCGCCGACTGCGCGACCAGGACGACCTCGCAGCCGCCCGCGAGCTGGTGATGTCGCACCTGCGCGTGGTGGTGTCCGTCGCCCGCGGGTACATGGGTTACGGGTTGCAGCAGGCCGACCTGATCCAGGAAGGCAACATCGGCCTGATGAAGGCGGTGAAGCGCTTCGACCCGGAGCGCGGCGTACGGCTGGTCTCGTTCGCGGTGCACTGGATCCGCGCCGAGATGCACGAGTACATCCTGAAGAACTGGCGCATCGTGAAGGTCGCCACCACCAAGGCACAGCGCAAGCTGTTCTTCAACCTGCGCAGCATGAAGCAGGCGCACGGCACCCTCGGCCCGGCAGAAGTCGCCAGCATGGCCAGGACCCTGGGCGTGCGCAACGAGGACGTGGTCGAGATGGAGACCCGCATGGGCGGACACGACGTCTCGCTCGAGCCGGTGGGCGGCGAGGACGATGAATCCTCGTTCGGCCCGATCTCCTACCTCGCCGATCCGGGCGCGAGCCCGGCAGTGCAGCTCGAACAGGCCCAGACCGCGAAGCTGCGCCAGGCTGGCCTGGCCGACGCACTGGCCAGCCTCGACGAGCGCAGCCGCCGGATCATCGAAGCCCGCTGGCTGCAGGAAGGCAGCGGCTCGACCCTGCACGAACTCGCGGACGAGTTCGGCGTGTCAGCCGAGCGCATCCGCCAGATCGAGCAGAAGGCGATGCAGAAAATCCGGGCCAGCCTGAAGGAAGCAGCTTAAAACGTTGGGGTCAGGTCTTGCCTTTTGCCTCTTCGAGGCAAAAGGCAAGACCTGACCCCAGGCTTCCTGCTCAGTCGAACTTCAGCCCTAGCTCCTTCACCACGCGCCGTGTGCTGTCGAGCTGTTCGGCGATGAACTTCGCGAATGCCTCGGGCGTATTGACCACGCCTTCGGCGCCGACCTCCAGCAGCTGGCGCTGCACGTCGGGCATAGCGACCGTATCGTGCACGGCCTTGTTCAACCGCTGCACGATCGGCCTGGGCAGGCCGGCCGGACCGAGCAGGCCGAACCAGCCCGCCGCCGCGTAGTTGACGCCCGACTCGCGCACGGTGGGCACATCGGGCATCAGCGCCGAACGCGCCGCGCCGCCCACGGCAACCGCCCGCAGGCGCCCGGCCTTGACCTGCGGGATGCTGCCGGCCATCGGTCCGAAGTAGAACTGGGTCTCGTTGGATACGGTCGCCGCCACCGACGGTGCGCCACCCTTGTAGGGCACGTGCACCGTGGCGTTCACGATACCGGCCGCGCTCACGAACAGGGCGATCGCGAAGTGGCTGGTCGAACCGGTACCGCCCGAGGCGTAGTTCAGGCTGTTCGGCCTGGCCTTCGCCAGCGCCACCAGGTCCTTCACGCTGTTCACCGGCAGCGTCGGGTTGACCACCAGCAGGTTCTGCGAGATCGCGAAGAGCGAGACCGGGGTGAAGTCGCGGATCGGGTCGTAGGCGAGCTTGGGTGAGATCACCGGCGAAAACGAATGCGTCGAGATGGAACCCGCGAGCAGCGTGTAGCCGTCGGGCACCGCACGCGCCGCGATCTCCCCGCCGATCGTGCCGCCGGCCCCGCCCCGGTTGTCGATCACCATCGGAACGCCGAGGACCTCGGCCAGCCGGTTGACCACGATGCGGGCGATCACGTCGTTCGCCCCGCCAGGCGGGTTCGGTGAGACCAGCCGCACGGGACGCGACGGGTAGGCCTGCTGCGCGGTGGCTGGCGCAGGCACGGCCGGGAGCAGGGCGATGCCCAGCGCTGCACAGGCGATAGCCGGCGCGGCCTTCGCGCGCCAGGGGGTGTTGCGGTTGATGCTCTCCATGTACGCGGTGTCCTCAGGTTTCCAGTGGCAGGCGCACCGCCTGCCCGGAGCGCGCGGAACGCTCCATCGCGATCGTCGTCTCCAGGTTGACCAGCGCGGCATCCGGCCGGCAGTGTGGCGTCTGCGCACCGGTGACCAGCGAATCGAGCCAGCTGCGCGTCTCATTGCCGAGCGGCCCCCAGAAGTCGCCCAGCGCCCAGTCGCCGGCGGTGTTGCTGCCGAGGAACGCGAACGGCACGCCATGGTCGGGCACGTAGGCGTGCGGGATACCCTTCTCCGAGTAGATCAGGTGGTCCATGTGGTCGTCGTCGATGATCATCGTGCCTTCGGTACCGAGCAGTTCGACCCGGTCCGACTGGCCGAGGGTCGGGTACTGCGCCGGCAGTGCGTAGCTCACGCCGAAGTTGATCACCGCGCCGTCGGCGAAGGTGACGATGGCCCAGGTGACGTCGTGGGCACTGTAGCCCGCCTTCTTGAAGATCCCGTGCTGGCCGCGCGCGACCACCTCGACTGGCCGGTTGCCCTCGAGGAACCAGCACATCAGGTCGACGTAGTAGGTCAGCACGTCGAGCACCGGCGTCGCGTGGGGGTCGCGCTTCAGGATCGAGAACGCCTGGGCGCGCGAGTTGTAGACCCGCGCCAGCCCACCCACGACCGTGCCGAGCCGGCCATGGTTCATCTGCTCCTTGGCGCGCAGGAAGCACTCCTTGAAGCGCCGGCTGTAGCCGATGCGCAGGTTGCCGTCGTTGGCTCGGATCGCATCGACGATGCGCTGAGCGTCGCCCAGTTCGAGCGCGATCGGCTTCTCGACCAGCACCGGCTTGCCCAGTTCGAGCGCGCGGATGATCGGCGCGACATGCTCGCCCTCGGGCGTGGACACGAACACCGCGTTGACCTCGGGACGCTCGATCACTTCGTTGTTGCTGCCGCTGGAGAAGTCGGCACCTGCGGTCTTCGCCAGCGCCTGGGCGCGCGACGGATCGATGTCGGAGATCGCGAGGAAGCCGACCGACGGATGTTTCGCTGACAGGCGTGCGCGCAGGGTGCCGATGCGTCCGGCACCTACCACGGCGACGCCCAGGGGCCTGGTGCTCACCTTCTCCTCCTCAATGCATGGACTGGACTGGCCGCGATGATACGCGCCGGGCCCGCCCGCTGCGTCGCCCACACCGAGCCTCTCGCCCGACCGGCCGCACGGCCGTTGGCCGGCCGGTTGACCGCGCTGGCTGGCGGGGTCACCATCGACCCAGAGGAGGAATACGACCCATGACATCCCCGAAGACGGCGAAAGCCGCACTGGATGCCCGACGCGGCGCTGCCACGCTTGCAGCCGTGCTGTGCGCGGCAGGGCCCTGCGCCACCGAGGCCGCGGCGCAGGCTTTCCCCACCCGCCCCATCCGGCTCATGATCCCCGCCTCGCCCGGTGGGCCCGCGGACATCGTCTCGCGCATCGTCGCGCAGCACTACGGAGAGGCGATCGGGCAGCCGCTGGTCGCGGACAACCGCGCGGGCGCAGGCGGCGGGATCGGTGCCGAGATCGTCGCGCGCAGCCAGCCCGACGGCTATACCGTGATGATCAGCCACTCGGGCCCGCTGGCGATCGAGCCGCTGCGCCAGTCGAAACCGTCCTACGACCCGATGCGCGACTTCACCGCGCTGTCGCTGGTCGCCGAGCAGGCCTACGTGCTGATCGTGCATCCGTCGGTGCAGGCAAAGACGGTACAGGAGCTGGTCGCGCTGGCGCGCGCGCGGCCGGGGCAGATGAACTTCGCCTCGGGCGGCCCGGGCACCGGCATCCACATGGCCGCCGAGCTGTTCAACCTGGTGGCCGGGCTGAAGGTCGTCCACGTGCCTTACAAGGGCGCCGGACCCGGCATGGGCGCGCTGATCGCCGGCGAGGTCGACCTGATGTTCAACGGCATCTCTTCGGCACTGCCGCAGGTGCGCGCCGGCAAGCTGCGCGCCATCGCGATGGCCGGTACGAAGCGCTCGAACCTGCTGCCAGAACTGCCGACCATCCAGGAGGCGGGCTTCCGCTACGACACCAGTGGCTGGTACGGCTTCGTCGGCCCGACCGGCCTGCCGAAGCCGGTGGTGGCGCGGCTGCACGAGGCGCTGGTGAAGACCCTGGCCACGCCTGAGGTGCGCGAGCGCTTCGCGGCGCAGGGCATCGACGGGATCGGTTCGACGCCAGCCGCGTTCGCGGCCTTCCTGCGCGACGAGATGGCGAAGTGGCGCAAGGTGATCGCGGCCTCCGGGCTCAAGGGCGACTGAACGACGGTCGAGCCCGCTGGCGCGCTGCGGCGTGCACCCTCTTTTGTGCGTCGCGGGTACGCCTGCCGATGCGCGCTAGAATGACCTGTCGGGAGATTCAGCCGCCGACCGACCGACCGCAAGCAGAGGAGTGCCCGCCATGAACCCCGATGTCCGCTCGCTGTTCGGTGCAGTCGCGATCTGCGCCGGCCTTGTCGCCGGCGCAGACACGGCATGGTCGGCGGCGGCCGAGTTTCCGGGCAAGCCGATCCGCCTGATCATCCCGTTCGCCGCGGGCAGCGCCACCGATGTCTCGGCGCGCCTGTTCGGCACGGAGCTCGCGAAGCAGACGGGCCAGCAGGTGGTGGCCGACAACCGGGCCGGCGCGGGCGGCGCGATCGGCATGCAGGCGCTGGCTGCGGCCGTACCGGATGGCTACGTGATCGGCTATGCCGGGCCAGGGCCGCTTGCCATCAACCCCGCGATCACGCCAGCACTGCCCTACAACGTCGCCCGTGACTTCCAGCCGGTGTCGCAGGCCGTGGAGGCCGCCCTGCTGCTGGCGGTGACGACTGCGCTACCCGTCAAGGACATCAAGAGCCTGATTGCGCTCGCCCGCAAACGCCCGGGCGAACTGAGCAACGCGTCGGCCGGGACCGGCACCATCGGCCACCTTGCAGGCGAGTACTTCAAGATGCTCACCGGCACGAGCATCCTGCACGTGCCCTACAAGGGCGGCGGGCAGGCCACGGCTGACGTGATGGCCGGGCATGTCCAGATGCTGTTCGATCCGCTCACCGGGGTGGGCGTGCATCTGCAATCGGGTCGGCTGCGCGCACTGGCGGTGACCGGACGCAAGCGGCTGACTGCCTATCCCGAGTTGCCGACGGTGGCGGAGTCAGGCGTCCCAGGCTACGAGGTGATGACCTGGGGTGGCATCCTCGCACCCGCTGGCATTCCCCGACCCGTCCTCGACCGACTGAACGCGGAGATGCAGCGGGCGGTCAGGTCACCGGTGGTCATCGAGCGCTACGGTTCCCTCGGTGCCGTGCCGGTGGCCGGAACGCCCGAACAGTTTGCGGAGCTGATCCGCAGCGAGACCGCCAAGTGGGCCAAGGTCGTGAAGTTCGCGCAGGTGCAACCGAACTGACCCCGAAGTGATCCCGAAGTGATCCCTACGCCCGAGGAGTCGTCCGCAGTGCCTTCAGCACGGCGCGCCCGCCCGGACGTCGCTGCGATCGAAGCGCTGTTCAGCCGTGAGCGCCTCTGGCAGGCGTTCCTGGACATCGAGGCCACGCTGGCGGAGGTCCAGGCCGAACTGGGCATGATCCCGGCGGCGGCGGCGGTCGAGATCCGGCGCAAGGCCAACCTCGCGACGATCGGCACGGCGGCGCTCGCCGCCGACATCGCGCGCACCCGCGCGCCGATCCACTCCATCGCGCGCGCGCTGGCGCAGGCCTGCGAGGGCGATGCGGGGGACTTCGTGCACTGGGGTGCAACGACCCAGAACCTGACGCAGACCGGCCGCACCCTGCTGATGCGCGAAGCACATGATGCACTGCTTGCGCTGCTGGGAGACATCCTCGACCGGATGGCCGGTCTGGCCGAAGCCAGCGCCGGGATGCTCGTGGCCGGACGCACCAACCATCGACATGCGCTTCCGATCACCTTCGGGCTGAAGGTCGCGGCGTGGATCGAGGAACTGCTGCGCCATGTGGACCGGCTTCGCGGCGCCGAGCCACGAGTGTTCGTCTCGCTGTGGGGCGGCGCACTGGGGGCGATGCACGCCTTCGGCGAGCACGGGCCGGAGGTCAACCGGCGACTGTCGGAGCGCCTCGGACTCGCGCCGCTCGTGGTGCCCTCGCGTGCCGGCACCGACCACGTGGCGGAGTACGTGATGCTGCTGGCGTTGCTGGGCACGACGTTCTCGAAGATCGCGCGCGAACTCTATGCGCTGATGGCCGACGAGATCGAGGAAGTGTCAGAGTCACTGGGCAAGGACGTCGTCGGTTCCAGCACGATGCCGCAGAAGGTGAATTCGAAGATCGCGGTGCAGGTCATTGCGCTGGCCGGCCGACTGCGCGGCCAGGTTCCGATGGCCCTCGAGGCCATGCAGCCCACGCACGAAGGCGATGCCGCCAACAACCAGATGATGTACTGGCTGATGGAAGGCACGGGACCACTCGCCTACGCGGTCGCCTGGGAGATGGACCAGTTGCTCGCCTGCCTGCGGCTGCATCCGGACCGGATGCGGCGCAACCTCGAACGCTCGGGAGGCGCGATCGCCGCGGAGAACGCAATGATGCTGCTCGCGCCAGCGCTCGGCCGTGGAGAGGCGCACGACCTGTTGCACCACGCGCTGGCGGAGGCACTGGCCAACGGTGGCCCGCTCGTCGACCAGTTGCTCGCCGACCCGCGCGTGCGCACGGCGGTGGACGAACCGGCGCTGCGCACGGCGCTCGATCCGGGCGGATACACCGGGCGCAGCGCCGAGATGGCTCGCGAGATGGCAGCGGCCGCACGCGAGGCTGCCGCCCGCCTGCCCGGCCGCGGCGGGCCGGTGCCCACGGACGGGCAGGCGGGCACGTAGCCCTCCGGCCCGCCCTCCATGGGCGGTGGGATCGTCAGAGGCGCAGCAGGCGCGCCGCGTTGTCCCAGAACACCGCACGCTTGCCGGCCTCGTCGAGCACGCTGATCTCGTGCACGACCCCTACCGGGTCGTTGTGCGCGATATCGAAGCAGTAGTCGCTGCCCATCAGGATGCGGTCGACGCCGACCAGCTTCACCAGGTAGTCCATCACCTCGGGGCAGTAGCTGATCGTGTCGTAGGTGAAGCGCTTGAGGTACTCGCTGGGCGGGCGCGGCAGGTGCTTGCATTCCGGACGCACCTTGAAGCCCTGGTCGAGGCGACCGCGCAGGATCGGCAGCGCGCCGCCGGCATGCGGCAGCGACACCTCGAGCTTCGGGAACGCGTCGAGCACGCCGCCGAAGATCAGGTGCGAGGCAGCGAGCGCCACCTCGAACGGGTTGCCGAGCGTGTTGATCAGGTACCACTGCTTCATCCGCTCGTTGTTGATCATCATCGGATGCAGGAACAGCGGCAGCCCGAGGTCGGCCATGCGCTCGTAGACCGGGAAGAAGCTGCGGTCGGAGAGTTCCCGGTCGCGCACCGCCGTCGCCATGTAGACGCCACGGATGCCGGGCAGCTTCGCCGCCCGCTCGAGTTCCTCCAGCGCGAGGCTGGGGTTCTGGAACGGCAGGTGGGCGAAGCCGATGAAGCGGTCCGGATGCGCGACATGCGCGGCACTGATCGCGTCGTTCACTGCCTGCGAGAGCTGCAGGCCGAGTTCGTCGTCGGCCCAGTAGACCATCGGCTGGGTCATCGACAGCGCGTGCATGTCGATGCCCATGCGGTCCATGTAGGCCAGCCGCTCGCCCAGGTCGATAAAGCCCGAAGTGATCGGCCCGGTGCGCAGGTTCAGGCCCACCTGGATGAAGCGCGCACCGCTGGCGTCGCTGGTGACCGTGGTGCCACAGCGTCCCCCGTGCTTCGCCACCAGTTCGATGAAGCGCTCGGGGAAGAAGTGCGCGTGGGTGTCGATGTTCTTCATGGTCGGCCCTCAGTTGAGCGTGATCTTCGCGGTACGCACCACCTTCGCCCACTTGTCGAGCTCGGTGCGGATGAACGCGGCAAACGCATCCGGCGGCATGCCGCCCGGTTCCGCGCCGTCGGCCGCGAGGCGCTGCCCGACGTCGGGCAGGCGAAGTGCCTTCGCCACCTCGGCGTGCATGCGGCCCACCGCCTCGCGCGGCGTGCCCGCCGGCGCGAACAGCGCATACCAGAAGATGGCCTCGTAGCCCGGCACGCCGGCCTCGGCGATGGTCGGCACCTCGGGCAGCGCAGCCGCCCGCTTCGCGCCCGTCACGCCGATCGCGCGCAGCCGCCCGGATCGCAGGTAGGGCGCGACGGTCAGCGTGTTGGGCGTGGCGAGCTGCACGTGGCCGGCGAGCAGGTCGGCGGTGGCCGGACCCGCACCCTTGTACGGCACGTGCACGATGTCCAGGCGTGCCATCGACAGGAACAGCTCCATCGCCATGTGCAGCGAAGTGCCGGCCCCGGCCGAGCTGTAGTTGAGCTGGCCCGGTCGCGCGCGGGCCAGCGAGACCAGTTCCTTCACCGACTTCACCGGCAGGCTGGGGTGCACCGTCAGCACATGCGGCAGGGACGCGGCCAGCGTCACCGGCACGAAGTCGCGCAGGATGTCATAGGGCGGCTGCTTCGCCAGCACCTGGTTGAGCACGATAGCGCTGGCCGCCATCAGCTGGGTGTAGCCGTCGGCAGGGGCACGGGCGACGAACTCGGTGCCCAGCACCTGCCCGGCACCGGGACGGTTCTCGACCACCACCGACTGGCCCAATGCCTCGCCCACTCGGGTGGCGAGCACGCGGGTGACGATGTCCGTACCGCCCCCGGGTGAGGTGGGTACGATGATGCGCACCGGCTTGGCAGGCCAGGAGGGTGCCGGCTGGGCAAGCGCCGCCGCGGGCAGGCACAGCGCGAGGGCGGCCACGGCAAGCCGCGCGGACGTGCCCGGCCGGGAACGAGGGAAAGCTGCTGCGATCATCGGTTGCGTCGCCTTTCGGTTCGGTTCGATCCGTGCGTCCGGATGCGGTTCAGTCCAGCGCGAGCTTCGCATCGCGTACGACGCGGCTCCACTTCTCGATCTCGGCCTTCACGAAGGCCGCGAAGGCCTCCGGCGACAGGCCACCCGGCTCGGCGCCGTCGGTCGCGAGCCGCTCGCGCATGTCGGCGGCCTGCAGGGCGCGGGCCGACTCGGCCTGCATCCGGTTGACGGCGTCGCGTGGCGTGCCTGCCGGGGCGAACAGCGCGTACCACTGGATCGCTTCGTAGCCGGGCAACCCAGCCTCGGCGAGGCTAGGCACCCCCGGCAGGCCGGCCGCCCGCTTCGCGCTGGTCACCCCGAGCGCACGCAGGCGCCCGGTACGCAGGTGCTGCGCCGCGGTCAGGGTATTGGGCATGGACAGCTGGACGTGGCCTGCCAGCAGGTCGGTGGTCGCCGGCCCGGTGCCCTTGTAGGCGATGTGGGTGATGTCGATCTTCGCCATCGACAGCAGCAGTTCCATCGACATGTGCGGCGAGGTGCCGGAGCCGGCCGAACTGTAGTTGAGTGCCCCTGGCCTCGACCGAGCAAGCGCCAGCAGTTCCTTCAGGTTGCGGACCGGCAGGCTCGGATGCACGGTCAGCACGTTCGGCAGCGAGGCGGCCAGCGTCACCGGGACAAAGTCGCGCAACGTGTCGTACGGCGGCTTCTTCGCCAGCACCTGGTTGAGGACGATCGCGCTGGCGGCCATCAGCTGGGTGTAGCCGTCCGGCGCCGCACGCGCGACGAACTCGGTGCCCAGCACCTGGCCTGCCCCCGGCCGGTTCTCGACCAGCACCGGCTGCCCGAACACATCGGAGAGCCGCTGCGCGAGCAGCCGGGTGACGATGTCGGTCCCGCCTCCGGGAGAGGTCGGCACGATGATGCGTACCGGCTTCGCCGGCCATGCCGGTGCCTGGGCGGCAGCCAGCGACGGCAGCATCGCCGCGGCACAGACGACGGCCAGGCGGCGCAGGACCTGCACCGCCTGCGCACGGTCGGTGGATGGCTTCATGGGGTCCTCCTCGGTGTCGCGCATCCGTCGGCCCGCGAGCAGTCCGGGATACGATCGTTGGCAGGCATGCCGCCGCGGTGGCCGTGGCGCATCACTGGTGGGAGTAGAGCTTGAGACCGGGCACCGGCAGTTCCGCGCGCAGGATGGTGCCGCGGTAGGAGTCGGTGATGTACAGGTGCCGGCCCTCCGGTCCACCGTAGGCCATGTTGGTCAGGCGTCCGCCGCCGTCGGGGGCGCGAATGCCGTAGAGGAACTCGCCGGCCGGGCTCATCAGCCACACGATGCCGACCCGCGCATGGCCGACCGCCAGGTTGCCCTTGGCGTCGACCGCCAGGCCGTCCGGCCCATGCATCCCCGGCAGGTAGCCGAAAACGCCACACTTGCTCGGCACGCCGTCGCGCAGCGGCAGGTGCCACATGCAGTTGGTACGGGTCATCGCCACGTATACCGCCGACTCGTCCGGCGACAGCGCGATCCCGTTCGGGCTGGGCCCGTTGTCGATCAGGCACTCCAGCCGGCGGTCGGGCGTCGCGCGCCACACGCGTCCGGTCTGGTCGTGCACGCCGGTCTGTCCCTGGTCGGTGAAGTACAGGTCGCCGTTGCTGGCGAACACCAGGTCGTTGACGCCCTTGAAGCCTTCGGAGCGGGCGTGGGTGATCCACGGTTCGACCTTGCCGGTGGACGGATCGCAGGTCATCAAGCCGAGGCGGTAGTCGGTGATGAACAGCCGGCCGTCCTTGTGCACGGCCAGGCCGTTGGGCCAGCCGTCGTACTCGGCGGCGACGCTCACCTGCGCATCGGGGGTGATGCGGAAGATACGCCCGAACGGGATGTCGACGACGTACAGGTTGCCCGCGCGGTCGAACGCCGGCCCTTCGAGGAAGCAGCCGAGCTTAGAGCCCGGATGGTTGGACTCGATCCAGGTCGACGGCTGTCCCGACTTGCCGAGGTGGGCGGGGATGGTCGCGAACACTTCCGCGACGATTTCGGTCGGTGGATTGAAGAAGCGCATGGGTCTATCCTATTGAAAACAAGACAGCGAAGCGAGGAGGAGGCAATGGGAAGGCACGGGTCCGCGCCGTCGTGGCGCATCCAGCTTCGCCCCGGTGGCGCGAGCGCCGCTGCAGCAGCGGTCCTGCTGGTGCTGCCGGCTGCGGCACAGGCCCAGGCCTGGCCGCAGAAGGCGGTGCGCATCATCGTGCCGCAATCGCCCGGCGGCTCCACCGACGCGATGGCCCGGCTGCTCGCGGCACGGCTGGGCGAGGCGCTGGGCCAGGCGGTGCTGATCGACAACCGACCGGGGGCCGGCAGCCTGGTCGGCACCGAGCTCGCGGTGCGCGCCAGCCCGGACGGCTACACCACGCTGGTGGTGTCCTCGTCGATCACCATCAACCCGAACATGCATGCGAAGCTGTCGTTCGACCCGCAGCGCGACCTGGCACCGATCACCCAGCTCTCGGCATTCCCGAACGTGCTGGTAGCCAACGTCGCGCTGCCTGTGCGCAACGTGCAGGAGCTGCTCGCGCTCGCCCGAGCGAAGCCCGGCCAGCTCGCCTACAGTTCCGCCGGCAGCGGTACCGGAACCCACCTGTCGGCCGAGCTGTTCAAGAACCTCACCGGTGCCGACCTGCTTCATGTGCCCTACAAGGGCGGTGGCCCGTCGGTCAACGCACTGCTCGCCGGCGAAGCTCAGGTCTCGTTCGCCACCCTGCCGTCGGTGCTGTCGCAGGTCCGCGCCGGCAAGCTGCGTGCGCTGGGCGTCACCACCACGCGGCGCAGCTTCGCCCTGCCCGACGTGCCCGCCATTGCCGAGGCCGGCGTGGCCGGTTACGAACATGTCCAGTGGACCGGGTTCCTTGCGCCAGCCGGCACGCCAGCGCCGATCATCGCCCGCCTCAACGCCGAGGCGGTGCGCGCAGTGCACAGCCCGGAACTGAAGCCGGCGCTGGCGAGCGAGGGTGCCGAGCCGGTGGGCAACACGCCGCAGCAATTCGCCGCCATCATCCGGAGCGAGACCCAGCGCATCGCGCAGGTGGTCCGCAAGGCCGGCATCAAGGCCGACTGAGCAGCCGGCGCAGCGCGCGCACGTCATCGAGCCCGTCGATCGTCCAGACGGCCTCGACCAGCGACGCTGCCCGCCGCGCTCCGAGCGCCGGCTCCAGCAGGGGCCGGCACTTGCGCTCGAGGTCAGCGCGATCCATCGGCCGGGTGGCGCTTCCCAGCACTGCGCGGGTATGGTGGCGCACGACGGTGCTTCGCGAGCGTCCCGCCGGCCGGGCCAGCGTGACCTCGACGATCGCCTGGGTGGTCTTCGTCTTTGACAGTGCTGCACTGCCGACGAGCTCGACCTTGTCCTTGAGCGCGAGGACGTCGCGGTCACGCGAACGCGACGGGTCGTGCGAAGCCTCGAAGCTGATGTCACCGTCGAGCAGCATGATCGCGACCAGGTGCTGCAGGTTGATGTTGGACATCTTGCGGCCGCTGACCGTGCGGGCGCCCTGCTCGTCGACCGTGATGTGAACCTTCTCGACCTCGCCGGCGCGGATGCCGTGCCGGTCGATCAGCGTCGAGAGTGCATCGAGCGGCGCCTGGATCGGATAGCCGACGGGCCAGCGCTTGATCGCGGTCTGCAGGATGTCGTAGCGCGAGCCCAGGCCCTTGACGAACTCGCGGGGCCGGATGAACGGCTGGAACGCGTGCAGGAAGCCGCGGTCGCCGCTGAACACGTCCTCCACGCCGGTGAAGCCGGCGGCCACCATGGTCGCCGCGGTCACGCCGTTGCGCGCCGGCATGCCGCCGAAGTCGAAGGCCTTCTCGACATGCTCGACGTCGCGCGCCCAGCACGACAGGCCGCTCGCCTGCTGCGCTGCGTACGACAGCAGGTGGCGAGCCTGGCGCACGTCGATGCGCGCCAGCGCACCGGCCGCAGCGGCCGAACCGAAGGTACCGCCGAAGCTGTGCGTGGAGTGACCGGCGCTGCGGAAATGCTCGATGCCCAGCGCCATCGAGGTGCGCGCGCATACGTCGTAGCCGAGGACGATCGCACGCAGCAGTTCGCGCCCGCTCGACTTCTGCCGCTCGGCCATCGCCAGCGCGGCCGGCACGATGCTGCAGCCCGGGTGCACCAGCGCGAGATAGTAGGCGTCGTCGGTCTCGTCGGCATGCGCGAGCATGCCGTTGGCGAGCGCCGCGTTGACCGCGCTGGTACGGGTGCCGGTCGTGAGGATCGTCGCCTCGGGCGTACCGCCCATCGCGGTGACGTACTCGATCGCACGCCGACCTGGCAGCAGCGGTGCGCCGGAGATCATCGCGGCGATCGTGTCGAGCAGGTGCAGCTTGGCCCGCTCGGATACCGCCGCGGGGAGCGGACGTCGTGGCGTCGCAGCTATGTAGGATGCCAGCGCCTGCATCAGTTCCGATACCGGCTCGGTGGCATGCCCGGGCTTGCCCGTGGTACGGCTCATCGCGCGTCTCCTCCTCGTTGCCTGCGCAGCTTCGGTGCGCCCCGCTGTTCTAGTAGTTCCAGGGCGCGTAGTGGTCCAGCAGCAGGGCGGCAAAGATCAGCGTCAGGTACAGGATCGAGTAGCGGAAGGTCCGCCGCGCGAGCCAGTCGCTGTAGTTGGTGTACAGCCGCCATGCATACCAGAGGAACACCCCACCCAGCACCACCGCCGAGGCCATGTACAGCCAGCCGCTCATGCGGATGGCAAAGGGCAGCAGCGAGCAGGCGAACAGGATCACCGTGTAGAGCAGGACCGACAGCAGCGTGAAGCGGTCGCCATGGGTCACCGGCAGCATCGGGATGCCAGCCTTCGCGTATTCGTGCTTGCGATACAGCGCGAGCGCCCAGAAGTGCGGCGGCGTCCAGGCGAAGATGATCAGGAACAGCACCAGCGCCGCCGGCGATACCTCGCCGGTGATGGCCGCCCAGCCGAGCACCGGCGGCATCGCGCCGGACGCCCCGCCGATCACGATGTTCTGCGGGGTCAGCGGCTTGAGCACCACGGTGTAGATGATCGCGTAGCCGACGAAGGTGGCGAGCGTGAGCCACATCGTCAGGGTGTTCACCAGGTTGTGCAGCACCAGCAGGCCGACGCCGCCCACCAGGCCGGCGAAGACCAGCGTCTGCAGCGAATTGACGTTGCCGCTGGGCAGCGGGCGGCCCCGCGTGCGCGCCATGACCGCATCGATCTTCTGTTCGATCAGGCAGTTGACCGCGGCGGCAGCGCCTGCGACCAGCGCAATGCCGATCGTCGCGAACAGCACCGGAGACAGCGGCGGCAACGTCCCGGGCTGGGTCGCCAGGAACATGCCGATCACCGCGGTGAACACGATCAGCGACACCACGCGCGGCTTGGTCAGTTCGAAGAACTGGCGCAGGGTGCCGCCGTTCAGGGCGAGGGTCTGGGACATCGATCGGGTCTCGTCTGCTTCAACCGCGGGAAGCGGTTCGCCGGCGCGCAGATGGCCCGGGCGGGTGGTCGTGCGGGTCAGGCGTGAACGGCACGCGCCGACCCCTTGTCACCCTGGCCGGCGGCCTGGCCGGTGCGCACATCGACGCCGGCAGGGCGGGTGACCGTGAATTTTAGCATCACGACGGAGCAAAGCAGCAGGGCCGCCCCGAGGTTGTGCAGCGTCGCCAGCCACAGCGGCAGTAGCCATACGACGTTCAGGATGCCGATCGTGACCTGTGCGGCCAGCAGCACCAGCATCGCGACGGCCGCGGCCGACACGCCGGGGATGCGCCACGCGATCAGTCCCAGGGTACCGAGGTAGGCGGTGATCACCAGGGCACCGACCCGGTGCGTCCACTGGATCGCGTTCAGCGATTCATGGGACAGCGGCGAGCCATCGGGCGCCTCGCCGAGTTCGCGCAGCACGTGGAACCCGTGCTGGAAGTCCATCGATGGCAGGAAGGTACCGTGGCAGGTGGGGAAGTCGAGACAGGTCAGCGCCGCATAGTTGGTGCTGACCCAGCCACCCAGCACGATCTGGACGATCAGCAGTCCGATGCCGAGGGCGACCCAGGGCGCCAGCCGGGCCGCGCGTGCGACCGCCACGGCGCCACGGTCGACGTACTCGCCGATCGCCATCCGGAACAGGACCGAGAGGATCAGCATGCCACCGAGCAGGTGCAGCGTGACGATGCCCGGCTTGAGCAGCAGCGTCACCGTGAACTTGCCGAGCAGTGCCTGCACCATCAGCAGTACGAGCAGCCCGGTGCCCAGCCAGTGCGCATCGCTGCCGGGCAGCCGCGGCTGCCCGGGTACCGAACGCAGCCGGTTGCGCCACGCGATCACCGCCAGCGACAGGATCAGCAGACCCAGCGTGCCGGCGAGGTAGCGGTGGATCATCTCGATCCAGCCCTTCAGCGGATCGATCTCGAGCCCCGGGAAGCGCTCGCCGGCACGCGCGATCTCGGCCGGAGTGTCGGGCGCGGTGAGCTGGCCGTAGCAGCCTGGCCAGTCGGGGCAGCCCAGCCCGGAGTCGGTCAGCCGGGTGTATGCACCGACGACGACGACGATCAGCGTCAGCAGCGGGGCGAGCAGCAGGAGTTTCCTGTACATCATCCGATCCTCGAGTACTTGAGCAGCCGGTTCATGTCCTTGCGGATGCGCGCGGGATCTGCGTCCGGCGGGTAGCGCATCATCAGATTGCCGAGCGGATCGACCAGCCAGATGTGGTCGCGCAGGTTCGCGCCCGGCTGCACGGGCAAGGCCTGCAGCAGGGCCGGATCGGGTTGGCGGACGATCCAGGTGCCAGCATAGGGCTCGCGCAGGCGCTCGGCGGGTTCGCCGCGATCGTCCACCAGCCAGACGCGCTCGACACGCTCCATTTCCTTGCCCTGCACCGTACGCAACTGGCGCAGCTGCCAGATCTTGCGCTCGCAGCGCTCGTCGCACTGGGCGCCATCGACCATCACCAGGAACCACTTGCCACGCAGCGTCTGCGGGCCCGGCGTGGCCGGGGCGGTGGCCGGCAGCGGCGCGCCGCCGGTAGCGGCCTCCGTCGCCAAGGGTGGCAGCAGCGGTTCGAGCGACACCGGCGGCAGCACCACCGCCTGCACCAGTTCGCCGTAGTTGCTGTACTCGCCCGGCTTCCAGAAGAACCACAGCAGGTACGGCCCCAAGGCCGGCGTCGCGCAGACGAGCACCAGCACGATCAGCGGCAGCTTGCGACGCAACCCGGGTGACAGCTTCATCGGGCGCTCCCGCGCGTGGCGGGGTCAGCCGGCGCCCCCGATGGCGAGGCGCCGGGCGGCACACGGCGCAGGCTGAGCACCAGCCAGACGATGAAGCCAATGCCGGCGAAGCTGAACCATTGCAATGCGTAGCCGCGGTGCTTGTCGATGCCCACGTCCGGCCGTGGCCAGTTGCGCGCGAGCGCGTCGGCACTGCCGGTACCGGCACCGCTGCCCTCGGCCGGGGCCGACTGCAGCATCGCTACCGGCAGCAGGTCGACACCCCAGCGCTCCCGTGCACGCTCGATCGTCCAGTTCTGCCACCGCCGCGCATCGTCGGTGTCGGCGCGCAGCTCCATGAAGCGTCCGCTCGGCACGAAGCCAAGCCCGGCGACCCGGACCTCACCCGAGGGCGTGTCGACCTGCGGCAGGCTTTCGCGGGCGCGCGGTGCGGCGACCCAGCCGCGGTTCACGAGCAGCACGCGGTCGCTGCCGGACAGGCGCAGCGGCACCAGCACTTCGTAGCCGGGTACCCCGTCGCGCAGCCGGTTATCCAGGAACACCGTGCGCCCTGCGTCGAACTGCCCGGTCGCCTCGATCGGATGCCAGGCCAGCGCCGCCAGATCCCCACTGATGCCCGTCTGCACCGATACCGCCGGTGCGGCGGCCGCCGAGTCGATCCGCTGCTGCAGCGACACCTTGTAGGCCGCACGGTCAAGCTGCCAGCGCCCGGCCGACAGCGTGAGCGCAAGCACCGCGACCAGCACCAGCGTCGGGATCCATTCTGGCCTGAATCGGCGCTGACCGACCCCAGCCGTTACAGGGACAGTCGTCGGCGCCGCAGGTCGCAGGGCCGCATCCGCTAGACTGCCTGTTCCATTACCGGGCATTGACATGAAGATCCTGATCGTCGGATTCCTGGTGCTGATCCTGGCGAGCCTCGGATCAGCCCTGTTCTACCTGTTCAGCGACAGGGGCAACTCGACCCGCACCGTGCGTGCGCTCACGTTGCGCATCGGCCTCTCGGTGCTGCTCTTCGCCTTGCTGATGCTCGCGCATTTCAGCGGGCTGATCACGCTTCGCGGCTCTGCCCCGTAGCGATTTCCGCGCCGGCGCGACTGCGGCGGGGCCCGACGCAGCTTGCGCGGGCGAGCGGGACGGGGTGAATACACCCCCGGGAGGGACGCGGGCCGGTACGCCGGCCCGCGGGCACTGCCTTCGACCCTGCCAGGGCGCCTTCGCGGCCAAGCCGGCGAAGGGCGTCGATCGGTGTTACAGGGCGTAGACGACCACGAACAGCAGCAGCCAGACGACGTCGACGAAGTGCCAGTACCAGGCCACGCCCTCGAAACCGAAGTGGTTCTCGGGCGTGAAGTGCCCCTTCGCGCAACGGAGGGTGATGACGATCAGCATGATGGTGCCGATCGTCACGTGGAAGCCGTGGAAGCCGGTCAGCATGAAGAACGTCGCGCCATAGGCGCCGGTGTCGAGCTGAAGGTTCAGGTCGCGCCAGGCGTGCACGTACTCGAAGCCCTGCACGAACAGGAAGACCGTACCCAGCGCGATCGTGGCGATCATCCAGCGCACGAGCGCGGTACGGTTGTTGGCGATCAGCGCCCAGTGCGCCAACGTGATCGTGATGCCCGAAGTCAGCAGCAGCATCGTGTTGATCGCAGGCAGGCCGAACGCCGGGATGGTCTCGAACGACTCCTTGATGCCAGGGCCGGCGAGCGGCCAGCCCGCGGTGAACTCGGGCCACAGCAGCCGGCCGTCGACGCTGCCGAGGTCAGGGACCGAGATCACCCGCATGTAGAACAGCGCGCCGAAGAAGGCGGCGAAGAACATCACCTCGGAGAAGATGAACCAGCTCATCGACCAGCGGAACGAGACATCGACGCGCTTGCTGTAGAGCCCGCCCTCGCTCTCGCGGATCACGCTGCCGAACCAGCCGAACATCATGTAGAACAGGACGCACAGGCCGCCGATCAGCAAGTACTTGCCCCAGCTGATGTCGTTCATCCACAGCGTGGTGCCCAGCGCCATGAAGAACAGGGCGAACGACCCGAAGATCGGCCAGGTCGAGGGCTGCGGCACGAAATAGTAGGGGGCGGTGCTGGTGTTAGCGGTGGCCGACTGGCTCATGGGCAACTCCGTTGGACCCTGGGGGTCTCTACTGGATCTTCGATTGCGGTGCCGCTACCGTCGCCGGGGCGGAGGCCGTCGCCAGCGGGCTGCTGCCTGCCTGGGAACGGCCGGCCACCTCGAAGAAGGTGAACGACAGGGTGATTGTATTCACATCGGCCGGCAACGACGGATCGACCACGAAGGCGATCGGCATCTGGCGCGTCTCGCCGGCGGCGAGTTCCTGCTTGTCGAAGCAGAAGCACTCGATCTTGCGGAAGAACTGCCCTGCGAGCATCGGGCCGTAGCTCGGTATGGCCTGGCCGGTGACTGCCCGGCCCGCCACGTTGGACACCTCGTAGATGACGGTGCCGATCTCGCCGGGGTGGACCTTCAGGCTGCCCTCGAGGGGCTTGAACGTCCACGGCAGGTTACTGCGCAGGTTGGCATCGAACTCGACGGTGACGCTGCGGCTGGTGTCGACCTGAGTGTTGGCCGGCTGGTGGTCGTCGCGCTTGACGATCCGGTTGATGCCGGTGACCTCGCACAGCTTCTCGTAGAACGGCACGAGCGCGAAGCCGAAGCCGAACATCATCGCGGTGACCACCAGCAGCTTGCGCAGCGTGACGCGGTTGTCCGCGACCACGGAGGCCCCGGTGGATGCGTCCGCCGGCGACGCTGGCGGCTGGGCTGCGCGCTCGATCATCAGGCGGAGATCCTCGATACCTGCCAGATGTAGAAGCCGAACACCATCACCGCTGCCGCCGCCAGCACGAGCGCCGTACGCACCGCGTTACGTCGCTGGATGCGCTGGCGTTCGGCGGGGGGCAGGCTGTCTAGATCGACACTGGCCATGGCAGATCCGGGGCGATGGCGGAGCGTCAGCGAACCACCGGCGGGGTCTCGAAGGTGTGATGCGGGGCCGGGGAAGGCACCGTCCACTCGAGGCCCTGTGCGCCTTCCCAGGGCTTGTCTGCCGCCTTCTCGCCACCGCGGATACAGCTCACGATGATATAGAGGAACAGCAGCTGGGTCAGGCCGAAGCCGAAGGCGCCGATCGTCGAGATCATGTTGAAGTCGGCGAACTGCAGCGCGTAGTCAGGCACCCGCCGCGGCATCCCGGCCAGGCCGAGGAAGTGCTGCACGAAGAAGGTGACGTTGAAGAAGATCACCGACAGCCAGAAGTGCGCCTTGCCGAGCGTCTCGTTGTACATGTGGCCGGTCCACTTCGGCAGCCAGTAGTAGACGCCGGCGAACAGCGCGAACAGCGAGCCGGCCACCAGCACGTAGTGGAAGTGCGCCACCACGAAGTAGGTGTCGTGCAGCTGGATGTCGATCGGGGTGATCGCCAGGATCAGGCCGGTGAAGCCGCCCATGGTGAACACGAAGATGAAGCCGCAGGCGAACAGCATCGGGGTCTCGAAGGTCATCGACCCCTTCCACATGGTCGCCACCCAGTTGAACACCTTCACGCCCGTGGGCACTGCGATGAGCATCGTCGCGTACATGAAGAACAGCTGGGCCGTCGCCGGCATGCCGACGGTGAACATGTGGTGCGCCCATACGATGAACGACAGGATCGCGATCGACGAGGTGGCGTACACCATCGAGGTGTAGCCGAACAGCGGCTTGCGCGCGAAGGCCGGGATGATCTCCGACACGATGCCGAACGCCGGCAGGATCATGATGTAGACCTCGGGGTGCCCGAAGAACCAGAACACGTGCTGGAACAGCACCGGGTCGCCGCCGCCGGCTGCATTGAAGAAGTGGGTATCGAAATGGCGGTCGGTCAGGATCATGGTGATCGCGCCCGCGAGCACCGGCATCACGGCGATCAGCAGGTAGGCGGTGATCAGCCAGGTCCAGCAGAACAGCGGCATCTTCATCAGCGTCATGCCGGGCGCGCGCATGTTCAGGATCGTGGTCACGATGTTGATCGAGCCCATGATCGAGGAGGCGCCGAGGATGTGCAGGGCGAAGATCGCGAGATCCATGCCGGGGCCCATCTGCACCGACAGCGGCGGGTAGAGCGTCCATCCGCCAGCGGCGGCGCCGCCGGGCACGAAGAACGAGATCACGAGCAGCAGCGCGGCCGGGGGCAGCAACCAGAAGCTCCAGTTGTTCATCCGCGCGAAGGCCATGTCGGCCGCGCCGATCTGCAGCGGGATCATCCAGTTCGCGAAGCCGACGAAGGCCGGCATGATCGCGCCGAACACCATGATCACGCCGTGCATCGTGGTCAGCTGGTTGAACACCTCCGGCTCGACCACCTGCAGGCCCGGCTGGAACAGCTCGGTGCGCAGCATGAGCGCGAGGATGCCGCCGACCAGGAACATCGTGAAGCTGAACCACAGGTACATCGTGCCGATGTCCTTGTGGTTGGTCGTCGTGATCCAGCGCATCAGCCCGGTCGGCTGGGCGTGTGCGCCATGGTCATGGACGGCCGGATGGGAATGGGTGGCCTGCATGTCTCGTCTCCGTGGAATGCCTGGTGTTCCGGGTACAGCGCGGTATTCGGGTGTTCTGGGTATGGACTGGGCGACCGGTCAGCTTCCGCTGGCGGCGCGGGCGGCGACGATGAGATCCTTACGTCCCATGATGACAGGGATGGCCTGGGCTTGGATCGGGGTCGGGGTCACGTAGCCGTGTTCGGCTAAGGAGC
>CANHBC010000016.1 GCA_947458835.1 Betaproteobacteria bacterium | reverse complement strand
GAAGTCCACGCCTCGATCGCCGCGTCGAGCGCATCGACGTCGCGTCGCCGCTGTGCGACGGTGGCAAAGCGCGGGTCGGCAGCGAGCGCCGGATCGATCATCCGCGCCAGCGCCAGCCACTGGGCATCGCTCGCCGAGCAGATCACGACCCAGCCGTCGGATGCCCGGTACGCATTCCACGGCGCACAGACCGGATGCCGGCTGCCGGCGCGATAGCCGGAAGCCTTTCCCGCCAGGACCAGCGAGGCCTGCGTGCGCAACTGGTCGGCCATCACCTCGAGCAGGCTGAGGTCGATGCGCTGTGCCAATCCGACGAGGCGCCGGTATCGCCAGGCGGCCAGCATCGCCGTCGCCGCCACCAGGCCGCCCAGCATCTCGCCCACAGGTGCGCACACCGGCGTCGGCGCACCGCCCTCCTCGCCGGTGACAGACATCACGCCGGCGCGTGCCTGCAGCGCCAGCTCCCCGAGCTCGTCTGTCGGGCCGATGCAAGGCAGGCCGGTGGTCGACAGCGTGCAGACGATCCGCTCCGCAGGCGATTCTCCGAGCAGGCGGTCGAGCAACGCCCGCTGGTGGGCATTGCCGCTGGCGTCGCCGACCACGATCGGTGCCCCGTTGACATCGCCGCCCGGCGTCTTCCCGCCGCCGAGGAGCCGCTGGACGAACGGGTCGGGCGCGGGAGCTTCGGCACCGCCGTCGAACACTTCGACCGAAGCCCCGAGCTGTGCGAGAAGCATGCCGCATACGCGCGTGGCCAGCCGGCCGGGCAACTCGAGGACGCGCACACCGCGCAGGGCGCCGGTGGCGCCGATGCCGCGCTCGTCGCCGGTGTTCACGATGCGCGCGCGGCGGTGCCGCGCAGCGCTTCCACGCCGGTGAGCTCCCGACCGTGGATCAGCGAGAGGATCTCGTTGGTACCGTCGGGGATCGCGAGCATGCGTACATCGCGATAGAGGCGCTCGATGCCGGTCTCCACCGCGAGGCCGCTCGCCCCGAGCACGTTCATCGACTGCCAGATCGCTTCCTGGCAGGCGTTCTGTGCGTGGCGCTTGGCCATTGCGCCGCGGCCTGGCGAGCCTTCGCCGCGGTCGATCGCCGCAAGCGCGCTGTGGCAGAGCAGGCGGCTGGATTCGATCGCGGTGGCGGCATCCGAGAGCGCCTTCTGCACCAGCTGGTGTCCGGCGATCGGCTTGCCGAACTGGGTCCGCAGCCGGCTGTAGTCGAGCGCGAGGTCGAATGCACGCTGCGCGAGCCCGACGGCGACCAGTCCGATCAGCGGACGGTTCACCGACCAGGTCGCCTTGAGTACCTCAGTCGCACCGCCGCCCGATTCGATCACGTTGCCGGGCTCGACCGGGTAGTCTTCGAACACGATCTCCGCGAGCAGGCCCTGGCGCAGGCCGATGGTGTCGATCTCGCGCGCCTCGAACGGCGTACGTGCGCGTTCGACGATCACCTTTGCCATGGGGGCGCGGCTGCCGGATCCGTCGCGCAGGTCGCGGCAGGTGACGATCATCACGTCCGCGACCGAGCCGTTGGTGATCCACAGCTTGCGCCCCGACAGCAGCAGCCGATCGCCCTGCCGGTGCAGCCGTGACTGCACTGCCCGCGGATCGGAGCCGGCGTCCGGCTCGGTCGAACCGGTACAGCCGATCGCCTCGCCGGCGATCAGTGGCGGCAGCAGCCGGGCCTTCTGCGCCGGCGTGCATTCGGAATACAGGCGGGCGATGCAACCTTCGTGCGCGATCAGCGAAATCGCCAGCGCCGCCGGCACCAGCTCGAGCATCAGGCCGTAGTCGAGCATGCGCAGACCGGCGCCACCGTCGGTCTCGGGCAGCCGCGGTGCCAGAAGCCCGGTCCCGCGAACGGCCGCGAAGAGCTCCAGCAGCAGGGACCGGCTCATCGGTGCATCCGCCGGGTGTGCGCCCAGTCTTGGCTCGAGTTCGTTGCGGCAGATGCGCAACGCCATCTCGCGCATCATCCGCTGTTCGTCGTCGAGCGCGAAATCCACCTCAGTCGGCCTTGATCTTGGCGGCCTTCACGACCGCGCTCCAGCGCGTCATTTCCCGCTTGATGAAGGCCATCAGGTCTGCCGGCGAGCCGCCGATGAACTCCGCGCCGAAACCGTTGAGCTGCTCCGCAACGTCTGGCAGCGTCATGATCCGCGTGATCTCGCCATTGAGCTTGAGCGCGATGTCCTGCGGGGTACCCGCAGGAGCCAGGATCGCCCACCACTCGGTCGCGTCGATCTCCGGGAACCCCTGCTCGGCGAGCGCGGGCACGTCGGGCAGCAATTTCGATCGTCGTGCGCTGGTCACCGCGAGCGCGCGCAGCTTGCCGCTGCGCACGAAGGGCGTGACCGTGGTGGTCGTGCCGATCACCAGCGGGATGTTGCCGCCGAGCACGTCGTTGAGCGCCGGAGCGCCCCCCTTGTACGGCACGTGGGTGATGTCGGCCTTGGCCAGTAGCCGGAACAGTTCGCCGGTCAGGTGGCTGGAGCTGCCGGTGCCCGCCGAACCGAAGCTGATCTTGCCCGGATTGGCTCGCGCCACCGCGACCAGGTCCTTGATGGACGTAATCTGCGATGTGCCAGGCACGACCAGCACGCTGGCGACCCGCGCGAGCGGAATCACTGGCGTGAAATCCTTGATGGCGTCGAACGTGAGCTTCGAATAGATGAACGGGTTCACGGCGTGAGAGCTGATCACGTTCACGATCGTGTAGCCATCGGCCGGCGCGCGCGCCGCCAGTTCGGTGCCGACCATGCCGCCCGCGCCCGGGCGGTTGTCGACGAGCACGCTCTGCCCCCAGTTCTCGCCCATGCGCAGCGCGATGATCCTCGACAGGGCATCAGTGGTCGCGCCCGGCGGAAAGGGCGTGATCAGCCGGATCGGGCGGTTAGGGTAGTTGGCCGCAGCCGGCGCAGCTCCGAAGGCAGCGGATGCCGCCAGGGTGCAAAAGCCAGCTGCAAGGATGCCGACTGCACGTGCAGCCGAAGGGCGGACGCTCATCGTGATCTCCTCCACGACCGGGTGGTCCCGGTGCTGTCTGTCGGTCGAGAGACCATAGCACCGGTGGACCGCCACTCGGAACGCGTTCCGCCTGGTGGAACAGGAATCTTCGGGACGGAAAGTGCTGCCGGGGGCCGCACCGGCGATTGACTGGATCAGCCGTTCGCGCACTCCAGCGCGGCACCGGCATCGGCCGCGCTCCCTATCGACCAGCATGTTCCCAGGATACTCGTCGCCCTTTCGACAGAGAGGGGTGGCACCACCAGCGCGCAGAACTTGCGCTCGAGGTCGGCGTCCGACATCGGGTGCTGCAACGTCCCCAGCGCGTGCTCGACATGGCGATACAGGACGCGACCGTCGCGCAGCCGCACCGTTACCTTACCCTCGGTGCGCCGGATCGATGCGTCCACGGAGGTGCTTACCCTCTCGCGCAGCGCGCGCACCTCCGGATCGTTCACGCAGGCGTCGCTGAACTGCGACTCGCCGCCCGCGCGGCGCACCAGCGCCGCGGCTGCCGCGTGGTAGACGCTGAACTTGCCCTCGAGGCCCGTGCGCGGCGCCTTCTTCGCCGTGAGTTCCATCACGATCGGAGACACCACGAGGTCCACGCCCGCGATCATGTCGGCGGTGAGCTGGTGCTCGGTCGACAGCTGGATGCACCCGTCGATCACCCCATGGATCACCAGGCCGCAGGCAAACGGCTTGTACATGTTGTTCGCGAGCTCCCAGGTCTCGCCGAGGCGCTCGGTGATCACTGCCGGGTCGAACCTGGTGGACATCACGTGCGCGAAGCCGCGTTTCGCCTCGATTGCGTGCTCCGAACTGGTGAAGCCCTGCCGCGCCATCAGCGCCGCCATCAGCCCCCCGTGGGCGGCCCGACCAGGATGGAAGCTCTTGCACATCGAACCGAACATCTCTCGAAGCCCGGACGACTGGGTGGCTGCGATGCCCAGCGCCCAGCACATCTGCCGCTCGTCCAGGCCAAGCAGCTTGCCCGCCGCCGCAGCAGCGCCGAAGATGCCCGCGGTGCCGGTGATGTGCCAGCCGATCTCGTAATGTTCGGGGAACACCGACAGCCCGACGCGGCACTCCGTCTCGACACCGAGCACGAACGCGTGAAGCAGGCGACGGCCATCGATCGGACCGATGCCGGCGACCGATCCCGGCCGGTCGACGCCTCCGGCGCAGGCGCTGGCGATGGCGAGCAGTGCCGGCCAAACCGGTGCGCTCGGGTGTATGGCGCGCGCATGGGTGTCGTCGTAGTCGAGCACGTGCGAACTGATACCGTTGAGCAGCGCGGCATGCAGCATGTCGACCTTTTCGGTGCGACCGTACAGCGAAGCCACGGCCGGCCCTATGCAGGGCGCGAGGCCGCGCAGGGCATTGTCCACCGTGTCGGTATGCGCGCTGCCGACCGCGCAGCCCATCCAGTTCACGAGCGCGCGCGTCGCTTCGTGGTACAGCGGAGGGGGCACCGCGTCGGGCGTGCTCCCGACGATGAACCGTGCCAGCGTGCGTGTGATGTCGGTCATGTCCTGCCCTTCATTCGGCGCGGATCTGCGCGGCCTTCACCACGCGCGTCCACTTCTCGGTCTCGCTGCGGATGTAGGCGGCGAACTCCGCGGGCGTATTACCCACCGCCACTGCTCCCTCGGAGGCGAGGCGCTGCTGCAGCTCGCGCCCCGCGAGCAGCTTCACCACCTCCGCATGCAGCCGCTGCACCATATCCGCCGTCACGCCTGCCGGTGCCAGCAGCCCGAACCAGGTGCTCGCCTCGAAATCGGGATAGCCGGCCTCGACCATCGTGGGCACCGCCGGCAGCACCGCGGAGCGTTTTGCGCTCGACACCGCCAGAGCGCGAAGCCGCCCGCTGCTCACGTGGGGCATCGCAGACAGCATGTTCGCGAAGAACATCTCCACCTGGCCGCCGAGCAGGTCGGTGATCGCGGGCGCACTGCCCTTGTATGGCACGTGCACGATGTCGATCGAGGCGCGCAGGCGGAGGAACTCCGCGGCCAGGTGCGGCAGCGTGCCGTTGCCGGTGGTGGCGTAGTTGATCGTTCCGGGCCGAGAACGGGCCAGTGCGACCAGGTCGCGCGCGCTCTTTACGGGGAGCGATGGATGCACCACCAGCATGCTCGGCACCGAGGCCACCACCGACACCGGGGCGAAGTCGCGCTGCACGTTGTAATTGACCTTCGCCAGCGCTGGCACGACCGTCAGGATGCCGGCAGTACCCATCAGCAGCGTGTAGCCGTCAGGCGGCGACTTTGCTGCCACCTCTGCGCCGACCACGCCACCCGCGCCCCCGCGGTTGTCGATGACCACTGGCTGCCCGATCCCTTCGGACAGGCGTGGCGCGACATGGCGCGACACGATGTCGACGCCGGAGCCGGGTGGAAACGGCACCACCAGCCGGATCGGCCTGGTCGGCCAGTCGCGCGGCTGCTGCGGCTGGGCCGCGGCCCAGCCCGGCAGCCACGGCAGTAGCGCGATCAAGACGCTGCCGGCGCCCGGCGCGGAATGACGACGCAGCATGTTCCCCCCGATCGGTCGGCCATCCTGCAGCCCAGTGCTGATCCAGGTGGCCGTGATTCCGATTATGGACCATCGTCGATCAGCGACGGGTAGCACCTTCGCAATGCCCCGGCAGGTGTCAGCAGAAATGTCCTCCGGCCGCCGCAGGAATAGAATCCGGGTTTTGGCGAAAGGCCCGGGATGGATGCTTCTGCGCTGGTCGGAGTCGTGATGGGCAGCGACAGCGACTGGGACGTGATGCAGCACGCGGTGGCGGTGCTGGCCGAGTTCGGTGTTGCGCACGAGGCGAGGGTCGTCTCCGCGCACCGTACGCCGGATGCGATGTTCGAGTACGCAGCCTCGGCGCGCGGCCGCGGGCTGGTCTGCATCATCGCCGGCGCCGGGGGTGCCGCGCACCTGCCCGGGATGCTCGCTGCGAAGACGACCGTACCGGTGCTCGGGGTGCCGGTGCCGTCCCGCCACCTGCAGGGGCAGGACTCGCTGCTGTCCATCGTGCAGATGCCGCGCGGAATCCCGGTGGCCACCTTTGCCATCGGCGAGGCCGGTGCGGTCAACGCCGGGCTGTTCGCGGTGTCGCTGCTCGCCGGCCATGACGCGACGCTGTGTGCCCGGCTGGACGCTTACCGCGAGGCGCTTCGGCTCAAGGTGGAGGCGATGACGCTGCCACCGGCGAAGCCATGATCCCGCCAGGCGCATCGCTCGGGCTGCTCGGCGGGGGCCAGCTCGGCCGCATGTTCGCGATGGCCGCGCAGTCGATGGGCTACCGGGTCACGGTACTTGACCCGGGTCCGGACAGCCCCGCAGGCACGGTGGCCGACCGCCACCTGAAGGGCGAGTACCTCGACGATGACCGACTGCGCGAACTGGCTGCGACCTGCGCCGGGGCGACCACCGAGTTCGAGAACGTGCCGGCCGAGAGCCTGCGCTACCTCGCCCGCCACTGCGTGGTCAGCCCGGCCGCCGAGAGCGTGGCGGTCGCGCAGGATCGCATCGCCGAGAAGACCTTCCTGCACGACAACGGTTTTCCGGTCGCGCCGTTCCGTGTCGTGCGCTCGCTCGCCGACTTCGATGCCCCGGAGGCCGCCGCGCTCGTTCCGGGCATCCTGAAGGTGAGCCGCTTCGGCTACGACGGCAAGGGTCAGGCGCGGGTGCGCAGCGTGGAGGAAGCGCGCGCGGCCTGGACGGCCCTGGGCGGCGAACCTTGTGTGCTCGAGCAGTGGCTGCCGCTCGCGCGCGAGCTGTCCGTCGTGGTCGCGCGCGGCTTCGACGGTACGGTGGCGACCTTCCCGGTCGCGGAGAACCACCACCAGCACGGGATCCTGGACGTCACCATCGTGCCGGCCCGGGTGCCGGACGCGCTGGCGGCTCAGGCGCGTGGCAATGCGGTGGCGCTGGCCGAACGGCTCGACTATCGCGGCGTGCTGTGCGTGGAGTTCTTCGTGCTCGACGATCGCAGGCTGCTGGTGAACGAGATCGCGCCGCGGCCGCATAACAGCGGCCACTACACCATCGACGCCTGCGTCACCTCGCAGTTCGAGCAGCAGGTCCGGGTGCTCGCCGGCCTTCCGCTGGGCGATACCGCGCTGCATTGCCCCGTCGTGATGGTGAACATCCTCGGCGAGGCCTGGCTGCACGCTGGCGGCGAGCCTGACTGGTCGGTCGTGCTCGGCAACCCATGCGCGAAGCTGCATCTCTACGGCAAGCGGGAAGCACGGGCTGGCCGGAAGATGGGACACTACACCGTGCTCGCCAGCAGCACCGGCGAGGCACTCGCGCAGGCGCTGCACATCCGCGAACAACTCCGGCCGCTGGCGCAACCGGCGCAGCCGATCCCGTCCGCGCCACTGGACTGACCCGCGGCCGCTTTCGCGGCACCGCCGTTTCCGCAACCGCCTGTCCGTCGTGGCCGGGGCGGCACCAATCCCGTCACCGATCCACAACCGTGCCCCGAGGGCCTGTATCCGATGAGCAAACCGCTGGCCGAATCCTCGCTGAAGAGCCTTGAATTCCTGCACCGGGGCAAGGTGCGCGATCTCTACGCGATCGACGCGGACCGCCTGCTGGTGGTGCAGACCGATCGGCTGTCGGCGTTCGACGTGATCCTTCCCGACCCGATTCCTGGCAAGGGGCAGGTGCTCACCGAGCTTTCGGCGTTCTGGTTCCACCGGCTCGCGCCGGTGGTGCGCAACCACCTGCTCGACGACGATCCGCTGTCTGTGGTCGCGCCGTCGGAACGCGACCAGGTCGCTGGCCGCTCGATGGTGGTGCGCCGGTTGACACCGCTGCTGGTCGAAGCGGTGGTGCGTGGCTACGTCGCCGGCTCCGGATGGAAGGACTACCAGGCGACTGGCGCGATCTGCGGCGTACCGCTCCCGGCCGGCCTCGAGCAGGCCCAGAAGCTGCCCGAGCCGATCTTCACGCCGGCGAGCAAGGCGCCGAAGGGGGAGCACGACGAGAACATCACGTTCGCCGAGGTCGAGCGCACGATCGGCGCCCCGATGGCGGCGAAGGTGCGCGAGGTATCGCTCGCGCTCTACCGCGCGGCGGCTGCGCATGCGCTGGCCCGGGGCATCATCATCGCCGACACCAAGTTCGAGTTCGGCACCGATGCCGAGGGCGGGCTGTGGCTGATCGACGAGGCGCTCACGCCCGACTCGTCGCGCTTCTGGCCGATGGATGAATACCGCACCGGCATCAGTCCGCCGGCGTTCGACAAGCAGTTCGTGCGCGACTGGCTGGAAAGCGTCGGCTGGGACAAGCGCCCGCCTGCGCCGGCGCTGCCGCCCGAGATCCTCGCGAAGACCGCCGCGAAGTACCGCGAGGCGCTGCGCCTGCTCACGTCGGGATGATCGTCCCCGCGACCCCGGCGACGCTGGAGCAGGCCGCGCGGACGCTGGCCGCCGGCGATGTGGTCGCCTTTCCCACCGAGACGGTTTACGGGCTGGGCGCCGATGCCGCCAACCCGGCGGCGGTCGCACGGGTGTTCGCGCTGAAGCGGCGCCCGGCCGATCATCCGCTGATCGTGCACGTAGCCTCGGTCGAGGCGGCCGAGGCCTGGGCCGAATCGATGCCGCCGCTCGCGCGGCGCCTCGCCGAGCGGTTCTGGCCCGGTCCGCTGACGCTGGTGCTGCGCCGTGCGGCCCACGTCGACACCGCGGTCACGGGCGGCCAGGACACGATCGGTCTGCGAGTGCCTTCGCATCCGGTCGCGCTGGCGCTGCTGCAGGCGTTCGCGCGGGTAGGCAGCGGAGCGGTGGCCGCACCGTCGGCGAACCGCTTCGGTCGGCTGAGCGCGACGCGTGCGGCGCACGTGGTCGACGAGTTCGGCGATGCCGTGCCGATGGTCATCGACGGTGGCGGCAGCGACGTGGGCATCGAATCGACGATCGTCGACGTCTCGAACGGTCGTGCGGTGCTGCTGCGCCCGGGAGCGATCGGGATCGATCGGCTGGCCGAGGTGCTCGGCGAGCCGCCCGCCGCCCGCGACGCGCGCTCGCCGAGGGCGTCGGGTACGCTCGCCTCGCACTACGCGCCGCAGGCGCAGGTGATGCTGGTCGAGGCCGACCTGGTCGGGGAAGTCGTCCGATTCCTCGCCGGGGACGGCCGCTCGGTTGCGGTGCTCGCGCGTACCGCGGGCGAGCCGCTGTTTCCGGCGGGTCCCGCAGCCCCCCGCTGGCAGCGTGCGCCGGCTGATCCTGCGGCGTATGCCCATGAGCTGTACGCTACGCTGCGCGGTCTGGACGTCCCAGGCACCGACGTGATCGTGGTCGAGCAACCGCCGCAGGACGTGGATTGGGCGGCAGTGCACGACCGGCTCCTGCGAGCGGCCGCGGACCGTCCGGTGGCATCGGATCCGGTACCGCCGGTCACGGCAACCGCACCCGCACGCTTGCCATCGCCGGTACCTGGCCGACGACGATGATCTGGGTCGCCGCCTACCTCGCATCCGGCGCGGTGGTCGGACTGCTGGCCGGGCTGCTCGGTATCGGTGGGGGCATGACGCTGGTGCCCATCCTGTCCGCGCTGTTCTCGGCACAGGCGCTCGCTCCGGGCTATGTCGTCCACCTCGCACTGGGGACCGGCATGGCTTCCATGGTTTTCACCTCGTTCGCGAGCCTGCGCGAGCACCACCGGCTGGGTTCGGTGGACTGGACCGTCGCCCGGCGCATGGTGCCGGGCATCCTGCTCGGATCGTTTGCGGCGAGCGCCGCCAGCGGCTGGTTCAGCCAGCAGGTGCTGGCGCTCGCCTACGGCGTGATCGCCGTGTTCGGTGGCGTACAGTTGCTGCGCAGCTCCAGGCCCGCCGCGGCACGCTCGCTGCCCGGCGCGGCCTGGCTCTGGTCCTGGATGTTCGCCATCGGCATGGTGTGCGGGCTGATGTCGGCCGGTGGCGCCTTCCTCACCGTGCCGTTCATGGTGTACTGCGGCGTGCCGCTGCGCACCGCGATCGGTACCGGAGCGGCGATCGGCTGGCCGGTGGCCCTGTTCGGCACGATCGGCTACGTGGTCAGCGGCTGGTCGGTGGCCGGTCTGCCCGACGGGTCGCTCGGCTTCGTCTACCTGCCTGCGCTGGCGGCGCTGGTGGTCGCTAGCATGCTGTTCGCGCCGGTCGGGGCGCGCCTGATGCACCGGCTGCCGGTGCAACTGCTGCGCCGGTTGTTCGCGCTGCTGCTGATGGGCCTCGCGCTGAAGATGGTGTTCACCTACGGTCTGGGCTAGTGCGATTGCTCCAGCGAGCCCGCAGGTCCAGAAGGTGCGCAACTAGCGCGACCATGAGGAACAGCGCGATCGGCCCTGCCTGCGGAGGATCCTGCAGCGCGAAGCGCAGCGCGAGGAACAGGCCGGCCCCGGCGCCGACCGCCGTCAGCGCCTGGCGGGCGGGCAGGCCCCTGCCGGTCCATGCGCGCCAGGCCAACAGGAAGGCGAGCTCCAACACGATCGCGCCGAGTATCCAGTCGATCGCGCTGCCGCTGGTGATCCAGCGGTCGAGCCAGGGCAGTCCCGTGTTCAGGCGCGCACCAGGCCCAGCAGGTGCGCCAGATCCTTGAAGAAGATGCGTACGTGCGCCATCGGCTTCTTGCGCACGAGCTTCTTGTTCATGTACGACTCCCACGTCAGCTTCTGCACGTCCTTGTCCCGGCAGATCGACACGAAGCGTTCGCGCCGGCGGTCGGAGCTGTACCAGAACTTCTGCATGATGCCGAGCACCCAGAACACGCGGCCATGCGCGCGCATGAAGCGCCTGCGCGCACCGGCCAGTTCGCTGGCGTTACCGGTCTCTAGGAAGGCTTGCACCGCATCGGCCGCGAAGCGGCCGCCGACCATCGCGTAGTAGATGCCTTCGCCCGAAGCGGGCGCCACCACGCCGGCGGCGTCGCCGGCCAGCAGAACGTCGCGCTGGTTGTCCCAGCGCTTCATGGGCTTCATCGGGATCGGCGCTCCTTCGCGCCGGAGGGTCATCGCGCCGCCCAGGCCCGCCGCGTCGCGCAGCGCGCTGGTGGCATTGCGCAGAGAGAACCCGCGTAGCGCCGTTCCGGTGCCGATACTGGTGGTGTCGCCGTGCGGGAACACCCAGCCGTAGAAGTCCGGCGACAGCTTGCCCTGATAGTAGACATCGCAGCGCGCCGGGTCGAACTTCGGTGCTTTCGCCGCATCGGTGCCTACTGGCGAGCGGACGATTTCGTGGTACGCGTACACGTACGGTGCGGGCGGGACGTCTGGCAACGCGGTGCGCGCGACCACCGACTGCGCGCCGTCGGCCCCGATCACCGCACGTGCGCGCACCGCATGGGTCGGTGCGTCGTCAGACTGGCCGCTGAAATGCACGACCGCGACTCCGTCGGCGCTCCGGTCGATCCGCTCGAAGGTTCCGGTGACGCGTTCCGCGCCGCAGGCGCGTGCCCGCTCGCGCAGCCACTCGTCGAACACATCGCGGTCGACCATGCCGACGTAGCCGTCCTCGATCGGCATGTCCACTTCCTGGTTGCTCGGCGACACCATGCGCGCCGAGGTGACGTGCGCGACCAGCAGCGAGTCGGGGATCTCGAACTCGCGGATCAGCGCGGGCGGGACGGCCCCGCCGCAGGGCTTGATGCGTCCGCCCCGGTCGATCAGCAGCACGGAGCGGCCCTTGCGGGCGAGGTCGGCGGCGGCGGTCGAGCCCGAAGGTCCGCCTCCGACCACGACGACGTCGTACTGCGCCTGCTGCGGTGCCACCGCCCAGGCCGCCAGCGATGCGCTGCGTGCTGCCTTGTCTTGCGAGCCATTCATCTCGGAACTCCCCTCGGAATCTTCAATCGACCTTTGAAATGCAGGCCCGGGCCACCGGTTCAGCGACCGTTCAGTCCGGGTGCGAGTCCAGCCTTGAAACCACTGCCGGCATCCGCGCCGGTGCGCCGTGTCTGGTCCCGGGTCGCCGCTGCGGCCGCGTTCGCGGCCATGCCGATGCGCCCGGCGAGTACTGCCGCGGCGATGAAAAGCACCGCTTCGATCGCGAACACCGTCGTGTAGCCGGTGACTACCGACCCGGACAGCGCGCGGATCGCGTCGCTGAGCACCGCGCCGACGAAGCCGCCGGCGCCGAAGGCGATCGCCTGCGATGCGCCCCAGAGGCCCATGCGTATGCCTTCGCGCGAGGGCTGACCGTCGCCGGCCAGCGCCATCATCGAGCCGATCGCGGCGACCGCGAAGGCCCCGTTGCTGGCGCCCAGGAAGAACACGGTCGGCTTGAGTGGCCAGTCGCCGCCGGCATGGCCGCCGACCACGAGCAGTGCCAGCGCGACGGCCGAACTGATGCAGCCACCGACCGTCCAGGCCGCGAGCGAACCGAACCGCCGGCCGCGCCGTCCGAGCGTGGTGGCCACCGCAACCACCAGCATGCCGAGCAGCACGCCGCCGTTCTGCAGCCCGGCGAGCTTCGTCGATTCGCCCGGCGTGTAGCCGAACACCATGCCGGCGAACGGTTCCAGGATCAGGTCCTGGGCACTGTAGGCCAGCATCGACATGAACACGAAGATCGTGAACCGGCGCGCCTTCGGGTCAGCCCAGACCTCGGTGAGCGCTGCGCGGAACGGCTGGGTGGAGCCGTCGGGCACGCGAGCCGCCACGGATGCACCGCCGGTCGCGGCGCTGTCCCGGCGTGCCTCGATGCCGCGCACCGCCACCAGCGTGAGCAGGAAGGCCGTGGCCGACACGCAGGCGGTGATCGCGACCAGGCGTAGCGGCGTGAACGGATCCAGGAAATGGCCGACGGTGGCTGCGGTGATGATGAATCCGACGATCATCATCATCCAGACGATCGTGGCGGCGGCGCCGCGCCGCCCGGGCGCGACCTGCTTGGCGAGCAGCGTGAGCAGCGAGGTGCCGGCGGCACCGACGCCCACGCCGATGACCAGGAAGGACAGGACCGCCAGCGCGACGCCCGCGGCCAGGTGGCTGCCCATCAGCGCGGTGGCTGCTGATGCACCAAGGCCGCCGAGCGCGAGCAACGCCATGCCGCCGATGATCCACGGCGTGCGCCGACCCCCGACGTCGGAGCCGTAGCCCAGCCTGGGGCGCAGCATCTGCACTGCATAGTGCAGCGCGACCAGGGCACCGGGCAGCATCGCCGGCAGCGCCAGTTCCACCACCATCACCCGGTTCATGGTCGAGGTGGTCAGCACCACGATCGCACCCAGCGCCGTCTGTACCAGACCGAGACGGACGATACCCAGCCAGCCGAGTCCGTTGTCCTGCGTCGTCATGTTCATGCGGGAGCGGGCAGCCCGTGGCGCAGCGCGAAGGCGCTGACCAGCATGCCCAGGACGTAGAGGCTGACCCCGGTCGCGTTGTACCAGGGCGCCAGTCTGCGGGGATCCGTCAACAGCCGGGCCATCAGCGCGAGCTGGGCCAGCAGCATCACGGACACGATCACGGCGTGATGGACCTGCCCCCAGCCGGCGAACAGCAGACCCACCACGGCGAACTGCGGCAGGGCCATCACTACGCACGCGAGGCGCGCCGCACGCTCCGGTCCGAGCCGGACTGGCAGCGAGCCGAGCTTCATCTGGCGGTCGCCCTCAACCGACTTGAAGTCGTTCAGGGTCATGATCCCGTGCGCGCCGAGGCTGTAGAGCGCAGCGAGCACGAAGATGCGGTGGTCGGGCGTCGCGCCGGCCAGCATCACCGCCGCTCCAGTGATCCACGGCAGGCCTTCGTAGCTCACCGCCACCGCGCTGTTGCCCCACCAGCCGTTCTGCTTCAGCCGGAACGGCGGCGCACTGTACATCCATGCGAGAACCAGCCCGACCGATGCGGCGGCGAGGACCAGCGGACCCAGCGACCAGGCGAGCGCCAGCGACAACAGCGTCCAGAGGATGGCGATATAGAGCCCCCACTGCCCGGGAATACGGCCCGACGGAATCGGCCGGTTCGGCTCGTTGATCGCGTCGACATGGCGGTCGAACCAGTCGTTTACCGCCTGGCTGGTCGCACAGACCAGCGGGCCGGCGAGGAGTATGCCGGCGGCGACCGTGAGCCATTGACCGGACGCGGGCATTCCCGAGGACACGGCGCCGCAGCCGAAGGCCCACATCGGCGGGAACCAGGTGATCGGCTTGAGCAGTTCCAGGACCGCTCTTGGCGCAGGGGCGTTCATCGCCACCACACTACTGGGGGCGGCCCGAGTAGTCAACTTAAAGTTACAGTAGAACTGTAAACCTGACTGACATATGCAAAAAGTGGCGAAATCCCGCCGTTCGGGACAATCAGGCTTCCGGTGCCAGGTCGCCCATTCCGTAGCGACGGAGCTTCACATAAAGGCTCTGTCGGCTCAGGCCGAGCATCTCGGCAGCCGAGGCACGGTTGTCGCCGGTGAGCTCGAGCGCAGCTTCGATGCACAGTCGCTCGATCACGTCTGTGGTCTCGCGCACCAGTTCCTTCAGGGATACGCGGCCAACCAGTTCCGTGAGCTGTTCGACCGAACGCGGCAGTGCGTGGCTGCTCCGGTTCTCGGCCACTGGACGACGCATGATGTTGCGCACCGTGAAGCCCAGGCATGGCGGTTCGGTGTTCGGTGCCGATACGGCCGAGATCTCGATCTCGGTGTTCGCGCCGTACTCGCCGCGCAGCGTGGTCGCGAACATGCGTACCGAACCATGCTGCTTCAGGTTTGCAAGCAGCACGTTGAGGTCTACGCCGGGCCGACCCAGCCATCGCTCGATCGACTCGCCGCGCGCCTGTTCTTCGGTGGCGAGCTGCACCACGTCGAGGAATGCGCGGTTCGCGGTGATGATCTGGCCGTCGACGTCGGTGACCACGAATCCGTCGGGAAGGCTCTCGACGATATCGGACAGCCGGGTTTGTGCACGTGGCATCGGACCAGCTCCCGAATCAGTGTTGATGGGGGACAACCTGACCAGGAACAGCGAAGCGTTGTCCTGGCGGAACATCGACGTGCTGACCATGAACTCGCGACGCCCCTCCAGCAGACGCACGCGTACCTCGTCCGCGCTGCCTGCGGCGCGGACCGCCGCGAGCAGCGACTGCAGCGCCTGTGTGCTCGGCGCATCGAACCCTTCCGGGAAGGGACGGCCGACCAGCCGGCGCGCCGTCTCCTCGAGTAGCTGGGCAGCCGCCGGGTTCGCCTCGACCACGCGCTGCGTGCCTGCGTCGACGATCAGCACCGCCTCGGCGGCCATCTGGAAGAGCAGACGATAGCGCGTCTCTGCATGGCGCAGGCGCAGGTAGTCGCGCTCCATCGACTGCTGCACGTCGAGCAGCTTCTGCTGGAGCGTGGCGATCGAGCGCAGGTTGCGGCCGATCGCCACCACCCGACCCTTGCTGCCGACCGGGACGGTCGAATAGAGCATCGGCATGTCGTCGCCGCGGCTCGACGGATGGTTCACCTGCCGCCAGCGCGACGGCCCGCCGGCGCCCGCGTCGCGCAGCATCTCCTCGACCTTGCGCCGGCTCTCGACCGTGACTGTCTCGACCCAATGGCGGCCGATCCAGTCGTCGTAGCCTTCTTGCGCGAGCTCGTCGCTGCCCACGGCGATGTCCCGGATGACGCCACCGGCGTCGATCACCAGCGCGACGTCGGTGGCGGCCGCGACAAGGGTCGCCGTCGCCTCGGCGTCGAGTTCGCCAAGGGAACGCTTGGGGGACCGGAACTGCCGTGCTGCCTCGACTACCAAGTTCAAGTCTCCGTGGGAGCTGCCGACCTGCCGCGCGTCAGCCGCAGCGGGCAAGCAACCCGATCATGGTGTGTGCCTGGAGCACCGCCTGGCGGCCGTCACCGGCCGTGGTATCGGCGCCCACGCGTGCGACCCAGTCGGGATGCTCGGTGAACAGTGGGCCGCCGACCATTACGCCGACGCCCCGGTTGCGCGATGCCTTGCGGATCGCATGGATGGTCCTTGCCAGCACGTCGAGGTGCCGCTCTCCCGACAGCGAAAGCCCGACCACGTCGAACCAGCGGCTGCGGACGTTCGCGACCGGGTCCGTGCCTGCTTCGGTGGACTCGTCGTGGACCTGCCAGCCGGCACGGCGGAAGAATTCGGCCACCATGTTGAGGCCGAAGCTGTGCTGCTCACCGGGGGTCTGGCGCAGCAGCACGCGGTGCGGCGGTTCCGCCGCCCGTGGCGGGATCGCATTGGCCATGCCCAGTTCATGCATGACTTCCTGCAATCGCCACAACCCGATTGTAACGTCGGTGAATGAGCACTGGTCCGCTTCCCAGAGCTCACCGGCACGCCGGGCCGCCGGGCTCAGCAGTTCGAGGTAGAGCGCCTCGAGCGAGATGCCGGAGGCGGCCAGCGTGCGCACCAGCTGGAGCGCCGTGGCGGTGTCCTCGGCCATTACCGCACGGATCAGCGTGTCGACGTGTTCCGGCTCGACCGGGCGTCCTGACGCGCCGGACGCGGAGACGAGCTCCCGGCCGCGTGCGGCATGGGCCAGCATCAGGCGGGGAATGATCTCGCCCTCGATCGTGCGCACCAGGCCCGCGATGCGACGCTCGGTGTCGTCATGCTGCTGAGAGCCGAGCCGGGTGTTGACGTCGAATGCGTCGCCCGCCTGTCCCCGCATCCGTTCGCCATCGTAGCCCAGATCGTTATCGTCACTGTCCGCGCCTGTCATCGACCCCTCCGCTTCTCGCACCCGCGCAGACCGATGACGGCCGCGCAACGGTATTGACCCACCACGGGAATCCCACTTCCGACGTTTCCAGCCTCGATCCGGGCAGTGTCCAGTTGACGAGACGCTACCTGTCCGGGCTGGTTGTTGTGTCGAGCGAACGGGCAATTTTCCGACGTTCGGGCCGGACTGAAGCGGCGTCCGGGTACACACACGATACGCCTGTGGCGCGAGAGGTCAAATGAGAACAAACCCGCTTTACACTTGTCAAGAACTTTAGACGTAACTTAAAGTTGACATCTCATTCCGAGGCGTCTAGATTGACCTCAAACAGCACGTGGAAAAACGGGTATCCAGATGTGGAGGAACCAGATGCGGGAAGTCGGGGACGAGGGCCGGGCCGGGAAATGAACGATCTCGTCCATGCCCAGGCTGGCCTGTACACCTCCGAGGAGCGCCGCCGCCGCGACGCGTCGCCGTGGACGCTGGTGCAGGGCGTGCTCGCGCCGGTCCAGTTCCTGGTGTTCCTGGTCAGCCTGGGCCTGGTGCTGCGGTACCTTGCAACCGGCCAGGGTTACGACGTTGCCGTCTTGTCGATCATCGCGAAGACGCTGATCCTGTACACGATCATGGTCACCGGCGCGATCTGGGAAAAAGACGTGTTCGGCGTGTACCTGTTCGCCCGCCCGTTCTTCTGGGAAGACGTGTTCAGCATGGCAGTGCTGGCACTGCACACCGCCTACCTGGTGGCGCTGGTCACCGGCGCGCTCGGTCCGCACGAACTCATGCTCCTCGCCCTGGCGGCCTACCTGACGTACCTGGTCAATGCCGCGCAGTTTCTGCTCAAGTTGCGCGCCGCGCGCCTGCAGGCCGCTGGCGATTGTGAGCGCACGCTTACTGTTGATGCTCCCATCCGCGGGAGTCTCGCGAAATGACCGACCTGAGTGCTGTGCCCCTGGTCGAGTCCGGATGCGTCGAGGCGCCTGCACGGCGCACGATCCCGGTACTGCGCGAGCGCGGTCAGCGTGAGGTGTTCTGCGGCCTCACCGGCATCGTCTGGCTGCACCGGAAAATGCAGGATGCCTTCTTCCTGGTCGTTGGCTCGCGCACCTGCGCGCACCTGATCCAGTCGGCCGCCGGCGTGATGATCTTCGCCGAGCCGCGCTTCGGCACCGCGATCCTCAGCGACCGCGATCTGGCGGGGTTGGCCGACGCGAACGACGAACTCGATCGCATCTGCGTCGAGCTGATGGCGCGTCGCCCCGATATCGGCACGCTGTTCCTCGTCGGATCCTGCCCGTCCGAGGTGATCAAGCTGGACCTGGCCAAGGCGGCCGAGCGGCTCAATGCACAGTTGTTCCCGAAGGTGCGGGTGCTCAACTACTCCGGCTCCGGCATCGAGACCACCTTCACCCAGGGCGAAGACGCCGCGCTGCGGGCGATGGTCCCGGTGCTGCCGCAGGGCGACGCAGCCCAGCTGATGGTTGTCGGTTGCGTCGCAGACGTGGTCGAGGACCAGTTCCGCCGCGTGTTCGACCAGCTCGGTATCGGACCGGTAGCGTTCTTCCCGGCCCGGCGCGCCGCCGAACTGCCTTCGGTCGGTGCTGGCACGCGGCTGCTGCTGGCGCAGCCATTCAATGGCGACACCGTGCGCGCGCTGATCGCCCGCGGCGCCGAACTGATCCAGGCGCCGTATCCGCTCGGCGCCGAAGGCACCACCGCCTGGCTGCGCGCCGCGGCCCTGGCGTGGGGTGTCACCGACCAGCGTTTCGAAGAAGTCACCCGGCCGCTGATCGACCGCTCGAACCGTGCGCTCGACCGTTACCGCCCGCGCCTGGCCGGCAAGTCGGTATTCCTGATGCCCGATTCTCAGCTCGAGGTGCCGATCGCACGGTTCCTCGCGCGCGAGATGGGCATGGTCCTGCTCGAGGTCGGCACGCCCTACCTCGATCGGCAGATGGTCGCCGCCGAACTCGACCTCCTGCCCGAAGACGTCGTGCTCTCCGAAGGCCAGCACCTCGACCGTCAGCTTGACCGCGTACGCGCGGCGCGCCCGGACATCACCGTCTGTGGCCTCGGCCTGGCAAATCCGCTCGAGGCGGAAGGCCTGAGCACCAAGTGGTCGATCGAACTGGTGTTCACACCGATCCACGGCTACGACCAGGCCGCGGACCTCGCCGAAGTATTCGTGCGGCCGCTCGAGCGGCGCAGCCGCCTTTCCGTCTGAGCAGACCATGCAACTGACCCTCTGGACCTATGAAGGCCCCCCGCACGTCGGCGCGATGCGCGTTGCCACCTCGATGCGCGACGTGCACTACGTGCTGCACGCGCCGCAGGGCGACACCTACGCCGACCTGCTCTTCACGATGATCGAGCGCCAGGACAAGCGCCCGCCGGTCAGCTACACCACGTTCCAGGCGCGCGACCTCGGCGGCAGCACCGCCGACATGGTCAAGTCCGCCGTCGCCGAAGCCTACGAGCGCTACCAGCCGAAGGCGATGCTGGTCGGTGAGTCGTGTACCGCCGAACTGCTGCAGGACCAGGCCGGCCACCTCGGGCAGACGCTCGGCCTGCCGGTGCCGGTGGTGCCGCTGGAACTGCCGGCCTACTCGAAGAAGGAGCACTGGGGCGCGGCCGAGACCTTCTACCAGCTGGCACGCACGCTGCTCGCAGACCGGATCCCGGCGCCGGGCACGGTGCGCACGCCGCGCGCCGAGGGCGTGCGGCCGAAGGCGAACCTGCTCGGCCCGACCGCGCTCGGCTTCCGCTGCCGCGACGACGTGGTCGAGATCAGCCGGCTGCTCGGCGAGCTCGGGATCGATGTCAACGTGGTCGCGCCGATGGGCGCATCGCCCGATGACCTCAGGCGCCTGCCTGATGCCGACTTCAACGTCTGCCTGTACCCGGAAGTGTCGCGCACGCTGTCGTCCTGGCTGCAGCGCACCTTCGGCATGCCGTTCACGAAGGCCACGCCGATGGGCGTGAATGGCACCCGCGCATTCGTGGCCGAAGTCGCCGCCATGGCCGGCGTCAGTGCCGACCCGGTGCTCTCGCGCGAGCATCCCGGCGTCGCATCCCTGTCCGGGTCGCAGTCGCGCCTTGCGTGGTATGCACGCTCGGTCGATTCGACCTACCTGACGGGCAAGCGCGTATTCGTGTTCGGCGATGCGACCCATGTCGTCGCTGCTGCACGCATCGCGACAGAGGAGATGGGCTTCACCGTGGTGGGCCTCGGCACCTTCTGCCGCGAGTTCGCCCGTGAAGTGCGCGAGGCCGCGAAGCTGTACGGCGTCGAGGCGCTGATCACCGACGACTACCTCGAAGTCGAGAAGGCGATCGGCGAGTGCGCGCCCGAACTGGTGCTCGGCACGCAGATGGAACGCCATATCGCCAAGCGGCTGGGCATCGCCTGCTCGGTGATTTCCGTGCCCATCCACGTACAGGACGTGCCGGCCCGCTACAGCCCCGTGTTCGGCTTCGAAGGCGCCAACGTGCTTTTCGACAGCTGGGTGCATCCGCTGGTGATGGGCCTGGAAGAGCACCTGCTGCAGATGTTCCGCGACGACTTCGAGTTCAACGACGGTGCCAAGCCGTCGCACCTGCCCGCGGTTGCGCGGCCGGCGGCGCCGGCAGCAGCGCCGGCCGAAACCGCCATTGCAGCTCCGGTCCTCAACGCTGCTCCCGTCTCGGTCGCCGCACTCGATGCGCGGGCCGGCGAAGGCGTCGCGGTAGCCCAGACCGAAGCCGAACCGGTCTGGACCGGTGCCGGTGAACTCGAATTGAAGAAGATCCCGTTCTTCGTGCGCGGCAAGGCACGCAGGAATACCGAACGCTTCGCCCGCGAGCGCGGGCTGGCGCAGATCACGGTCGAGACGCTCTATGAAGCTAAAGCCCACTTTGGTCGTTGACGGGCGCGCTTCGCGCCCGACACTCATCGCCGAAGGCCGCGCCAGCGCGCGTGCCTCGGCCGAGCCGCGCACCAGTGAAGCCGTGTCGGTTCGCGTCGTGATCGTAACGCTCGACAGCCACCTCGCCAGCGTCACCGAGCGCGCGCAGCACATCCTGCGCCGGGAGCTGCCGGGGCTGTCGCTGTCGCTGCATGCAGCCTCCGAGTGGGGCGACGACCCGCAGGCGCTGGAGCGCTGCAACGCGGACATCGCGCAGGGCGACATCGTCGTGGTGACGATGATGTTCCTTGAAGACCATATCAGGATGGTGATGCCGGCGCTCGCCGCGCGCCGCGACAGCTGCGACGCGATGATCGTCTGCATGTCTGCCGGCGAGGTGATGAAGCTCACCCGTGTGGGGCGCTTCGACATGAGCCAGCCGGCCAGCGGCCCGATGGCCCTGCTGAAGAAGCTGCGCGGATCAAGCGCGGGCAAGGATGGTGAAACCAACCGCGCCAACGCCGGTGGACGCGGTGCGCAGCAGATGAAGATGCTGCGCCGGCTGCCGAAGATCCTGCGTTTCATCCCGGGCACGGCACAGGATGTACGCGCGTACTTCCTGACCCTGCAGTACTGGCTCGCCGGTTCCGACGACAACGTCGTGAACATGGTGCGTTACCTGGTCGACCGCTACGCCGAGGGTCCGCGCACCATCCTGCGTGGCCGCGTAAAGCCGCTGGCGCCTTGCGAGTACCCGGAGACCGGTGTTTACCACCCGCGGATGAAGGGGCGCATTTCAGACTCTACGGCCAGCCTGCCCAGGGCTGGCGGCAAGGCGGGCACGGTCGGTGTCCTGATCATGCGGTCCTATGTGCTTGCCGGCAACGCCGGCCACTACGACGGCGTGATCGCCGCGCTCGAGGTCCAGGGCCTGCGCGTGGTCCCGGCCTTCGCCAGCGGGCTGGACGCGCGCCCGGCGATCGAAGCCTTCTTCATGCAGGACGGCCGCCCGACGATCGACGCGCTGGTCTCGCTCACCGGCTTTTCGCTGGTCGGCGGCCCGGCCTACAACGACTCGCGCGCCGCCGAGGATATCCTGGCGCAGTTGGACATCCCTTATGTCGCCGCGCACCCGGTCGAGTTCCAGACGCTGGAGCAGTGGGCGGTGTCCGATCGCGGGCTGATGCCGGTCGAGAACACGATGATGGTCGCGATCCCGGAGATCGACGGTGCGACCGGCCCGATGGTGTTCGGCGGCCGTTCCAGCGCGTCCGGCCAGCCGTGCAACGGCTGCGACCGGCACTGCACGTTCTCCACGACCGAGCAGTCGCGCGACATGCATGTGTGCAGCGAGCGCGCCGAGCGACTGGCGGCGCGCGTGGGCAAGCTGGTCGCCCTGCGCCGTACCGCGCGCAGCGAGCGCAAGGTCGGCATCGTGCTGTTCAACTTCCCGCCGAACGCGGCGAACCTCGGCACGGCGGCCTTTCTCGCCGTGTTCGAATCGCTCCACCACACGCTGCGCGGCATGCGCGAGGCCGGCTACACGGTCGAGTTGCCGGCGAGCGTCGACGAACTGCGCGACAGGATCATCCATGGCAATGCTCAGCGCTTCGGTGCCGATGCGAACGTGCATGCACGCATCAGCGCAGACGACCATGTGAAGCGCGAGCGCTACCTCGATGAGATCGAGCGCCAGTGGGGCCCCGCGCCGGGTCGTGCACAGAGCGATGGTGCCTCGATCTTCGTGCTGGGCGAGCGCTTCGGCAACGTGTTCGTCGGCGTTCAGCCCTCGTTCGGCTACGAGGGCGACCCGATGCGCCTGCTGTTCGAGAAGGGCTTCGCGCCCACGCATGCGTTCTCGGCGTTCTACCGCTTCATGCGCGAGGACTTCGGCGCGCATGCACTGCTGCACTTCGGTACGCACGGCGCGCTCGAGTTCATGCCGGGCAAGCACAGCGGCCTTTCCGCCGCCTGCTGGCCAGACCGCCTGCTCGGCGAACTGCCCGATCTTTACCTGTATGCGGCGAACAACCCGTCGGAAGGCACCATCGCCAAGCGCCGCGCCGCCGCGACGCTGCTCAGCTACATGACCCCGCCGGTGTCCAATGCAGGGCTGTACCGTGGACTGGTCGACCTGAAGGCCTCGATCGAGCAGTGGCGCGTGCTGCCGCCGGAAGCGGCCGCGCAGGCTGCCGACCTCGCGACGCTGATCCAGGCGCAGGCCGCCGGGCTCGACCTCGCGCCCGCCGAGCCGCAGTGGCTTGGAAGTGCCGAGTCGGAGATCACGCGCCTCGGCCGGCAGGTGCTGGAACTCGAACAGACCTGGATCCCGCACGGGCTGCATGTCGTCGGCCAGGTGCCGTCGGAAGCCGAGCGCGTCGACCTGCTGGTGGCCATGGCCGAGGCGGCGCATGGCGTGCATCCCTCGCGCATCGCGCTCGAGGCGATGGTGCGCGAGGCAGGACCCGACCAGCGCAAGGCCGGCAAGGACGCCGACGCGGCCAGCCGCCTGATCATTGACCGTAAGGTGGCCGCGGCACTGAAGATGACCGCCGACGCAGACATCGCGGTCGAGACGCTCTACCGCGAACTGGCCGCGACCGACCAGATGCTCGCGCGCGACTACGAAGTGCCTGCGATCGTACATGCGCTGGATGGCGGCTTCGTGCGCCCGGCCCCCGGCGGTGACCTGCTGCGCACGCCGGCGATCATGCCGACCGGCCGCAACGTCCATGGCTTCGATCCGTTCCGCCTGCCCAGCACGTTCGCGGTGCAGGACGGCGCCCGCCAGGCGGCGCGCATCCTCGCGCGCCACATCGAGGCTGGCAACCCGTTCCCGGAATCGATCGCGATGGTGCTCTGGGGCACCGACAACCTGAAGAGCGAAGGCGCACCGATCGGCCAGGCGCTTGCGCTGATCGGCGCCCGCCCGCGCTTCGACAGCTACGGTCGCCTCACCGGCGCCGAGTTGATCCCGCTCGCCGAACTCGGTCGTCCGCGCATCGACGTCGTGATGACCCTGTCGGGCATCTTCCGCGACCTGCTGCCGCTGCAGACGCGGCTGCTGGCGGAGGCATCGTTCCTGGCCGCCTCGGCCGACGAGCCTGAGGACCTCAACTTCGTGCGCCGGCATGCAGTCGCCTACCAGAAGGCCAACGGCTGCGACCTGGAGACCGCCGCGCTGCGCGTGTTCAGCAACGCCGACGGTGCGTACGGGTCCAACGTCAACCTGCTGATCGACAACAGCCGCTGGGAGGACGAGGACGAACTGGCCGAGACCTACACCCGGCGCAAGAGCTTCGCCTACGGCCGCAGTGGCCGGCCGGTGCCGCAGGCGGCGCTGCTCAAGAGCGTGCTGGCCGACGTATCGCTCACCTACCAGAACCTGGAATCGGTCGAGCTGGGCGTGACCACCCAGGACACCTACTTCGACACGCTGGGCGGCATCAGCAAGGCCGTCGAACGGGCCCGGGGAAGCGCGGTGCCGGTCTACATCAGCGACCAGACCCGCGGCGACGGCGTGGTGCGCACGCTGGCGGAGCAGGTCTCGCTCGAGGCACGCACCCGGATGCTGAACCCGAAATGGTACGAAGGCCTCCTGCAGCATGGCTACGAAGGCGTCCGCCAGATCGAAGAGCACGTGAAGAACACGATGGGCTGGTCGGCGACGACCGGCCAGGTGGCACCCTGGGTGTACCAGCAGATCACCCAGACCTTCCTGCTCGACCCCGAGATGCGCGAACGCCTCGCGCAGCTCAACCCGACCGCCTCGGCGAAGGTGGCGAACCGGCTGCTGGAGGCGCACGCGCGCAGCTACTGGCAGCCGGATGAAGCGACGCTCGATGCACTGCGCCGCGCCGGAGAGGAACTCGAAGACCGTGTCGAAGGCATAGGCCTCGGCGCGACGGCCTGACCCGGCCGGCAACCACCACCCGCACGGAGCGCGGGCCCCGGGGCCCGCAGGAGGAAAGGATTCGATGGATACCGTCACCGTACCGCTGAGTGCACTGAAGACCCGTAACTCGAAGACCGCGCCGTCGCGTGCGGACGGCGAGGGCAGTGTCCAGGTGCAGATGGACCCGAACATCAAGCTGGGTACCGCGAAGGTGTTCGCGGTGTATGGCAAGGGTGGTATCGGCAAGAGCACGACCTCATCCAACCTCTCGGTCGCGTTCTCGAAGATCGGCAAGCGCGTGCTGCAGATCGGATGCGACCCGAAGCACGACTCGACCTTCACCCTGACCAAGTGCCTGGTGCCGACCGTGATCGACGTGCTCGAGTCGGTCGAGTTCCATGCCGAGGAACTGCGCACGGAGGACTTCGTTTTCCCTGGCTATAACGGCGTGATGTGCGTCGAGGCAGGCGGCCCGCCGGCCGGTACCGGCTGCGGCGGTTACGTGGTCGGCCAGACGGTCAAGCTGCTCAAGGAACACCACCTGCTCGAGGACACCGACGTGGTGATCTTCGACGTGCTCGGCGACGTCGTGTGCGGTGGCTTCGCCGCACCGCTGCAGCATGCCGATCGCGCGCTGATCGTCACCGCCAACGACTTCGATTCGATCTTCGCGATGAACCGGATCATCGGCGCGATCCAGGCGAAGTCGAAAAACTACAACGTGAGGCTCGGCGGCGTGATCGCCAACCGCAGCGACGCGACCGACCAGATCGACAAGTTCAACGACGTCGTCGGCCTCAAGACGATGGCGCGCTTCCCGGCACTCGACGTGATCCGCAAGAGCCGCCTGAAGAAGTCGACGCTGTTCGAGATGGATGCCTCGCCCGAAGTCGAGGCGGTCCAGCAGGAGTACCTGCGCCTGGCCGCGCAGCTCTGGCAGGGCACCGACCCGCTGGTCGCCACGCCGATGCGCGACCGCGACATCTTCGACCTGCTCGGCTTCGATTGACCGAGGGGACGACGACCATGAGCCTTGCAAGTTCCTACCAGCAGCGGCGCGGGCAGATCGAGACCTACTTCGATCGCACCGCGGTGCAGGCGTGGGCGCGGCTGACCTCTGATGCACCGGTGAGTGGCGTTCGGGCGAAAGTTCGCGCCGGGCGCGACGAGATGCGCAGCACCCTGCTCGGCTGGCTCCCGGCAGACCTGACCGGTCGCCGGCTGCTGGACGCCGGCTGCGGCACTGGCGCGCTCGCCGTCGAAGCCGCCCGCCGAGGCGCTGAAGTCGTGGCCATCGACCTCTCGCCGACGCTGGTCGGCCTCGCGCGCGAGCGCCTGCCGGCCGATATCGCCGAACGAAACCGCGACGGTGGCGGCAGCGGCACGATCGACTTCCGCTCCGGCGACATGCTCGACCCGGCGCTCGGCTCGTTCGACCATGTGGTCGGCATGGATTCGGTGATCCACTACGACAACGACGACGTCATCTCGGTCCTGGCGGCACTGGCCGAGCGCACGTCGAGGTCGATGGTATTCACCTTCGCACCGCGCACCCCGCTGCTGACCGTGCTGATCGGCGTCGGCAAGCTGTTCCCGCGCGGCGATCGATCGCCGATGATCGAGCCGGTATCCGAACGGCGCTTGCGCCGTGCGGTGGCGAACGACCCGGCACTCGATGGCTGGCAGATCGGCCGCACCCGGCGCATCTCCCGCAGCTTCTACATTTCCCAGGCAATGGAGTTGGTCCGCGCATGAGTTCGGTGTCGCTCGCCCATCGTGCCTACGGCCTGAGCCGCAAGCTCGCGCCGAACTGGCAGACGCTCGGGCCGCGCTTCATGCCGTTCGCCGATGCGGCGACCGAAGACCTGCCGCTGTCCCGCCTGCTGCGGCTGTCGCTGTTCCAGGTTTCCGTCGGCATCGCGATCGCGCTACTGGTCGGCACGCTGAACCGGGTGATGATCGTCGAACTGGGCGTGGGCGCCTGGCTGGTCGCGTTGATGGTCTCGCTGCCGGTGCTGGTCGCGCCGTTGCGGGCCCTGGTCGGTTTCCGCTCCGACATCCATCGTTCAGCGCTCGGCTGGCGCCGGGTGCCGTATGTCTGGATGGGCTCGTTCCTCCAGTTCGGCGGGCTGGCGATCATGCCGTTCGCACTGTTGCTCCTGACCGGCCGCGGCGAGCCAGGTTCGATCTGGCTCGGCCACATCGGTGCGGCGGTGGCGTTCCTTATGGTCGGGGCCGGCGTCCAGACCACCCAGACCGCCGGCCTCGCCCTGGCCACCGACCTGGCATCGGCGCAGACCCGGCCACGCGTCGTCGCACTGATGTACGTGATGCTGCTGGTGGGCATGGTCGGTGCCGGCATCGTCTTCAGCGTGGCGCTCACGAATTTCTCCGAGACCCGGCTGGTGCAGGTGATCCAGAGCGCCGCAGTGCTCACCGTGCTGCTCAACGTCGTCGCCCTGTGGAAGCAGGAGCCGCGCGACCCGAGCCGCAATCGCGCCCGCCCGGCAGATGCGCCCGGCTTTCGCGCGACCTGGCGGATGTTCATCGCGCAGCCGCAGGCGCGCCGCTTCCTGTGGACCGTCGGCCTGGGCACGATGGCGTTCAACATGCAGGACATCGTGCTCGAACCCTACGGCGCCGAAGTGCTGAACCTGTCGGTGGGTGCCACCTCCGGGCTTACCGCGCTGCTCGCCGGTGGCTCCCTCGCCGCCTTCGCGCTCGCCGCTCGCCTGCTCACTCGCGGTGCGGACGCGATGCGCGTGGCCGCCGCCGGAGCCGTGCTCGGCCTTCCCGCGTTCGCGGCCGTCGTGTTCTCGGCGCCGCTCGAGTCCCCGCTGCTGTTCCGGGTCGGCACCCTGCTGATCGGATTCGGGGGCGGGTTGTTCGCGGTCGGTACGCTGTGCGCCGCGATGGGCATGGAGCGCCGCGAGCATGTCGGCCTCGCGCTCGGTGCCTGGGGCGCCGTACAGGCCACCTGCGCAGGCGTCGCCATCGCGCTGGGCGGTGTCATCCGCGACGTTGTGTCCCACGCCGCCACGGAAGGGTTGCTCGGAGAGGCGCTGATGAGCGCCTCCACCGGATACAGCTTCGTGTGGCACATCGAGATCTACCTGCTATTTGCAACGCTGATCGCGCTCGGGCCGCTGGTCCGGCCGGTCGGGCAGTCCCGGCGCAAGGCGCCGTCGAAGTTCGGTCTGGCCGAATTGCCGGGCTGACCGACGCATTCAATACACCGACACGGAACGTCCGCAACTAGGAGAGCGAAAAATGGGAACAGGAGCCATCACGCAGTACGTAGACGTCGCACAGCTCGTGCTGTACGCGTTTTGGGCCTTCTTCTTCGGGTTGATCTACTACCTGATCCGTGAGAACCATCGCGAGGGCTATCCGATGGAGACCGACGGCCATGCACGCGGGAAGATCACCGGTTGGCCGGTGCCCGCGCCCAAGACCTACAAGCTGCACGACGGCTCCACGGTCGTGGTGCCCAACCGCGACAAGCTGGAGCCCGAGTTCAGCGCCGAGCCGCTGCATTCGTGGATCGGCGCACCGCTGGTGCCGACGGGTAACCCGCTGCTGGCCGGCGTCGGTCCCGGTGCATGGGCCCAGCGTGCCGACGTCCCCGAGCCGGACGAGCATGGCAAACCCAAGATGGTTCCGCTGCGCCTGGCCTCCGGCTTCGGCGTCGCGCGCCAGGATCGTGACCCGCGTGGCATGCCGGTGGTGGGTGCCGATGGAGTCACCGGTGGCGTGGTGAAGGACCTGTGGGTGGACCGCATGGAGATGGCGTTCCGCTTCCTCGAGGTCGAGGTGCCCGGTGCTGCCCGCACGGTGCTGGTGCCGATCCTGTTCGCGCGCATTGGCCGCGAAAGCGTGAAGGTCGACGCGGTGCTCGGCGCGCAGATCGCGCAGGCGCCGGTGACCCGCCATCCTGAGCTGGTCACGATGCTCGAGGACGAGAAGATCGCCGGCTTCTTCGCTGCCGGCACCCTGTATGCGACGCCCGACCGCGCGGAAGCCCTGCTATGAGCAACCCCGTCGGACACAACGGCCACGAGCATGAACTGGAGCCGCAGTTCGGCCTGCCCGAACCATTGCCAGAGACCGAGACGATCCTCTGGCAGGGCTCGCCCGAATGGCGCGGGCTGGCGCGGCACGTTTTCCATGTTCGCAAGCTCGCCCTGTACTTCGGGCTGATCCTCGCGGTACGAGGCGCGCTGCTGGTGTCCGACGGCGCCAGCGTCGGCGAGGCGGTCGTCGACCTCCTGTGGCTGGCCCCGGTGCCGCTGTTCGCCCTCGGCACGCTGCTTTCGCTGGCCTGGCTGACCAGCCGCACGGCGGTCTATACGCTCACCGACAAGCGGCTGGTCATGCGCATCGGCATCGTGCTTACCCTGACCTTCAACCTGCCGCTGCGCACGCTGCGCAACGCCGACCTGCGCGTCGACGCCAACGGCAGCGGCGACATCGCGGTGCAGCTTCCGGATGCCGACCACGTCGGCTACCTGAACCTGTGGCCGCACGCCCGACCCTGGCACCTGAAGCATCCGCAGCCGATGTTGCGCAGCGTGCCGGATGCAGCCGCGGTCGCGCGCAGGATGGTCGATGCCTGGACCGCCGCCACCGGCATCGCAGGCACCGGCACCGCCACAGCGGCCTCGCCGGCAGCGGCACCCCGCCGCGCATCGCCCGCCAGCCACCGCGGCGCCGTCGGCGCACTGCCGGCGCACTGATCCCCGAACCGCACAACCAGGCCGATCCAGATGAGCGAAGCATCCGTACATGACCAGGTTCCCCAAGGCGCGCTGGTGGGCATCGGCATCCTGCTGGCTGTTTCCCTGGTGGCGGTCACAGCGGTGCGCGTGTCCGGCATCGACGTGCGCGTACCGGATGCCGAAGCCGTGATGACGCGCGACCTGCGCTTCGAGGACGCCGCGGACGGCTCGGTCGCGGTGATCGATGCACGCAGCGGCCGCACCGTCGAGTCGATCGCCGGCGAGCAGGGCTTTCTGCGCGGCTCGTTGCGCGCGCTGGCCCGTGAACGCCGCGCGCGCGGCCTGGGCCCCGAACAGCCGTTCCAACTGATCGGGCGCAAGGATGGCCGGCTCACCCTGGTCGACACTGCCACCGGCGGCCGCATCGACCTCGAGTCGTTCGGCCCGACCAATGCCCGAGTGTTCGCCCGCCTGCTCCTCCAAACCGAAGTTTCCGACGGCGCGGCGCCCCCGCAGAGCGCGCAGCTTGCCACGCAGCAGTCCGTGCGCCCGTAAAACCAGGAGATACCCGATGGAAACGACAGCACCCGTCATCACCTCCGGCCTCGACGCAACCCGCCACGCCGAAGCAAGCACGATGTTGAGCCCGCGCTTCTACACGACCGACTTTGCGGCAATGAACCGCATGGACGTGTCGCTGGTGCGCGCCGAGTGGGACAAGCTGATGCTGGAGTTCGAAGGCGACAACAACGTCGATCACTTCAAGCGCACGCCCGAGTTCACCTCCGAGATCCGCGAACTGCCGGATGCGCTGCAGCGCGAGTTCCTCGATTTCCTGATCTCGTCGGTAACCTCCGAGTTTTCCGGCTGCGTGCTTTACAAGGAGATCGAGAAGAATGTCACCAACCCGGACATCAAGAAGCTGATGCATTACATGGCCCGCGACGAGTCGCGCCATGCCGGGTTCATCAACATGTCGCTCAAGGATTTCGGCGTCGCGGTGGACCTCGGCTTCCTCAAGCGCGAAAAGAAGTACACCTACTTCCGGCCGAAGTTCATCCTCTACGCGACCTACCTGTCCGAGAAGATCGGCTATGCCCGCTACATCTCGATCTTCCGCCAGCTCGAGCGCCATCCCGAGCACCGGTTCCACCCGATCTTCAAATGGTTCCAGCGCTGGTGCAACGACGAATTCCGCCATGGCGAGTCGCTCGCGCTGCTGATGCGCGCCGACCCCAAGCTGCTGACCGGCCTGAACAAGCTCTGGATCCGTTTCTTCCTGGTGGCGGTGTACGCGACGATGTACGTGCGCGACCACACCCGTGAAGAACTGCACCATGCGCTCGGCCTCGACTCGACCGAATACGACTTCCAGGTGTTCCGCATCACCTCCGAGATTGCCCGGCAGGTATTCCCGATCGAACTGGACATCGATGACCCGCGCTTCCGCAGCGGGCTCGAGGCCCTGTGCCGCATCAGTGCCGACAACGAACGTGCGAAGGCGCAGGGCGGGCTGGTCGGCAAGGTGAAGCAGGCGGCGTGCGCTGTCCGTGCAGCCGGCATGTTCGCCCGCTTGTACCTGCTCCCGGTCAAGCGCAATGCGGTGCCAGACCAGGTCCTGATGGCGCCTGCCTGGTAGGCGCGCAAGCGCACGGTCGAACGGCAAGGCTCGCACTGAATGAGTGAACTGATCCTCCCCGCGCTGTATGCGATGTTCGTCTGGTGGTTCACCACCGGGGTCATCGTCTGGCTCGACGGCTTGCCCGTGTCGACCTACCGCTGGTCGATGGCGGGTGCGACCCTGGTCGGCATCGCCGCGCTGTATGCGCTGTCGAAGACGGCCTATGACCCGACGGTGGCCGGCGCGTACTGCGCATTCAGCAGCGCGGTGCTGGTCTGGGGCTGGATCGAGGTCGCCTTCCTGATGGGCTTCGTGACGGGTCCCCGCCGCGAGCCTTCCCCACCGGGCGCCAGCGACTACGAGCGCTTCCGCCATGCCGTCGGCGCGATCCTGCACCACGAGTTGTTCATCCTCGCGGCTGGCGCGGCGGTGGTGATGTTGACGTTGGATGCCCCGAACCAGACCGGGACATGGACGTTCATGATCCTGTGGGCGATGCGCCTGTCGGCCAAGCTCAACCTGTTCCTGGGCGTGCGCAACCGGGGCGAGGAGTTCCTGCCCGAGAAGATGCGCCATATCGACAGCTACTTCGCGCGCCGCTCGATCAACCTGCTGTTCCCGGTGGCCGTGACCGCGGCCACCGCTCTGGCGGCGGTGCTCTGGGCGCATGCCGCGATGCCCTATGCCAGCGGTTTCGATGCCGCAAAGTACGTGCTGGCGGCGACCCTGCTGTCGCTGGCCATCCTCGAACACTGGTTCATGGTGTTGCCGCTGTCGTCTACCGCACTCTGGAAGTGGGCGATGCGCAAGCGCCGCAAGCCGGGTTCGGAAGTCCCCGGTTCCATCGGCCCGATCGAACTGGCCACCTTGCCGCTGAAGACAGCAGAATGAGCGTCCGATGAAATCGATCTTCGCCAGCACCGCCAAAAGCGGTGCACGGGCCGCGCTCGCACCCGCTGGACCGGGACTGCCGCCGCCGGGTGCCGGCGCACCGACCGCGATCGTGATCGGCAGCGGCTTCGGCGGCCTGGCCGCCGCGGTTCGGTTGTCCTGCCGTGGCTACGCGGTGACCGTGCTCGAGAAGCTCGACGCTCCGGGTGGCCGTGCCTACGTCCATCGGCAGGACGGCTTCACCTTCGATGCCGGCCCGACCATCATCACCGCGCCGTTCATGCTCGAGGAACTGTGGGCGATGTGCGGCCGGCGCCTGTCCGACGACGTCGAACTGAAGGCGCTCGATCCGTTCTACCGGATCCGCTTCGTCGACGGCACCCACTTCGACTACAGCGGCGACCCGGTGAAGATGCGTGCGGAGGTGACTCGCCTGAGCCCGGGCGACTCCGACGGCTACGACCGCTTCATCGTGGAAGCCGAGCATTGCTACCGCCTGGGCTTCGAGCAGCTGGGCGGCGTGGCCTACGACAACGTTGGCACCCTGCTCGCTTCGGTGCCGTCGCTGGTGCGCATGCGCGGCTGGCGCACGATGTTCTCGATGGTCGCGCACTACATGAAGGACCCCCGCCTGCAGGCTGCGTTCAGCCTGCAGACGCTGCTGATCGGTGGCAATCCGTTCTCCGTGACCTGCGTCTACAGCCTGATCAACGCCCTCGAGCGGCGTGCCGGCGTGCACTGGGCGATGGGCGGCACCGGTTCGCTGGTTCAGGGCCTGGTCAGCCTTCTCGAAGGGCGCGGCGGCAGGATCCGCTATGGTACGCAGGTGAAGCGCATCACCGTCGAGGGCAGCCGAGCGACCGGGGTCGAACTCGAGGATGGCGAGCGGCTTCGGTCGGACATCGTCGTGTCCAATGCCGACATGGCCTGGACCTACCGCAACCTGGTCGAGCCGCAGCATCGCCGGCACTGGACCGACCGTCGGATCGACCGCGGCCGCTACTCGATGAGCCTGTTCGTCTGGTACTTCGGCGTCAAGCGCACCTACCCCGACGTGCCGCACCACATGATGCTGCTCGGGCCGCGCTACAGGGAACTGCTCGACGACATCTTCCACAAGCACAAGCTCGCGGACGATTTCAGCCTGTACCTGCACCGGCCCACCGCCACCGACGCCTCGATGGCACCGCCCGGCTGCGATGCGTTCTATGCACTGTCGCCCGTTCCGCATCTCGACAGCGGCACCGACTGGCCGGCCTTCGCCGAGACCTATCGCTCGCGCATCGCCGAGCTGCTGGACCGCACCGTGCTGCCGGGGTTCGAGCGCGACATTGTCACCTCGCGCATCACGACGCCGCAGGATTTCCAGGACCGCCTCCTGTCGTACAAGGGCGCGGCTTTCGGCCTGGAGCCCCTGCTGCTGCAGAGCGCGTGGTTCAGGCCGCACAACCGCAGCGAGGACGTGCGCCATCTCTACCTCGTCGGCGCAGGCACGCATCCCGGCGCCGGCGTGCCGGGAGTCCTGATGTCGGCCAAGGCCCTCGACTCAGTCGTCCCCGATGCAGACCGGATTGCCAGGATCCATGCCTGATACCGCGATGGGTGCACCCGAAGTCCGCAACGCGATGGAAGCCACCGTTGCGTTCGCGGCCGCCAATAGTGGGCCCGCCCTCGGGACCGTGTCTGCCGCGGGCGACGACCTCGCCGCCTGCGAGGCACTGATGCGCGGCGGATCGAAGTCGTTCTTCGCCGCCTCGCGCGTGCTGCCGGCACGGGTCCGGGGACCGGCCATCGCACTGTATGCGTTCTGCCGCGTAGCCGACGACGCCATCGACCTTGCCGACGACCCGAGTGCCGCCGTGCTGCGACTCGACCGCCGGCTCGATGCCATCTACGCCGGCTGCCCCGAGCCGTTCGAGTCCGACCGCGCACTGTGCGCCGTGGTGCGCCGCTTCGACCTTCCGCGCGGGCTGCTCGATGCGCTGATCGAGGGCTTCCGCTGGGACGCCGAAGGCCGGCGCTACGAGACCATCGCCGAGCTGGAGGATTACTGCGCCCGCGTCGCCGGTACCGTCGGCGCGATGATGGCCATCCTGATGG
>CANHBC010000015.1 GCA_947458835.1 Betaproteobacteria bacterium | reverse complement strand
GCCGCCGTGTCCGGCGCTGGCGCTGCGGAAGCCGGCAAGTCCGAGGCCGCGCCGCAGCGCGGTTTCTTCGGCCGGATGCGCGAACGCATCGGCCTGTGATGCGCGGCCCTCGGGCCGCACTGCACGCCGGTTGCCAGGCCCTGCCGGACACCCCACCGGTGGCCCGGGGCAGGGCCGGCGCATACGCAACGAGGAGAGCCCCACGATGGACCGTACCCTGAACGTGGTGATTGCCGGCGCATCGGGCCGGATGGGACGCACGCTGGTCGAAGCGGTCACCCGCGCACCGCAGATGCGGCTGCACGCCGCGCTTGACCGCGCCGACAGTCCGGCGCTGGGTCGCGATGCCGGCGATGGCGCGGGCGTGCATACCGGCGTGACCGTGACGTCGGATGTCGCGCAGGCGCTCGACGGGGCGCACGCCCTGGTCGACTTCACCCTGCCGGTGGCGACGCTGGCCCACCTGGACGCCTGTCGCGCCGCCGGTGTCGCGATCGTCATCGGCACCACCGGCTTCGATGCCGCCGGCCGCCAGCGGCTGGCCGATGCCGGGCGCGACCTGCCGCTGGTGTTCGCCCCGAACATGAGCGTCGGCGTGAACGTCGCCTTCAAGCTGGTCGAGACCGCTGCGCGCATCCTGGGCGACGCCTACGATGTCGAGGTGTTCGAGATCCACCACCGGCACAAGGTCGATGCCCCGTCCGGCACCGCCATGCGCCTGGGCGAGGTGGCAGCGGCGGCGCTCGGCCGCGATCTGGCGCGCGACGCGGTCCATGGCCGCGAGGGCCTGACCGGCGAGCGAGGTGCGCGCGAGATCGGCTTCCATTCCGCGCGGGGCGGCGACATCGTCGGCGACCATACGGTCTTTTTCGCCGGGGCTGGCGAGCGGCTCGAGATCACCCACCGCTCCTCCAGTCGTGCCAACTACGCGCTAGGCGCGCTGCGTGCCGTACGCTGGCTGGACGGCCGTGCCCCGGGTCTGTACGACATGCAGGACGTGCTGGGGTTGCGCGACCGCTGACCCCGGAAAGGCCACGGGCCGCGCCGGCAGGCGGGGCCGTGGCCGTTCGCGTATACTTCGCGTATCTATCCCGCGGGACGGCGTGGAAGCTCGGGCTCGTGCGGCCGGGCCTGCACGTGCCAGTCCCGCTTGCCATGTACACGGCCGAGAGGGCCACCGCAGGGGTGTCGGACCCGTCCGCACGTTGCCGAGAGGCAGCGGGTTGGCGGGTGCGCGCCACGCTGCGGCGCGCCTCCCGGTCCAGTCTGGAGAGGTCCCTGTCGTGCCAACCCGTCCGCCCGCCTTGCTCGCGCTTGCCGACGGAACGGTCTTTCACGGCCTTTCGATCGGTGCACCGGTCGAATCCGTCGCGGAAGTCGTGTTCAACACGTCGATGGCCGGCTACCAGGAGATCCTGACCGATCCGTCCTACGCCGGCCAGATCGTCACCCTGACCTACCCGCACATCGGGAACGTCGGCGTGAACCCCGAGGACGTCGAGTCGGCCCGCGTGTTCGCCGCCGGGCTGGTGATCCGTGACCTGTCGATGGTCGCGAGCAACTTCCGCTCGACGCAGTCGCTCACCGAATACCTCGAGGCCGCCGGCGTGCCCGGCATCTCCGAGGTCGATACCCGCAAGCTCACCCGCATCCTGCGTGAGAAGGGTGCGCAGGGCGCCTGCCTGGTCGCCGCGGCCGAGGGCGGGGCTCCGCTTGATGCCGAGCGTGCGGTGGCTGCAGCCCGCGGCTTTCCCGGCCTCGCCGGGATGGACCTCGCGCGCACGGTGACCTGCAGCGAACCCTACGCCTGGACCGAGGGCGTCTGGTCGCTCGGCAGTGGCCATGCAGCCGCGCCCGAGCCGCGGTTCCATGTCGTCGCCTACGATTTCGGCGTCAAGCGCAACATCCTGCGCATGCTCGCCTCCCGCGGCTGCCAGCTGACCGTGGTGCCGGCGCAGACCCCTGCCGCCGACGTGCTCGCGATGAAACCCGACGGCGTCTTCCTGTCCAACGGGCCGGGCGATCCGGAGCCGTGCGACTACGCAATTGCCGCGATCCGCACGCTGCTCGAGCGCGAGGTACCGCTGTTCGGCATCTGCCTTGGCCACCAGCTGCTCGGGCTGGCCAGCGGCGCCCGGACCCGCAAGATGAAGTTCGGCCATCACGGGGCCAACCACCCCGTGCAGGACCTCGACACGAAACGCGTGATGATCACCAGCCAGAACCACGGCTTCGAAGTCGACCCGGCGACGCTGCCGTCCACGGCCCGCGTCACGCATGTTTCGCTGTTCGACGGCAGCCTGCAGGGCTTCGAGCGCACCGACCGTCCTGCCTTCTGTTTTCAGGGACACCCCGAAGCCAGCCCCGGACCGCACGACATCGACACTCTCTTCGACCGCTTCATCCGCCTGATGGAGGCGCGCCGTGCCTAAGCGTACCGACATCCAGAGCGTCCTGATCATCGGCGCCGGCCCGATCGTCATCGGCCAGGCCTGCGAGTTCGACTATTCCGGCGCCCAGGCGTGCAAGGCACTGCGCGACGAGGGCTACCGGGTGATCCTGGTGAACTCGAACCCGGCCACCATCATGACCGACCCGGGGCTGGCCGACGCGACCTACATCGAGCCGATCACCTGGCAGATGGTCGAGCGCGTGATCGAGATCGAGAAGCCCGACGCGCTGCTGCCGACGATGGGCGGCCAGACCGCGCTCAACTGCGCGCTCGACCTGGCGAAGCATGGCGTGCTCGAGAAGCACGGCGTCGAGATGATCGGCGCCTCGCGCGAGGCGATCGACAAGGCCGAGGACCGCGAGAAGTTCAAGCGCGCGATGGCCAAGATCGGGCTGGCCAGCCCGCGCTCGTCGCTCGCGCACAGCATGGAAGAGGCGCTCCAGGTGCAGGCGATGGTGGGCTACCCGACCATCATCCGCCCCTCGTTCACGCTCGGCGGCACCGGCGGCGGCATCGCCTACAACCGCGAGGAGTTCGTCGCGATCGTCGACCGCGGTCTGGAGGCCTCGCCGACGAAGGAGGTGCTGATCGAGGAGTCGGTGATCGGCTGGAAAGAGTTCGAGATGGAGGTCGTGCGCGATCGCAACGACAACTGCATCATCGTCTGCTCGATCGAGAACCTCGACCCGATGGGCGTGCACACCGGCGATTCGATCACCGTCGCGCCGGCGCAGACGCTGACCGACAAGGAATACCAGATCCTGCGCAACGCCTCGATCGCCTGCCTGCGCGAGATCGGCGTGGAGACCGGCGGATCGAACGTGCAGTTCGCGATCAATCCGGCCGACGGTCGGATGGTGGTCATCGAGATGAACCCGCGGGTGTCGCGTTCCTCCGCGCTCGCGTCCAAGGCAACCGGCTTCCCGATCGCCAAGGTGGCGGCCAAGCTGGCGGTCGGCTACACGCTAGACGAACTGCGCAACGAGATCACCGGCGGCGCGACGCCGGCCTCGTTCGAGCCGACGATCGACTACGTGGTCACCAAGGTGCCGCGTTTCGCGTTCGAGAAGTTCCCGCAGGCCAACTCGCGCCTGACCACCCAGATGAAGTCGGTGGGCGAGGTGATGGCGATGGGCCGCACCTTCCAGGAATCGCTCCAGAAGGCGCTGCGCGGCCTGGAGACCGGCGTCGACGGCTTCAACCTGAAGACGGTCGACCCCGAGACCATCGCCGACGAGCTCACCTATCCCGGGCCCGAGCGGCTCTGGTTCGTGGCCGACGCCTTCGGCGTCGGCATGTCGCTCGACGAGGTGCATCGGCTGACCCGGATCGACCCGTGGTTCCTGGTGCAGATCAAGGAACTCGTCGACCTCGAGTTGTCTATCGAGAAGCGCTCGCTCGAGGACATCGGTCGTGACGAACTGCGCATGCTCAAGCGCAAGGGCTTCTCCGACCGGCGCCTGGCCTACCTCACCCGGGCCACCGAGGACGCCGTGCGCGAGCGTCGGCACGGCTTGGGTATCCGCCCGGTGTACAAGCGCGTGGACACGTGCGCAGCCGAGTTCGCCACCTCGACCGCCTACATGTACTCGACCTACGACGAGGAATGCGAATCGCAGCCCACGTCGCGCAACAAGATCATGGTGCTCGGCGGCGGACCGAACCGTATCGGGCAGGGGATCGAGTTCGACTACTGCTGCGTGCACGCGGCGCTCGCGCTGCGCGAGGACGGGTTCGAGACCATCATGGTCAACTGCAACCCGGAGACCGTGTCGACCGACTACGACACCTCCGACCGGTTGTACTTCGAGCCGCTCACCCTGGAGGACGTTCTGGAGATCGTCGCGCTCGAGAAGCCGTCGGGCGTGATCGTCCAGTTCGGTGGCCAGACGCCACTCAAGCTGGCGCGCGACCTCGAGCGCTGCGGCGTGCCGATCATCGGCACCTCGCCCGATTCGATCGACGTGGCCGAGGACCGCGAGCGCTTCCAGAAGCTGATCCACAAGCTCAAGCTGAAGCAGCCGCCCAACCGCACCGCGCGCAGCGCACAGAAAGCCATCGCGCTGGCCGAGGAGATCGGCTACCCGCTGGTCGTGCGTCCGAGCTACGTGCTCGGCGGGCGCGCGATGGAGATCGTGCACCGGCAGGCCGACCTTGAACGCTACATGCGCGAGGCGGTGAAGGTATCCAACGATTCGCCTGTGCTGCTCGATCGTTTCCTGAACGATGCGATCGAGGTCGACGTCGACGCGGTCAGCGACGGCGAGGTGGTGCTGATCGGCGGCGTGATGGAGCACATCGAGCAGGCGGGCGTGCATTCCGGCGATTCTGCCTGTTCGCTGCCACCGTACAGCCTGTCGGCGGCGCTGCAGGACGAACTGCGTGCGCAGACGATCGCCATGGCGAAGGCGCTGAAGGTGGTCGGGCTGATGAACGTGCAGTTCGCGATTCAGTCCACGGCCGAGGGCGACCAGATCTATGTGCTCGAGGTGAACCCGCGCGCCTCGCGCACGGTGCCCTTCGTGTCGAAGGCCACCGGGCTGCCGCTGGCCAAGATCGCCGCACGCTGCATGGCCGGGCGCTCGCTCGCCAGCCAGGGGGTCTCGAGGGAAGTGGTGCCGCACTACTTCTCGGTGAAGGAGGCGGTGTTCCCGTTCGCCAAGTTCCAGGGCGCCGACTCGATCCTGGGCCCCGAGATGAAGTCCACCGGCGAGGTGATGGGCGTGGGCGAGAGCTTCGCCGAGGCCTTCGTGAAGGCGCAGATGGCGGCCGGCGAACGGCTGCCGCGCAGCGGCAAGGTGTTCATCAGCGTGCGCGACGCCGACAAGCCCAGGACCATCGATGTCGCGCGCGTGCTGCATGAACTCGGCTTCTCGCTGCTGGCCACCCGCGGCACCGCCGCGGCCCTGGAGGCGGCGGGGCTGCCGGTCACGGCGGTGAACAAGGTCGCCGAGGGCCGTCCGCACTGCGTCGACATGATCAAGAACGGCGAGATCGCGATGATCATCAACACCGTGGAAGAGCGACGGGCGGCGATCCAGGACTCCTACTCGATCCGGGCCGCCGGCCTCCAGGCCCGCGTCGCCAACTTCACCACGGTCGCCGGCGCCCGTGCGGCCGCGTACGGCATGCGCGACATCCGCGGCATGAAGGTGTACGACCTGCAGGGACTGCACCGCTCGCTCGCCGGCTGAACGCCGGCGCCGCAGCGGCTCGTCGCCTTCCACTCCCCCCTGTCCACCCCAATCCACCCAATCCAATCGAGGCTGTACCGATGGCGACTGTTCCGGTGACCGTGATCGGCGCGGAGAAGATGCGTGCCGAACTGCACCACCTGAAGACGGTGTCGCGGCACGAAGTGATCGCGGCGATCAGCGAGGCGCGCGCCCATGGCGACCTCTCGGAGAACGCCGAGTACGACGCGGCCAAGGAGCGCCAGGGCTTCATCGAGGGCCGCATCGCGGAACTCGAGGGCAAGCTGTCCAACGCGCAGGTGATCGACCCGAAACTGCTCGACGCCGAGGGCCGGGTGGTGTTCGGCGCTACCGTCGAGCTCGAGGACCTCTCCTCCGGCGACGTGGTCACCTACCAGATCGTCGGCGACGACGAGGCTGACATCAAGCACCAGAAGATCAGCATCTCGTCGCCGATCGCGCGTGCGCTGATCGGCAAGTACGCCGGCGACATCGCCGAGGTGCAGGCCCCTGGCGGCGCGCGCGAGTACGAAGTGCTCGACGTGAAGTACATCTGAAGCGGCGCCCTTGAAGCGGCTCGGGGAAGCACTCTACTGGCTGGCGGTCACCGCCTGGGCCGGCTCGCTGTGGACGGTCGGCCTGCTGGTCGCGCCCACGCTGTTCTCGGTGCTGGAGGACCGCGCGCTTGCCGGGCGCCTTGCGGGCGCGCTGTTCAACAGCGTCGCCTGGATCGGCATTGGCTGCGCGGCCTGGCTGCTGCTGTTCCGCACCGTGCGCTTTGGTGGCTCGGCCTTCCGTCAAGGGTTCACCTGGGTGGTACTGCTGATGCTGGCCCTGGTGCTCGTCGGCAAGTTCGGCGTTCAACCGATCCTTGCCGGACTGCGCGAACAGGCACTGGCGAAGGAGATCGTCGAGAGCGTGTTCCGGGAGCGCTTCGGAACCTGGCACGGCGTGTCCAGCGTGCTCTACCTGGTGCAGTGCGTGCTGGCGGTCGCGATGGTGCTGCTGCAGCGCACTGGCCTGCGCTGACCGCGCGTCGCCCCGCGGCATCCCATGGCCGCGGGACCGTGGGCATGCCGCAGCCGTTCGCCAGCGGATCAGCGCGACTGGTAGGCGCGCTTGGTGCGCTTGCGCGCCGGTCCGGCCGGTTTACGCTCACGCGACGGTGGGGCCGCCGGTTCGTCCGGCTTCGGCCGCCAGAGCACCAGTACACGGCCGATCGACTGCACCGGGGCACAGTCGAGCTGCGCTGCGAGTTCGAGCAGCCAGCCGGCACGCTCCTCGCGTTCGTCGGAGCCGGCGCGTACCTTGATCAGCGCATGGCTGCGCAGGCAGAGGTCGATTTCCTTCAGGACGGCCGGCGTGATGCCGGCCTTGCCGATCGCGGCGACTGGCGACAGGGCATGGGCTTCGGCCTTCAGCGCCTTGCGCTCGGCGGGGGTGAGTTCGATTGCGGGCATCGGTGCTCCGGCACGGCAGGGTGGCGGAGTGTAATCTGCACAGCCGTCCCGCGCATCCCGCGCGGGACCGGTGACGGACCGGCACGGCGATGAAGCGCTCGAACAGCAGCAATACCTGGCTCAGGGAACACGAGAACGACGCCTACGTCCTGCTGTCGCGCAAGGAAGGTTTCCGTTCACGCGCGGTCTACAAACTGACCGAGATCGACGGCAAGGACCGGCTGCTGCGGCCGGGCTCGACGGTGGTCGACCTGGGCGCGGCGCCCGGGAGCTGGGCCCAGTACGCGGTGAAGCGCATCCAGCCGGGCGGCCGCCTGATCGCGGTCGACCTGCTCGAGATCGCGCCGCTGCCCGGCGTGGAGATCATCCAGGGCGATTTCACCGACGATGCAGTGCTGGCGCAGATCGATGCCCGGCTCGGCGGCCGGCCGGTCGACCTTGTGCTTTCCGATATGGCCCCCAATATCTCCGGAATCGCGCTGATGGACCAGGCGCGTGCGGTGAACCTGGCGGAAATGGCGCTGGACTTCGCGCGCGGCAGGCTGGCGCCGGATGGCGCCTTCCTGGTGAAGACGTTCCAGGGCGCGGGGTACCCGGATTTCCGGGCGCAGATGATGGAAACCTTCAGGACGGTCGCCAGCCGCAAGCCGGCGGCCTCGCGCGATCGCAGCAGCGAGCTCTTCCTGCTCGGACGCCATCCGAAGGCGGCCGCCGGCGGGTAGGGCGGCCGGGCCGCAAGTTTCCCGGCCCGCGGGCCGATAACGGTGGTGAGGACGGCCCCGGCAGCCTGCCCGTCCGGTGGTGCGTTGGTCGGGACGGGAAGCCGGGCGTGCCCGGCCGGTTTCAGGTTTAGAATGTTTGCTTTCGTGCGGGTCATTCCCCGCGCGCGACCCCTGCAGGAGCAGCGCTTGAACAATCTGGTGAAGAACGTCGCGATCTGGCTGGTCATCGCCCTGGTGCTGATGACCGTATTCCAGCAGTTCAACACGCGCCAGATCCAGAGCAACACCCTGGAGTACTCGCAGTTCATCGAGGAGGTGAAGGCTGGCCGTGTGGCCAAGGTCACCATCGAGGGGCGCGTGATCAAGGGCCTGCGCGGCGACGGCAAGCGCTTCGTCACCTATTCCCCGTCCGATCCGTGGCTGGTCAGCGACCTGCTCAAGAGCGGCGTGATCATCGAGGCGAAGCCCGAGGAGGAGCCTTCGCTGCTGATGAACATCTTCGTTTCCTGGTTCCCGATGCTGCTGCTCATCGCGGTCTGGGTGTTCTTCATGCGCCAGATGCAGGGCGGTGGCCGCGGCGGTGCCTTCTCGTTCGGCAAGAGCCGCGCGAAGCTGCACGACGAGAACAGCAACCAGATCACCTTCGTCGACGTCGCCGGCTGCGAGGAGGCCAAGGAGGAGGTGTCCGAACTGGTCGACTTCCTGCGCGACCCGTCCAAGTTCCAGAAGCTCGGCGGCCGTATCCCGCGCGGAGTGCTGATGGTCGGCAGCCCGGGCACCGGCAAGACGCTGCTCGCCAAGGCGATCGCTGGCGAGGCCAAGGTGCCTTTCTTCTCCATCTCCGGTTCCGATTTCGTCGAGATGTTCGTCGGCGTCGGTGCCGCGCGGGTGCGCGACATGTTCGAGCAGGCGAAGAAGCATGCGCCTTGCATCCTGTTCATCGACGAGATCGACGCGGTGGGCCGCCAGCGCGGCGCCGGCCTGGGCGGCGGCAACGACGAGCGCGAGCAGACTCTCAACCAGTTGCTGGTCGAGATGGACGGCTTCGAGGGAGCGGTGGGCGTGATCGTGATCGCCGCGACCAACCGACCGGACGTGCTCGACCCGGCCCTGCTGCGCCCAGGCCGCTTCGACCGTCAGGTCGTGGTGCCGCTGCCGGACATCCGCGGCCGCGAGCAGATCCTCCAGGTGCACATGCGCAAGGTGCCGATCTCGCCCGACGTGCGTGCCGACATCCTCGCGCGCGGCTGCCCGGGCTTCTCGGGCGCCGACCTCGCGAACCTGGTGAACGAGGCCGCGCTGTTTGCCGCGCGCAAGAACAAGCGTCTGGTCGACATGGACGACTTCGAGAAGGCCAAGGACAAGATCATGATGGGCGCCGAGCGCCGGTCGATGGTCATGCCCGAGCACGAGCGCAAGAACACCGCGTACCACGAGTCCGGCCATGCACTGGTCGCACGCATGCTCGACAAGACCGACCCGGTGCACAAGGTCACCATCATTCCGCGCGGCCGCGCCCTCGGCGTCACCATGCAGTTGCCGGTCGAGGACCGCTACAGCATGGACCGCGAACAGATCCTGCAGAACATCGCCGTGCTGTTCGGCGGCCGGATCGCCGAGGAAGTGTTCATGGGCCAGATGACCACCGGCGCATCGAACGACTTCGAGCGTGCGACCGACCTCGCGCGCAAGATGGTCACCCAGTGGGGCATGAGCAAGGAACTGGGCACCATGGTGTACGGCGAGAACGAGGGCGAGGTGTTCCTCGGCCGCTCGATCACCACGCACAAGAACGTGTCCGAGGCGACCATGCAGCAGGTCGACGCCGAGATCCGCCGCATCCTCGACCAGCAGTACGCGCTGGCGCGCCGGCTGATCGAGGAGAACAGCGACAAGATGCATGCGATGGCCAACGCGCTGCTCGAGTACGAGACGATCGACGCCGAGCAGATCGAGGACATCATGCAGGGACGCCCGCCGCGTCCGCCCAAGCCGACGCAGCCGCCGGCATCGTCGCCCGGTGGTGGCAGCAGCGCCGCCGGTGACAGCGCGGCCACGCCGAGCGCGCCGGCGCCGTCGACCACGCCAGCCACCGAGGCCTGACGCCACCCGCAGGGGGCGGTACTGCCGTGCGCCGATACTGGAGCTGCGGGCGGCATCGCCTGTCCCTCGACACGCCTCGCCTGATGGGCGTGATCAACGTCACGCCGGATTCGTTCTCCGACGGCGGGCAGTTCCTGGACGCCGCCGCGGCGCTCGCCCGCGGTGGCGCGCTGATCGACGAGGGTGCCGACATCCTCGATGTCGGCGGCGAGTCGACCCGTCCCGGTGCGGTCGAGGTCGGTGTGTCCGACGAACTGCGGCGAGTGCTGCCGGTGATCGAGGGACTGGCCGATGCAGGCGTGCCGGTATCGGTCGACACCGTGAAGCCGGCGGTGATGAGCGCGGCGATCGCCGCCGGTGCGTCGATCATCAACGACATCCAGGGGCTGCGTACGCCCGGCGCCCTTGAGACCCTGGCCGACAGCGCGGCGGGCGTCTGCGTGATGCACATGCAGGGCACGCCAGCCACGATGCAGCGCGAACCCCGGTATGTCGATGTGGTGGAAGAGGTCCATGCCTTTCTCGCTGGCCGGGTCGACGCGCTGGTCCACGCCGGCGTGGTGCGCGAGCGCATCGCCGTCGACCCTGGCATTGGCTTTGGCAAGACGCTGGAGCACAACCTTGCGCTGCTGCGCGCCCTGCCGCGCTTCCGTGAACTCGGCTGTGCGGTGCTGGTCGGTCTGTCGCGCAAGTCGATGCTCGGCGCGATCACCGGGCGTGCGACCGGGGAGCGGATGGCCGCCAGTGTGGGTGGGGCGTTGTGGTGCGCCCTTCACGGGGCTGACATAATCCGTGTGCACGACGTGCGCGAGACCCGCGACGCCCTGGCGGTCTGGCGTGCACTCGACGCTTCCCTCCCCACCGTCTCAAGCCCTGCCCCTTGACTCGACGATATTTCGGCACCGATGGCGTCCGCGGACGCGTCGGCAAGCCCCCGATCACCCCTGATTTCGTGATGCGGCTGGGCAATGCGGCCGGCCGGGTCCTCACCGGAAACGGTACCGGAACGGATGCGCCCGGGGCTGGCATCCGCGCCGCGCAGCCGGCGGTGGTGATCGGCAAGGACACCCGGGTATCGGGCTACATGCTCGAATCGGCGCTGCAGGCCGGCCTCTCGGCCGCGGGCGTGGACGTCTACCTCTGCGGTCCGATGCCCACGCCGGCGGTGGCCTACCTTGCCCGGGCGCTGCGGTTGTCGGCCGGGATCGTGATCAGTGCCTCGCACAACCCGTACGAGGACAACGGCATCAAGTTCTTCTCCGGCGACGGCAACAAGCTGCCGGATGCGGTCGAGCTCGAGATCGAGCGGGTGGTCGACGAGCCGATGGTGACGCGCGAGTCCGCACAGCTGGGCCGTGCACGGCGGATCACCGACGCCGGCGGACGGTACATCGAGTTCTGCAAGGGCACCTTCCCGGCCGATCGCGACCTGCGCGGTCTGCGCATCGTGGTCGACTGCGCCCACGGCGCCACCTACCATGTCGCCGGCCCGGTGTTCCATGAACTCGGCGCCGACGTGATCCCGATCGGTAACCAGCCCGACGGCTTCAACATCAACCGCAGCTTCGGTGCCACCCATCCGGCCGCGCTGCGCGAGGCGGTGCTGGCGAACCGGGCGCACCTGGGCATTGCCCTCGACGGCGACGGCGACCGGCTGCTGATGTGCGACCAGGATGGCACCCTCTACGACGGCGACCAGTTGCTGCATGCCATCGTGGTCGACCGCCACGAACATGGCGAACTGGTCGGCGGGGTAGTCGGCACGCTGATGACCAACCTGGCTCTTGAACGGGTACTGGCGGCGCGGGGTATCGAGTTCGTTCGCGCGGCGGTCGGTGATCGCTACGTTCTCGAGCAGTTGCGCGCGCGCGGCTGGCAGGTCGGTGGCGAGAACTCGGGTCACATCCTGTGCCTCGACCGCCACACCACGGGCGACGGCATCGTTTCGGCGCTGCAGGTGCTTGCCGCGATGCAGCGAGGCGGTCGCAGCCTGGCCGAGGTCGCCGGGTCGCTGGTGCTGTTCCCGCAGGTACTGATCAACGTGCGTACTGGCGACCCGAAGGCTTACCGGGACGATCCGGCGGTCGCCCGGGCGGTGGCCAGCGCCGGTGAGGCGCTGGGAGACCGGGGGCGGGTGCTGCTTCGCCCGTCGGGCACCGAGCCGGTGGTGCGGGTGATGGTGGAATCCGACCAGGAGGCGCTGTCCCGGCGCTGCGCGGAATCGATCGCGGCGGCGATCGAGCAAGCTGCCTGACGCCCGGTCAGGCAGGGCGGTGGTTTCTGCCCTGCTTCGGATGGACCGTCACAGTCCTGTCATCTGGCGCCAATAGACTCCGCGCCAACCCGACCCTCCTTCGAGGAAAACCGCACGATGAAGTTCGCACGCATCCTCTCTGCCGCAGCCGCGGCATTCGCATTCGCAGCCAGTTCCGCCGCGATCGCCCAGGTCACCGAGATCACCGGGGCCGGCGCGACCTTCCCGGCACCCCTCTACGCACGCTGGGCTGCCGACTACAACAAGGCCACTGGCGTCCGGATGAACTACCAGTCGATCGGTTCCGGCGGCGGGTTGCGCCAGATCCGCGGCAAGACGGTGTTCTTCGGCGCCTCCGACATGCCGCTCACCGATGCCGAACTCGAAAAAGACGGCCTGATGCAGTTCCCGACGGTGATCGGTGGCGTGGTGCCGATCGTCAACATCAAGGGGCTGGAGGCGCGTCAGCTGCGTCTGACCGGCGAGGTGCTGGCCGACATCTACCTGGGCAAGATCACCCGCTGGACCGATCCGGCCATCGTGAAGCTCAACCCGGGCGTCAAGCTGCCGGATGCGCAGATCGCTCCGGTACGCCGTGCCGACGGCTCGGGCACCACCTTCATCTTCACCAACTACCTGTCCAAGGTCAGCGCCGAATGGCAGTCGAAGGTCGGCGAGGGCGCCTCGGTCAACTGGCCCACCGGTGCCGGCGGCAAGGGCAACGAGGGCGTGACCGCCTTCGTGCAGCGGCTGCCGAACTCGATCGGCTACGTCGAGTACTCGTATGCGCGGCAGAACAAGCTGGCTTATGCGCTGATGGGCAACGCGGCCGGCAACTTCGTCGCCCCCGACGATCTGACCTTCGCCGCAGCCGCGGCCGGGGCAGACTGGTCTAAGACGTTCTACCAGATCCTCACCAACCAGCGCGGCAAGGACGCCTGGCCGATCACCGGCGCGACCTTCATCATGATGCACCGTGTGCAGGACCGGCCCGAGAACGCCACCGCCGTGCTTCGCTTCTTCGACTGGGCATACGATAATGGCGACAACACGGCACTCGAGCTCGATTACGTCCCGATGCCGGATGCAGTGGTGAGGTCGGTGCGGGCGCTCTGGAGCACCCTGCGCGACACGAACGGCCGGCCGGTGCCGCTCAAGTAAGGGGTAGTTCCGTCCCCTTCCAACAGGGCCGGGATCCCCGGCCCGCCACTGCGTCCGACGCCGGGAGATCCCAGATGGAGGCGACACTGCCAGCAAGTGCAGCAGGCCAGAGGGCCGAACCGGATGTGCCGCAGCCGAAGGGCACCCGTCGGGATGATCGTTTCGGCGACCGGGTGTTCGCGGCGCTGACCACCGGGGCGGCACTCGTCACGCTCGGCCTGCTGCTGGGCATCATCGTCTCGCTGATCTTCGGTGCCATCCCGTCGATGCGCGAGTTCGGCCTGTCCTTCCTGTGGACGGCCGAGTGGGATCCGGTGAAGGAGCGGTTCGGCGGTCTGGTGATGATCTACGGCACGCTGGTCACCTCGATCATCGCGCTGCTGATTGCGGTCCCGGTGAGCTTCGGCATCGCGGTCTTCCTGACCGAACTGTCGCCGGGGTGGCTGCGGCGCCCGTTGGGCACCGCGATCGAGCTGCTGGCGGCGATTCCGTCGATCGTCTACGGCATGTGGGGCCTGCTGGTCTTCGCGCCGCTCTTCTCCGACTACGTGCAGATCCCGCTGCAGAGTGCATTTGGTGACGTCCCCGGGCTGGGCGCGCTGTTCCAGGGCCCGCCGGTGGGTATCGGCATCCTCTGCGCTTCGGTGATCCTTGCCATCATGATCATCCCGTTCATCGCGGCGGTGATGCGCGACGTGTTCGAGGTCACGCCGCCGATGCTGAAGGAATCGGCCTACGGCCTGGGCGCTACCACCTGGGAAGTGGTCTGGCGGGTGGTGCTGCCCTACACGAAGACGGGGGTGATCGGCGGCGTCATGCTCGGCCTGGGCCGGGCGCTCGGCGAGACGATGGCGATCACCTTCGTGATCGGCAACGTGAACCAGCTCAACAGCGTGTCGCTGTTCGATGCCGCAAACAGCATCACCTCCGCCCTGGCCAACGAGTTTTCGGAGGCCAGCCCGGGCAGCCTGCATGAAGCCTCGCTGATCCAGCTCGGGCTGATCCTGTTCCTGATCACCTTCGTCGTGCTCGCCGCCTCCAAGGTGTTGCTGGTTCGGATGGAGCGGGCCGAGGGAGGCCGGACATGAGCACCGCCGCCACGGTCAATGCCGCGCGGCTTGCGATGCACCAGCGCCGCAAGCGGACCAACATCATCGCGCTGACCCTGTCGATGACTGCCATGGCGTTCGGCCTCGTCTGGCTGATCTGGATCCTGGCCGACACGTTGGTCCGCGGCATCGACGGCCTGTCGATCGCCACCTTCACCGAGATGACGCCGGCGCCAAACGTGGATGGCGGCGGCCTGGCGAACGCGATCTTCGGCTCGCTGCTGATCGTCGGGCTGGCCACGCTGATCGGCACGCCGATCGGGGTGCTGGCCGGGGTCTACCTCGGCGAGTACGGCCAGCGCACCCTGCTGGGCAACGTCACGCGGTTCGTCAACGACATCCTGCTGTCCGCGCCGTCCATTGTCATCGGCCTGTTCATCTATGCGGTGGTGGTCGCGAAGACGCGCAGCTTCTCCGGCTTCGCCGGCGTGCTTGCGCTCGCGCTGATCGTCATCCCGGTGGTCGTGCGCACCACCGAGAACATGCTGCAGCTGATTCCCAACCAGCTGCGCGAGGCGGCCTACGCGCTGGGCGCCCCGAAGTGGCGTGTGATCATTCTGGTGACGCTGAAGGCCGCCCGCGCGGGTGTGGTCACCGGCGTGCTGCTGGCGATCGCCCGCATCTCGGGCGAGACGGCTCCGCTGCTGTTCACGGCGCTGTCCAACCAGTTCTGGAGCGCCGACCTGTCCGAGCCGATGGCCAACCTTCCGGTGACCATCTTCAAGTTCGCGCTGAGCCCGTTCGAGAACTGGCAGCAGCTCGCGTGGACCGGCGTGTTCCTGATCACCCTCGGCGTACTCGCGCTCAACATCGTCGCGCGCGTGATGTTCCGCAATAAGGATTGAACGATGGCCCTTGCAGATCTTTCGACCGGTGACCTCGCGCTGGCCGAGCCGCCGCCACAGCCTGCCGCCGAGCGTACGAAGATCCAGGTGGACAACCTGAACTTCTACTATGGCAAGTACCACGCCCTGAAGAACATCAACCTGGTCATCCCTGAGAAGCGTGTGACCGCGTTCATCGGGCCGTCGGGCTGTGGCAAGTCGACCCTGCTGCGCGTGTTCAACCGGATGTACGAGCTCTACCCCGAGCAGCGCGCCGAAGGGCGCATCCTGCTCGACGGGGAAGACATCCTGACCACCCGCGACGACGTGTCGCTGATCCGTGCCCGGGTCGGCATGGTGTTCCAGAAGCCCACGCCGTTCCCGATGACCATCTACGAGAACATCGCGTTCGGCGTCCGCCTGTTCGAGAAGCTGTCGCGCCCCGACATGGACGAGCGGGTCGAGTGGGCGCTCAACCGCGCCGCGCTGTGGACCGAGGTGAAGGACAAGCTGCACCAGAGCGGCACCAGCCTCTCCGGCGGCCAGCAGCAGCGGCTGTGCATCGCGCGCGGTATCGCGATCAAGCCCGAGGTGCTGCTGCTTGACGAGCCGTGCTCGGCGCTGGACCCGATCTCCACGGCCAAGATCGAGGAGCTGATCAACGAGCTCAAGCGCGATTACACGGTGGTGATCGTCACCCACAACATGCAGCAGGCGGCTCGGGTATCCGACTACACCGCCTACATGTACCTGGGCGACCTGATCGAGGTCGGGGAGACCGAGTCGATCTTCATCAAGCCGAAGCGCAAGGAGACCGAGGACTACATCACCGGCCGCTTCGGGTGATGCTCGGCCTGTCTGTGCTCGTTTGACCCGCCCGGGACCGGGTCCGTATAATCCCGCGGTTAAGCACGTGCATCTGCGGCGTGTGTCATCGCGGTACCGGGGGCGGGGCAGGACATGAGGACGAGACGCGTCGTAGGCAACTGGAAGATGAACGGCTCGCTGGCCGGTAACGCAGCGCTGCTGCGCGCCTGCGCCGCGGCGTTCCCGGTGCCTGGCGAGACCGAGGTATCGGTCTGCGTGCCGTTCCCCTATCTCGCGCAGGCGCGGGAACTGCTCGCGGGCAGTGCGGTGCGCTGGGGCGCGCAGGACGTCAGCGCACAGGCTTCGGGTGCCTACACCGGCGAGGTGTCGGGCGCGATGATCGCCGAGTTCGGCGCGTCGTTCGCGATCGTCGGGCACTCCGAGCGGCGTGCCAACCATGGCGAGACCAGCGCGCTGGTGGCCGGCAAGGCGGCTGCAGCACTGGACGCCGGCCTGACCCCGATCATCTGCCTGGGCGAGACGCTCGAGGAGCGCGAGTCCGACCTGACCGAGGCCGTGGTCGGCGGCCAGCTGTCGGTTTGCGTCGAGCGGCTCGGCCACGAACGGCTGGCACGATGCGTGGTCGCCTACGAGCCGGTATGGGCGATCGGAACCGGGCGCAATGCCGCGCCGGAGCAGGTACAGTCGGTGCACCGCTTCCTGCGCACGTGCCTTGGCGCCGTCGGCGCCGGCATGTCCCTGCTTTACGGCGGCAGCGTCAAGCCGTCCAACGCAGCCGAACTGTTCGCGATGCCGGACGTCGATGGTGGGCTGATCGGCGGTGCATCGCTCAAGATCGAAGATTTCGAACCGATCTGCCGCGCGTTCGGCTGACGGATCCACAGGACTACACCCACATGCTCCAGACCTTCATTCTGTTGTTCCACGTGCTCGCGGCGGGTGCGATCGTCGTGCTTGTCCTGCTGCAGCAGGGCAAAGGCGCCGACATGGGCGCTGCCTTCGGCAGCGGTTCCGCCGGAAGCCTGTTCGGGTCCAGTGGTTCCGCGAACTTCATGAGCCGCATGACCGCGATCATGGCCACGCTGTTCTTCATCACGAGCCTGGTGCTGACCTATGTCGCGGCGAGCAGCAGTGCATCGCGCGGTCTGATGGAGCGCGTGCCTGCGTCACCGGCCTCGCAGATCCCGGTGCCGGGTGCGCCGGCGCCTTCGGGTGCTGCAGTTCCGGTGCCCTCGGCGCCTGCCGCGGGTGCCGTACCGGCCGCACCCGTGGCGCCGGCGCCCGACGCCGGTGCGACGGGTGCTTCGAAGGCGCAAGATATTCCGAAGTAAACTCGAATTCGATGAACCCGGAACGCCAAAAGTAGGCGACAATATCGGGGTCGCAGTGATTCAGCGCAATGTTTCAGCCCACGTGGTGGAATTGGTAGACACGCTGTCTTGAGGGGGCAGTGGCGAAAGCCGTATCAGTTCGAGTCTGATCGTGGGCACCAGCAGTTCCGGCCGAAGTGCAACGCACGGGCCGGGTTCAGGATGGATCGGCAGCATGGCGTGGCGCACAGCGGTTCCCTCGCGCCGCGCCGGATGCCTCCAGACGCGTGATTGCAGCGCGCGCCGCCCACGAGCCGGCTGGCCCGGATCGGCGCCAACTGCGTTACCGTGACCCTCGCACGGTCCGCCCTGCCTCCGGCAGGCGGAGCCGACGCGCGAGGCTGTACCGGGAAAACCGGGGGTCCGAGATGTTGCTTAGTCGACGGTTGAGCTAGCTGTGCTGGAAAGTTACCTGCCCATTCTGTTGTTCATCGGCGTAGGCCTCGCTTTCGGGCTCGTGCTTCCGCTGGTTGGCTGGATCGCCAGTTCCGCGACCGGCGCCAACCGGCCGGATGCCGAGAAGCTGTCGCCCTACGAGTGCGGATTCGAGGCGTTCGAGGACGCGCGCATGAAGTTCGACGTGCGCTACTACCTCGTCGCGATCCTGTTCATCCTGTTCGACCTCGAGATCGCCTTCATGTTCCCGTGGGCGGTCGTGCTCGGCGACATCGGCTGGTTCGGGCTCGGCGCGATGTTCGTGTTCCTGATGATCCTGGTGGTCGGCTTCATCTACGAATGGAAGAAGGGCGCACTCGAATGGGAATGACCGCCCGCAGCGACCGGAGCAACCGATGAGCGAAGTGGCCGCATCCGGACCCGGCGCCCAGGCGCCCGTGTTCCCCGGCGCCGAGCGTGGCTTCGTCACCACCTCGGCCGACAAGCTGATCAACTGGACCCGTACCGGCTCGCTCTGGCCGATGACCTTCGGCCTGGCCTGCTGCGCGGTCGAGATGATGCATGCCGGGGCCGCGCGCTACGACATGGACCGCTTCGGCGTGATCTTCCGGCCGAGCCCGCGCCAGTCGGACGTGATGATCGTGGCCGGCACGCTGTGCAACAAGATGGCGCCGGCCCTGCGCAAGGTGTACGACCAGATGGCCGAGCCGCGCTGGGTCATCTCCATGGGTTCGTGCGCCAACGGGGGCGGCTACTACCACTACTCGTATTCCGTGGTGCGCGGCTGTGATCGCATCGTCCCGGTGGACATCTACGTGCCGGGCTGCCCGCCGACCGCCGAGGCGCTGCTCTACGGGATCATCCAGTTGCAGAACAAGATCAAGCGTCAGAGCACGATCGCACGATGAGCCTGCCACCGGACCAGCTCCAGGCCAGGGTACAAGCCGCCCTGGGAGACGCCGCCTCGAAGGTCGAGTGCGTGCACGACGAATTGACGGTGACGGTGCCCGCGGCGCGCCTGCTCGAGGTGATGACCCGCCTGCGCGACGACGCCGAACTGCGCTTTGCCCAGCTGGTCGACCTGTGCGGCGTCGACTGGTCGGGCCATGGCGACGGCGCCTGGGACGGCGCCCGGTTCTCGGCGGTCTACCACCTGCTCTCGCTCGAACACAATGCGCGGCTGCGGCTGCGCAGTTTCGCCACCGATGATGACTTCCCGGTGCTGCCGTCGGTGACCGGCATCTGGGCCTCGGCCAACTGGTATGAGCGCGAGGCGTTCGACCTGTTCGGCATCGTCTTCGAGGGCCATCCTGACCTTCGGCGCATCCTCACCGACTACGGCTTCGTCGGGCACCCGTTCCGCAAGGATTTCCCGATCTCCGGCTACGTCGAGATGCGCTACGACCCGGACCAGCGCCGGGTGGTCTACCAGCCGGTCAGCATCGAACCGCGCGAGGTGGTGCCGCGGGTGATCCGCGAGCAGAACTACGCCGATAGCGAAGGCTTCCGCAAGGGCTGAACGAGCGCATGGCCGAGATCAAGAACTACACGATGAACTTCGGGCCGCAGCATCCGGCGGCCCATGGCGTGCTGCGCCTGGTCCTGGAGCTCGATGGCGAGGTGATCGAGCGTGCCGACCCGCACATCGGGTTGCTGCACCGGGCCACCGAGAAGCTGGCCGAGACGCGCACCTTCCTGCAGTCGGTGCCGTACATGGACCGCCTCGACTACGTGTCGATGATGTGCAACGAGCACGCGTACGTGATGGCGATCGAGAAGCTGACCGGCGTCGTGCCGCCGATCCGCGCGCAGTACATCCGGGTGATGTTCGACGAGATCACGCGCACGCTGAACCACCTGCTGTGGCTGGGTGCCCACGGGCTGGACATCGGCGCGATGACGGTCTTCCTGTACTGCTTCCGCGAGCGCGAAGACCTGATGGACTGCTACGAGGCGGTTTCGGGCGCGCGCATGCACGCGGCCTACTATCGCCCGGGTGGCGTGTACCGCGACCTGCCCGAGCGCATGCCGCAGTACGATCCCTCTCCGCTGCGCAGCGAAGCCGATCTCCGGCGCCTGAACGAGACGCGGCAGGGCTCGCTGCTCGACTTCATCGAGGCGTTCACCGAGCGCTTCCCGGGTTGCGTCGACGAATACGAGACGCTGCTCACCGACAACCGCATCTGGAAGCAGCGCACGGTGGGCATCGGCGTGGTCACGCCCGAGCGCGCGCTGCAGCTGGGGTTCACCGGCCCGATGCTGCGCGGTTCGGGCATCGAGTGGGATCTTCGCAAGAAGCAGCCTTACGAGGTGTACGACAGGGTCGACTTCGATATCCCGGTGGGCACCAACGGCGACTGCTATGACCGCTACCTGGTCCGCATCGAGGAGATGCGCCAGTCGAACCGGATCATCCGCCAGTGCGTCGAGTGGCTGCGCAGGAACCCGGGTCCGGTGATCAGCGACAGCCACAAGGTCGCCGCTCCGCGCCGGGTCGACATGAAGATGAACATGGAAGAGCTGATCCACCACTTCAAGCTCTTCACCGAGGGCATGCACGTGCCGGCCGGCGAGGCCTACGCGGCGGTCGAGCATCCGAAGGGCGAGTTCGGCATCTACCTGGTGTCGGACGGGGCGAACAAGCCGTATCGGCTCAAGATCCGTGCGCCCGGATTCCCGCACCTGGCCGCGATCGACGAGATGTCCCGTGGCCACATGATCGCCGACGTGGTCGCGATCATCGGCACCCAGGACATCGTTTTCGGTGAAATCGATCGATGAGCGAGCCGCTGCCGACCGATGACAGAAAGATGGATCCCAGCGCGATGAACGCACCCGTGCCAGGTTCAGCCGTGCCGCCGGCCAGCGGCGGCCACACCCCCGGCCACGCCGGGGTCGAGGGCGATGTCGTGCTGTCGCCGGGCGCGATCGCCCGGATCGACCGCGCGATCGCCAAGTACCCGCCCGACCAGCGCCAGTCTGCCGTGATGGCCGCGCTCGCGATCGTGCAGGAGGAACTCGGCTGGCTGTCGACCGGCGCGATGGACGCGGTCGCCCGCCACATCGGCATGCCCGCGGTGGCGGTGTACGAGGTCGCCACCTTCTACACGATGTACGACCTCACGCCGTTGGGCCGCAACAAGCTCACGCTGTGCACCAACCTGCCCTGCCAGCTGCAGGGCGCCGGCGATGCCGCCGAGCACCTGAAGCGCCGGCTCGGCATCGGCTTCGGCGAGACCACCCCCGACGGCTGCTTCACGCTGAAGGAGGGCGAGTGCATGGGTGCCTGCGGTGATGCCCCGGTGCTGATCCGCAACAACCGCACCATGCTGTCGTGGATGACCGCCGACAAGCTCGACGCACTGCTCGACCAGCTGCGCGCCGAGCATGCCGGCCCGAAGGAGGGCGGCCGATGAACGCGCCGCTGCCCCCGTTCGAGACCGGCATCTACGGGCCGGACGCGGTGATCCTCAAGGGCCTGGACGGCACCAACTGGCGCCTGCGCGACTACGAGGCGCGCGGCGGCTACCAGGCGATCCGCAGGATCCTCTCCGAGAAGATCCCACCCGACGTGGTGATCGGCGAGCTGAAGAAGTCCGCGCTGCGCGGGCGTGGTGGCGCCGGTTTCCCGACCGGCCTGAAGTGGAGCTTCATGCCGAAGAACTACACCGGCCAGAAGTACCTCGTGTGTAATTCCGACGAGGGCGAGCCGGGCACGTTCAAGGACCGGGACATCATGCGCTACAACCCGCACATCCTGATCGAGGGGATGGCGATCGGTGCGTATGCGATGGGCATCACGGTCGGCTACAACTACATCCACGGCGAGATCTGGGACGTCTACGAGCGCTTCGAGGAGGCCCTCGAGGAAGCGCGCGCGGCGGGCTACCTCGGTGACAGCATCCTGGGCAGCGACTTCAGTTTCCAGCTGCACGCGCACCACGGCTACGGTGCGTACATCTGCGGCGAGGAAACCGCGCTGCTCGAGTCGCTCGAGGGCAAGAAGGGCCAGCCGCGCTTCAAGCCGCCGTTCCCCGCCACGTTCGGCCTGTACGGCAAGCCGACCACGATCAACAACACCGAGACCTTCGCCGCGGTGCCGTGGATCATCAACAACGGCGGCGAGGCCTTCCTGAACCTGGGCAAGCCGAACAACGGCGGCACCAAGATCTTCTCGGTGAGCGGCGACGTCGCGCGGCCGGGCAACTACGAGGTCAGGCTCGGCACGCCGTTCGCGAAGCTGCTCGAGATGGCTGGCGGAATGCGTGACGGCGTGAAGCTCAAGGCGGTGATCCCCGGCGGATCGTCGATGCCGGTGCTGCCCGCCGACACGATGATGGCGCTCGACATGGATTACGACTCGATCCAGAAGGCCGGGTCGTTCCTGGGTTCCGGCGCGGTGATCGTCATGAACGAGACGCGCTGCATGGTGCGCTGCCTGCATCGGCTGTCGTACTTCTACTACGAGGAATCGTGCGGCCAGTGCACGCCGTGCCGAGAGGGTACCGGCTGGCTGTACCGGGTCGTCGACCGCATCGAGCACGGGAAGGGGCGGCAGGAAGACCTCGACCTGCTGCTCAACCTCTGCGACAACATCCAGGGCCGCACGATCTGCGCGCTCGGCGACGCGGCGGCGATGCCGGTCCGGGCCTTCATCAAGGCCTTCCGCGACGAGTTCCAGTACCACGTCGACCACAAGCGGTGCCTGGTCGGCCCGAACGTCTGAGAGAGCGATAGCAACGATGGCCAAGCTGGAAGTGGACGGCAAGCCGGTCGAGGTGCGCGACGGCGCGATGGTGATGGAAGCCGCCAATGCGCTCGGCATCTACGTGCCGCATTTCTGCTACCACCGCAAGCTCAGCATCGCCGCCAACTGCCGGATGTGCCTGGTCGAGGTCGAGAAGGCGCCCAAGCCGCTGCCGGCCTGCGCGACGCCGGTGACCGAGGGCATGAAGGTGTTCACCCATTCGCCCAAGGCCGTGCAGGCGCAGAAGGGCGTGATGGAGTTTCTGCTGATCAACCACCCGCTCGACTGCCCGATCTGCGACCAGGGCGGCGAGTGCCAGTTGCAGGACCTCGCCGTCGGCTATGGCGCGAGCGAGTCGCGCTACGACGAGATGAAGCGCGTGGTGCCGAACAAGAACCTCGGCCCGCTGATCTCGACCGACATGACCCGCTGCATCCACTGCACGCGCTGCGTGCGCTTCGGCCAGGAGATCGCCGGGGTGATGGAACTGGGCATGGCCGGGCGTGGCGAGCACAGCGAGATCATGCCGTTCGTCGCGCGCACGGTCGACTCCGAGCTGTCCGGCAACATGATCGACATCTGCCCGGTCGGCGCGCTCACCTCCAAGCCGTTCCGCTTCACCGCGCGCACCTGGGAGCTGACCCGCCGCCGGTCGGTGAGCCCGCACGACAGTCTGGGCGCCAACCTGATGGTGCAGGTCAAGGGCAACCGGGTGCTGCGTGTGCTGCCGCTGGAGAACGAGGCGGTCAACGAGTGCTGGATCTCGGACAAGGACCGCTTCTCGTACGAGGCGCTCAACTCCGAGCGCCGCCTGCCGCGTCCGATGGTACGCACCGACGGCCGGTGGCGGCAGGTCGACTGGCCCGAGGCGCTCGAAGTCGTCGCCACGCGCCTGAAGGCGATCGTCGCCAGCGATGGCGCTGCGGCGATCGGTGCGCTCGCCTCGCCGCACCAGACGCTCGAGGAACTGCACCTGCTCGCGAAGCTCATGCGCGGGCTGGGCACCGGCAACGTCGACCATCGGCTGCGGCAGGTCGACTTCCGGCTTGACGGCAGGCGCAGGGGCGCGCCCTGGCTCGGGCTGCCGGTGGCAGAGGTCGGCCAGGCCGACGCCTTCCTGGTGGTGGGCAGCGTGCTGCGCAAGGACCATCCGCTGATCACGCAGCGCATCCGCCAGGCCGCGAAGCGCCAGGCGCGCGTGCACCTGCTCAACCCGCTCGCCCAGGATCCGCTGCTGCCGCTCGCCAGCGAGACCGTGGTCGCGCCGTCCGACCTGGTGGGCACGCTCGCCCAGGTGGTAAAGGCAGCCGCCGCGGCGAAGGGCGTCGCGCTGCCCGCCGACCTCGATGCGGCGCTGGCGACGGTGGCCGTGGCCCCGGCGGCACGAGCCCTCGCCGAGGACCTCGCGCGCGCCGAGCGCGGCGTTGTCTGGCTCGGAAACCTCGCCGCGCAGCATCCGCGCTTCGCCGAACTCGAGGTGCTGGCGCAGGCGCTGGCCGACCTCGTCGGGGCGCGCTTCGGCCACCTCGGCGTGGCGGCCAACAGCGTCGGTGCGACGCTTGCGGGGGCGCAGCCGGCCGGCGACGGCCTGGATGCGCAGGCGATGATTGCCGAGCCACGCAAGGCCTACGTGTTGCTGGGCGTCGAGCCGGAGCTCGACTGCGCCGACGGCGCTGCGGCGCTGGCGGCGATGCAGGCAGCCGGGTTCGTGGTCGCGCTGTCGCCCTTCGAGCACCGGGCGATCGACTATGCCGACGTGATCCTGCCGATCGCACCGTTCACCGAGACCGCCGGCACCTTCGTCAGCACCGAAGGCCGTGCCCAGGCCTTCACCGGGGTGGTACGGCCGCTGGGCGACACGCGACCGGCTTGGAAGGTGTTGCGGGTGCTCGGCAACCTGCTCGGCCTGGACGGCTTCGACCAGGAATCTTCGGAGGCGGTGCGTGCCGCGGTCGCCCCCGACGGGCTGCCAGCGACCGGCTGCGACAACGCCCTGGCTGCGCCGCTGGCGGTCGACGCCGCCCTGCCGCGTCGCGCTGGCATCGAACGCGTCGCACCGGTGCGCATCCATGATGCCGACCCGCTGGCTCGCCGTTCGCCGCCGCTGCAGAAGACCCGCGACGCGGCACCGGTCGAGGTCGTGCTGGCCAGCGATCTGTGGCAGGCCACCGGGCTCCAGCCGGGCGACCAGGTGCGCATCGTCGCCGGTAACGCGTCGGTGGTGTTTCCGGCGCTGTCCGATCCACGTCTTCCCGCCGGCTGCCTGCTGCTGCCGGCCGGCCACGAATCCACCTTCACGCTCGGCGCACCCGGCTCGGGGGTGCTGTCGATCGAGCGTGTCGCGACTCCGGCCGCGGTCGCCGGCGCCGCGGGCTGAGAGGGCCACGAAATGGACTTCTTCGAGAACCTGCTCGGACCGGCGTGGCCGGTGGTCTGGACCCTGGTCAAGATCGTCGCGATCGTGCTTCCGATCACCATCTGCGTCGCCTTCCTCACGCTGGCCGAGCGCAAGGTGATCGGCTACATGCAGCTGCGCATCGGACCGAACCGGGTGATGGCGTTCGGCATGGGCTGGACCGCTGGCCTGGCGCAGCCGTTCGCCGACGTATTCAAGCTGATCTTCAAAGAGATCATCGTCCCGACCGGCTCCAACCGGTTCCTGTTCCTGATCGCGCCGACGCTGTCGATCATGCCGGCGCTGGCGGCCTGGGCGGTCCTGCCGTTCGGCCCCGGGACGGTGCTCGCGGACATCGACGCGAGCCTGCTCTACGTGCTCGCGCTGACCTCGATGGGGGTGTACGGCGTGATCGTCGCCGGCTGGGCGTCGAACTCGAAGTACGCCTTCCTCGGCGCGATGCGCTCGGCCGCGCAGATCGTGTCCTACGAGATCGCGATGGGCTTCGCGCTGGTCGGCGTGCTGATGGTGTCGGGCAGCCTCAACCTCGGGGCGATCGTCCGGGCGCAGGAGGGCGGCGGCTTCTGGACCTGGAACCTGTTGCCGCTGCTGCCGCTGTTCCTCGTCTACTTCATCGCCGGCGTGGCCGAGACCAACCGCGCCCCGTTCGACGTCGCCGAGGGCGAGTCGGAGATCGTGGCTGGTTTCCACGTCGAGTACTCCGGCACCGCGTTCGCCGTGTTCTTCCTCGCCGAATACGCGAACATGATCCTGATCTCGGCGCTCGCCTCGCTGATGTTCCTCGGCGGATGGCTGCCGCCGGTGCAGGTCGATTCGCTGGCTGCGATCCCGGTCGTCGGCCTGCTGTTCGGCCCCGGCGCGCACTGGTTGTTCCTGAAGATCGCGTTCCTGCTGTTCTGCTTCCTGTGGCTGCGCGCCACCTTCCCGCGCTACCGCTATGACCAGATCATGCGCCTGGGCTGGAAGGTGTTCATCCCGCTGACGCTCGTCTGGATCCTCGTCGTCGGCGTCGCGATGATGGACCCGGTGCGCGACTGGCCCCCGTTCAGCTGGTGGTTCTGAGCCATGGACCTGCGCAGAGGCCCCCGATGATGACCCGCATCACGCATTTCTTCCGGTCGTTCCTGCTGCTCGAGCTGCTCCGCGGCATGATGCTGACCGGACGCAACCTGTTCGCACGCAAGATCACCGTGCAGTACCCCGAGGAGAAGACGCCGCAGAGCCCACGCTTCCGCGGCCTGCACGCGCTGCGCCGCTACCCGAACGGCGAGGAACGCTGTATCGCCTGCAAGCTGTGCGAGGCGGTGTGCCCGGCGATGGCGATCACCATCGAGTCCGACGTGCGCGACGACGGCACCCGCCGCACGACGCGCTACGACATCGACCTCACGAAGTGCATCTTCTGCGGGCTGTGCGAGGAGTCCTGCCCGGTCGACTCCATCGTCGAGACGCGCACGCTGGAATACCACGGCGAGCGGCGCGGCGACCTCGTCTACACCAAGGAAATGCTGCTGGCGATCGGCGACCGCTACGAGGAACAGATCGCCCGCGACAGGATGGCCGATGCGAACTACCGCTGACCGAAGCGCCGGCCCGATGCCGGCCCCCCAGACCCCGGCCGCGACCGAGGTGGTCCGATGAACTTCCAGGCGGTCGTCTTTTTCGTGCTGGCCGCGGTGCTCGTGCTCTCGGCGCTGCGGGTGATCACCGCGCGCAACCCGGTGCACGCGGCGCTGTTCCTGGTGCTGTCGTTCGCCGCGGCCGCCGGGCTCTGGCTGCTGCTGCACGCCGAGTTCCTCGCCATCACGCTGATCCTGGTGTACGTCGGCGCGGTGATGGTGCTGTTCCTGTTCGTCGTGATGATGCTCGACATCAACATCGACCGCATGCGCGAGGGCTTCTGGAACATCCTGCCGATCGCGCTGCCGGTGGCCGTGCTGCTGCTGGTCGTGATGGCCGCCACGCTGCTCGGCCCGTACTTCGGCCTGTCGATGCGCCCGCCGCCGCCCGAGGCGGCCGAGGGATACAGCAACACCCGCGCGATCGGCATGGTGCTGTACACCGAATACCTGTATCCGTTCGAACTCGCCGCGGTGATCCTGCTGGTGGCGATCGTGGCGGCGATCGCGCTGACGCTGCGCGAGCGCAAGAACACGCGCAGCATCGACCCGGCGGTACAGGTCGCAGCGCGGCGCGAGGGCCGCGTCAGGCTGGTCTCGATGCCCTCTGAACCGCGTGGCGTGTCCGGACCGCCGCCCGGTGACGGGACGGAGCAGCCACCGCAGCCGCCGAAATGACACTGCCGTCGCGGGCCTGCAACCGCAGTCCCGGACGGCGACCGATACAAGCCAGAACACGAGGGGAGCCAAGCCGTTGGTACCGCTGTCGTACTACCTGATCCTGGGCGCGATCCTGTTTGCGATCAGCGTGCTCGGCATCTTCCTCAACCGGAAGAACGTGATCATCCTGCTGATGGCGATCGAGCTGAACCTGCTCGCGGTGAACCTCAACTTCATCGCCTTCAGCTACTACCTGCAGGACCTCGCCGGGCAGGTGTTCGTATTCTTCATCCTGACCGTGGCCGCCGCCGAATCGGCGATCGGCCTGGCGATCCTGGTCGCGCTGTTCCGCAACCTGCGCACCATCCACGTCGACGACCTCGACACGCTGAAAGGGTGAGGGCGCCGCGATGACGATGCAGACGGTATACCTGCTGATCCCCCTTGCACCGCTGTTCGGCGCGCTGGTCGCTGGCCTGTTCGGGCGCGCGGTCGGGCGCACCGGGGCGCATGTGGTGACCATCGCCGGGGTGGCGGTGTCCCTGGCCGGCTCGATCTGGGTGTTCTTCGACGTCCTGGCGGGCAACACGTTCAACGGCACGGTCTACACCTGGCTCACCTCCGGCGACCTCCGGCTGGAGGTCGGCTTCCTGATCGACAGCCTGACCGCCACCATGATGCTGGTGGTCACGTCGGTGTCGCTGATGGTGCACGTCTACACCATCGGCTACATGCACGACGACCCGGGCTACCAGCGCTTCTTCGCCTACATCTCGCTGTTCACCTTCTCGATGCTCATGCTGGTCATGAGCAACAACTTCCTGCAGCTGTTCTTCGGCTGGGAGGCGGTCGGGCTGGTGTCCTATCTGCTGATCGGGTTCTGGTACAAGCGGCCCACGGCGACCTATGCCAACCTGAAGGCTTTCCTGGTGAACCGGGTCGGCGACTTCGGCTTCCTGCTCGGCATCGGGCTGGTGCTCGCCTTTTTCGGCACGCTCGATTACCAGGCGGTGTTCGAACGCGCGCCCTCGATGGCCGATGCGGGCATCGAGCTCCTGCCGGGCACGACCTGGTCGCTGGTGACCGTCACCTGCATCCTGCTGTTCATCGGCGCGATGGGCAAGTCGGCGCAGTTCCCGCTGCACGTGTGGCTGCCCGATTCCATGGAAGGCCCGACGCCGATCTCGGCGCTGATCCATGCGGCTACGATGGTGACCGCGGGGATCTTCATGGTCGCGCGCATGTCGCCGCTGTTCGAGCTGTCTGACACCGCGCTGTCGGTGGTTCTGGTCACCGGTGCGATCACCGCGCTGTTCATGGGCCTGCTCGGCATCGTCCAGAACGACATCAAGCGCGTGGTGGCCTACTCGACGCTGTCACAGCTTGGCTACATGACCGTGGCCCTGGGCGCCTCGGCGTATTCGGTGGCGATCTTCCACCTGATGACCCACGCCTTCTTCAAGGCGCTGCTGTTCCTGGCGGCCGGGTCGGTGATCATCGGCATGCACCACAACCAGGACATCCGCTGGATGGGCGGCGTGCGGCGCTACATGCCGGTGACCTGGATCACCTCGCTGATCGGCTCGCTGGCGCTGATCGGCACCCCGTTCCTGTCCGGCTTCTACTCGAAGGACTCGATCATCATCGCGGTGTCCGAGGCCGGCATCGCGGGCGCCGGGTTCGCCACCTTCGCGGTGGTCGCCGGGGTGTTCATCACCGCGTTCTATTCCTTCCGCATGTACTTCCTCGTGTTCCACGGCGAGGAGCGCTATCACCTGAAACCGCACGACCCGCACGACGAGCACGGCCACGACGACCACGGTCATGCCGGCAAGCCGCACGAGTCGCCGTGGGTGGTCACCCTGCCGCTGGTGGCGCTGGCCGTGCCGTCGGTGGTGATCGGCTACCTCGCGCTGTCCCCGATGGTCCTGGGTAACTGGTTCGACGGCGCGATCTTCGTTGCCGAGGGCCACGGCGCGCTGGAGCACCTGCGCGCCCACACCCATGGCCCGCTCGAGATGGCCCTGCACGGCTTCGTGACCGCTCCGTTCTGGCTCGCGTTGGCCGGCGTGGTGCTCGCGTGGTACCTGTACCTGAAGCGCCCCGACCTGCCGGCCGCGATCGCGGCGCGGATGAAGGGGCTGCATGCGCTGCTGCTCGGCAAGTACTACATCGACGAGCTGTATGCCTTCCTGTTCCGCGACGGCCTGCGCAAGGTGGGCAGCTTCCTGTGGAAGGTGGGGGACGTGAAGCTGATCGACGGAGTGATGGTTAACGGCAGCGCCTGGGTGGTCGGGCAGGTCGCCCGCCTGTCGCGCCAGCTGCAGTCGGGTTACCTCTACACGTATGCATTCACCATGCTGATCGGCGTACTCGGCCTGCTGCTGCTGTGGCTGGCGCGCACCCGCGCGGTGTTCTGACCGACAACACGAATCGAAGAATGACGACCCGAACATGACTCCGCTGCTGACTCTGGCCATCTGGGTGCCCATCGCCAGCGCGATCCTCGTGCTGGCCACCGGCTCCGACCGCAATGCCGGCCTCGCGCGGATCCTCGCCCTCGCGGGGGCGCTCGCCGGCTTCGCGGTGACGCTGCCCCTCTGGACCGGCTTCGACCCGCAGCATTCCGGGCTGCAGTTCGTCGAGTTCGTGCCGTGGGTGCCGGCGTTCAACGTCAACTACCACCTGGGCATCGACGGTATCTCGCTGCTGCTGATCCTGCTCAACAGCTTCACCACCGTGCTGGTGGTCATCGCCGGCTGGAAGGTGATCGACAGCCGGGTGGCGCAGTACATGGCCGCCTTCCTCGTCCTGTCGGGCCTGATGAACGGCGTGTTCTGCTCGATGGATGCGCTGCTGTTCTACTTCTTCTTCGAGGCCACGCTGATCCCGATGTTCATCGTGATCGGCATCTGGGGCGGCCCGAACCGGGTCTATGCCTCGGTCAAGTTCTTCCTGTACACGCTGCTCGGCTCGCTGCTGATGCTGGTGGCGCTGATCTACCTGTTCCTGCTCTCCGACGGCAGCTTCGCCCTCTCGGAGTGGTACCGCCTGCCGATCCCGTTCCATGCTCAGGTGCTGATCTTCATCGCGTTCTTCCTCGCGTTCGCGGTGAAGATCCCGATGTGGCCGGTGCACACCTGGCTGCCCGATGCGCACGTCGAGGCGCCCACGGGCGGCTCCGTGGTGCTGGCCGCGATCATGCTCAAGCTGGGTGGCTACGGCTTCCTGCGCTTCTCGCTGCCGGTGGTGCCCGACGCGAGCCAGGCGCTGGCCGGGATAGTGGTCGCGCTGTCGCTGGTGGCAGTCGTCTACATCGGACTGGTCGCGCTGGTGCAGACCGACATGAAGAAGCTGATCGCCTATTCGTCGATCGCGCACATGGGCTTCGTCACGCTGGGCATCTTCCTGTTCAACGCGCTCGGCATCGAGGGCGCGATCGTGCAGATGGTGTCCCACGGCTTCATCTCCGCGGCGATGTTCCTGTGCGTAGGCGTGCTCTACGACCGCGTGCACAGTCGCGCCATCGCCGACTACGGCGGGGTCGCCAACACGATGCCGGTGTTCGCCGCGTTCTTCATGCTGTTCGCGATGGCCAACGCCGGGCTCCCGGGTACCAGCGGCTTCGTCGGCGAGTTCATGGTGATCATGGCGGCCATCGAGGTGAGCTTCTGGTACGCCGTGCTTGCCGCGACCACGCTGATCTTCGGCGCCGCCTACACGTTGTGGATGTACCGCAGGGTGGTGTTCGGCGACGTCGCCAACGCCGCCGTCGCCGGCCTCAAGGATCTCTCCGCCCGCGAGGCGCTGGTACTCGGGGTGCTGGCGGTCGCGGTGCTCGGCATGGGCCTGTGGCCGCTGCCCTTCACCGAAGTACTGCATACCTCGGTCAACGACCTGGTCGCCCATGTCGGCCAGAGCAAACTGCCGGCACGCTGACATGAAAATCCCGTTCCCCGACCTCGCCCCGGCGGCGCCCGAGCTGTTCCTGCTGGCCGCGGCCTGCGCGGTGCTGCTGGTTGACCTGTTCATCCGCGACGAGCGGCGCTGGGTCACCCAGGTGCTGTCGCAGCTCGTGCTGGTGGCCTGCGCGGTCATCGTGCTCGCGACCGCCACCACCGGCACCGCGTTCACCTTCAGCGCGATGTTCATCGATGATCCGCTGGCCGACGCACTCAAGCTGATGATCCTCGGCGCGGTGTCGATGCTGCTGGTCTATTCCCGGCGCTACCTCGCCGACCGCGGCATGTATCGCGGCGAGTTCTTCACGCTGACGCTGTTCTCGGTGCTGGGCATGATGGTGATGGTGTCGGCCAACCACTTCATCACGCTCTACCTGGGACTGGAACTGCTGTCGCTGTCGCTGTACGCGATGATCGCGCTGCAGCGCGACTCGGTGGCCGCCACCGAAGCGGCCATGAAGTACTTCATCCTGGGCGCGCTCGCCTCGGGCATGCTGCTCTACGGCATGTCGATGGTGTACGGTGCGACCGGCACGCTGCAGGTCGGGGATATCGCCTCGATCATCGCTCGCGGGGAAGGCAACCGCACGGTGCTGGTGTTCGGCCTGGTGTTCATCGTGGCCGGGCTGGGTTTCAAGCTGGGCGTCGTGCCCTTCCACATGTGGGTGCCCGACGTCTACCACGGTGCGCCCACCGCGGTGACGCTGCTGATCAGCTCGGCGCCGAAGGTGGCTGCGTTCGCGTTCTTCATGCGCATCCTCGGCGAGGCACTGGGCGGGCTGACCGCCGACTGGCGGAGCATGCTGGTCGTGATGGCGGTGCTGTCCCTCGCGCTGGGCAACTTCGCGGCTATCGCGCAGACCAACCTCAAGCGGATGCTGGCGTACTCCAGCATCTCGCACATGGGTTTCCTGCTGCTGGGCTTCCTCGCCGGCAATGCGTTCGGGTTCGCAGCGGCAATGTTCTACGTCGCGGTCTACGTGCTGATGAACCTCGGCACCTTCGGGATGATCCTGCTGCTGGCACGCTCCGGCTTCGAGGCGGACCAGCTGGATGACTATCGCGGGCTGTCCCGGCGCGCGCCCTGGCAGGCATTTCTGATGCTCCTGCTGATGTTCTCGATGGCCGGCCTGCCGCCGATGGTCGGCTTCTACGCCAAGCTCACGGTGCTCTCGGCGGTGGTGGATATCGGACTCGTCTGGCTGGCGGTGTTTGCCGTGCTGATGTCGCTGGTCGGTGCGTTCTACTACCTGCGCATCGTCAAGCTGATGTACTTCGATGAACCGGTGGACACGACGCCGCTCAGCGCGACCGCTGACGCCCGGGTGCTGATGACGGTCAATGGCCTTGCAGTACTGGCGCTGGGCCTGCTGCCGCAGCCGCTGATGGCCTGGTGCCTGATGGCGATCCAGCGGTCCCTGTAGTCCGTCGGGCCGCCGCCCGGGGAGGGCAGGCATGGACGACTTCACCGAAACGCGCATCGACTCCACCGCCATGTTCGAGGGCGCGCTGCTGAAGGTGCGGCGCGACCGGGTGCGGCTGCCCGACGGCCGCGAGGCCCTGCGCGAGTACATCCGGCACCCGGGCGCGGCGATCATCCTGCCAGTGCTCGACGACGGGCGGCTGGTGCTGGTGCGGCAGTACCGCTATCCGGTGGGCCGCGAGACCCTCGAGTTCCCGGCGGGCAAGATCGATGCCGGTGAGTCCTCGCGCACCACCGCCGAGCGCGAACTGCTCGAGGAGACCGGCTACCGCGCGGGGTCGCTCGAGTTCGCGTTCACCGTGCACCCCTGCGTCGGCTACGCCGATGAGCGGATCGACTACTACATCGCTACCGGGCTGGTGCACGAGGGTCACCCGGGCGAGGACGGCGAGTTCGTCGCGACGGTGCTGCTGCCGCTGGAAGAGGTCCTGCGCCAGGTCGACTCCGGCGAGCAGACCGAGACCAAGACGATGCTCGGCGCCTACTGGCTCGCTCGACGCGGCCTGGCCGGCACGGCGGCGGAGGCGGGCCAGACTAGCCCGCGTACTTGATGCCTCACCCGTAGGCCTGGCTGAGCGGGCGCGATACCGGCTGCCCGGCCCGCGCTTCCTCGATCGCCGCGAGCGGCAGGTTGCGCGCCTTGCGCGGGTCGCGCATCGTCCGCTGGTCGTCGATGGCGCCGGCGTAGATCAGCCGTCCGGAAGGATCGATGACGTACGCATGCGGGGTCACCATCGCACCGTAGGCGCGCCCGGTGCGGCCGTCGGGATCCTGCAGCATCGCGGCCTGGCTGCCCTTCCACTGGCGCAGCATCGCGGCGGCCCGCTTCGCGTCGAGGAAGCTCGGGTGCGAGGGATGGGTCGAGTCGATCGACAGCCAGACAGTGCCGCCGGCGCGCGCGCGCCGCTGCGCCGCCTGCATCGCGCCCGCGCCATAGTGGGTGTTGATCGCGTAGCAATCGCTGTTCCACCACTCGAGCACCACGTACCGGCCCTTGAAGTCCGACAGCGATACCGTGCGTCCGTCGATCGAAGGCAGGGTGAACGCGGGCGCCGGGTCACCGACCCGGGCCAGCGCGGCCTGGGCCGCGGCCGGTCGCAAGCCGCCCAGTGGCGCCAGCGCGAGCACCGCGCACAG
>CANHBC010000014.1 GCA_947458835.1 Betaproteobacteria bacterium | reverse complement strand
GTCGACCGCGGCGCGCTGTCGTCCGGCCAGGGGATGGCCGAGCTCTGGCAGTGGGTACTCGACACCTCGGCACTGCACAGGCTGGCAGCGCCGGCGCTGGAAGAGGCAGTCCGGTTCGCCGATGCCGCCGCGGCGGCAAGCACGGAAGTGATCCGCCACCGCGTGCTGCGCTCGGCTGCCGTGCTCGAACGGCTCCCCGTCGCACTCGAGGTGAAGTTCGCCCGCCGGCGCGACCCTGCCGTGCCCGCTGGCGAGGCCCTGTCGCCCGTCGAGGCGGAAGTCACCCCTCACGCCGGCGTGATGCCGCCGGCAGCGGCCGGCCCGGTACCCGTGGTACGACTGGTCGCGCGGTTCCCGTCTCGCGATGGCAGCGCCGCCGACACGCAGGTGGTGGTCTGGGATGCCGCCCGCGAGCAGGGCCTGGTCGAACTGCTGCGCGACTGCGTGCGCCAGCTCGCTCCGCCAATGCCGGGCTGACGCTGGCTCAGCGCAGGGCGCGCGGATCGAACGTGGACACCCGCGCCAGCTGCTCGTAGGCCTCGCGTTCCGCGTCGCTCAGTTCGGCCGGCACCTTCACCAGCACGAGCGCGTACAGGTTCCCCGGATCGCCGCTCGGGTTGGGCAGGCCGCGCCCGGTCAGGCGCAGGCGCTGGCCGCTCGAGGTACCCGGCTTGACCTTCAGGCGTACCGCGCCCGCCGGCGTAGGCACCTCGACGGTGGCACCGAGCGCGGCCTCGCTGGGCGTGACCGGCACCTCCACCTGCAGGTCGCGGCCATCGACGGTGTACAGCGGATGCGGAGCGATACGCACGGTGAGCATGATGTCGCCGGCCACGCCGCGGCTGGGCACACGCATCCGCGCACCCTGCGTCGCCCCCTTGGGGATGCGCACGGTCACCGGGTACTGGGTGCCGTCGCCGCTGGAGACCTGGAAGGTGCGCTCGGTGCCGTTCAGCGCCTCGTCGAGCGTGATCGTCACGTCGGCCTCGATCGGTGGACGCGGCGGCGCACTGCGCGCCCGCCCCCGTCCGAACCCGCCGCCCTTGGCACCACCACCACCGAACAGGCCACTGAACAGGTCGCCGAGGTCCAGGCCGTCCATGTCCTCGCTGCGGAAGCCACCGCCGCGCCCGTACTGCTGCTCCCACCCGGGCGGAGGACGGAAATCCTGCCCCGGCCGGTAGGTGCCGAGCCGGTCGTAGGCAGCACGCTTCTGCTTGTCCTTCAGGACCTCGTAAGCCTCGCCGACCGCCTTGAACTGCTCCTCGGCGTTCTTCTCCTTGGAGACGTCCGGGTGGTACTTGCGCGCGAGCCGGCGATACGCCTTGCGGATATCGTCGTCGCTCGCCCCGCGTTCGACCTCGAGAATCTTGTAGTAGTCCTTGAATTGCATCTGGAGCCTGCCATCCTGTACTAGGTGCCGATATGGGGGCGGGCCGGCCCCGGGTCAAGCTCGCGGCCCGTACATGCCTCAGGGAAACAGCAGGAGCACGCCGGTATAGCCGTACAGACGATCGTGCGAGATCTCGCCATTGCCGAAGAAGCCGGCCAGCGGGAACTCGCCCAGGTGCCTGGCGATCAGCCCGAGTTCGAACGAACCTTCGCCGAACAGGCTCTCGCCACGGCCAAGGCAGGAGAAGTAGAGCCCGCCGCGCGGTACACCCCCGATCGCCTCCCGGGCGCCGGCGAGCACCCGTTCCAGGTCCTCGGTCGCGCTCTTGAGGTCGCGCCGGCAGAACTGGATCTCGGCGCCCGGCTCCAGCCAGTCGCCGACCGCCACCCACTGCTGCTGCGGATCGATGCCGACCAGGTTGCGCACCACGTAATCGCCGGTGTCGCTGCCGCGCAGGATGACCGCGGCGAACACCTCCGAAGCAGCCCGCTCGTAGTCACCGGCGAGCGGCTTGCCCAGGTCAGCATCGAACACTTCCAGCGCCGGCCTGCCATCGAGCTTCATCGCGACATTTCGATGGCACTCGGTGACCTTGTGCCGCGGTCCGATCGGCACGCAGCCCTGGGTCAGCCGGGTCAGCACCGGGACGTTCTCGCCGAACAGCACGCCGGAGACGCCGCCCGTCGACAGGTCGTCCGCGACCTGCCAGACCGCGCTGCGCGAACTGGTCAAGCCGCCGATCACGAAACCGCTGGACACCCGCTGCGCCAGACCGGCGATGAGCGACTGCAGGTGGCGGCTGGACGGATCGCCATGCAGCACGGCGAGGTTCGCGTCCTGCGCGCCGCAGGCATACAACCCGTCGGGCAGCGCGGACGCATCCTGCATCGCCGGCAGCAGCCGGAAGCCGTCCTCCGGGAAGGCCCCGGCGAGCGTGACGATCGCCGGCTGGTCGAGGTACTCCACGCCGGTCGCGCACACGCCGATGCCGACCGTGCCCACCCAGTGCTCGACGCCGCTGCGCGCGCGCAACCGGTCGACGATCGACGGCAGGTGGTCCGCATGGCTGTCGGTGACGTACACGAACCCGAGGTTGGCGCCGATGCCGGAACCGGAGATCGTGCGCGCGCAGGCATCGGCGGCAGCCCGCCAGCCTGGCCTGGCAGAATGTGCGTGGATGAAGGCCGGCCCGGGCGCGGGGGCCGGCAGCGGCAGGCTCATCGCGCGGCCGCGCTCACTGCGCCCGGCTGACCCAGCCCGGCAGCCCTTCGATACGCTTCAGCCAGGCCTGCGTCAGCGGATACTTCGACATGTCGATGCCAGACTCGTCCGCCACGCCGACATAGGCCTGGCAGGCGATGTCGGCGACCGTCGGGCGGCCGAGCGCGAGCCACGGCGTGTCGGCCAGCCGCTGCTCGATCGCATCGAGCGCGATGCGGCCGCGTGCCTGCGCCTCCTCGAGGTTACCCTGGCGACCGAGCCGCAGGATGCCGCGCGCGAGCTGGATGCCGAACTGGATCTCGTTGGAGGCGACCGCCAGCCATTGGGCGACCTCGGCCATGCCGAGCGGATCGGTCGGCAGCCAGGACTCGCCGCCATGCTTGCGAGCGACATACACCAGACAGGCGGTGGAATCCCAGATGACCCGGCCCTCGACCTCGATCACCGGCACCTGGCCACGCGGGTTGAGCTTCAGGAACGCCGGCGACTTGTGCTCCTTGCCCTCGAAATCGATGAACACCTGCTCGACCGGCGCACCGACCAGCGAGGCGAGCAGCCGCACCTTGTAGCCGTTGCCGGAACTTTTCGTCGTGTAGAGCTTGATCATCGGGGCTGTCCTCCTGGAAGTCGTCTGCGTCCGGGTGCCCGGGCACCGGATCCGTCGTGCGGCCTGTCGATCACCGCGGCTGGACGCGATGATAGTGCGCGGGCGGTCCGGGTGGGCAATCGCAGTGCCGGATCCCGGCCCGGAGCCTGCCGCTAGACTGGCGCGATGCAATCGCCTCCGCCCACGCAGCCTGCGCACCCCGCCCCGTCCACCTCGCGCCGGCGGCTCGCGCAACTGCCAGCCCTGCTCGGCCTGCTCGGCGGATGGCCGATGGCGGTCGCGGCCCGCGCCCAGGCCCCTGCCGACCCGGCCTGGGCGGCGCTGCGTGCCGGTGGCGCGGTAGTCGTGCTGCGTCATGCGCAGACGGTGCCAGGCATCGGCGATCCGCCCGGCTTCCGGCTGCAGGACTGCTCGACCCAGCGCAACCTGTCCGAGGAAGGTCGCCAGCAGGCGCGCCGGCTGGGCGAGGCCCTGCGCCGCGCCGGCGTGGTGGTCGACGAGGTGCTGTCGAGCCGCTGGTGCCGCTGCCTGGACACCGCCACCGAGGCCTTCGGCCGGGTCACGCCGTGGGCGGCAGCCGACTCCTTCTTCGACCGTCGGGACGAGGGCCGCGACGAACCCGCGGCCCGGCAGACGGCCGAACTGCGCCAGCGGGTCGCGACCCACCGCGGACCGGGCACGCTGGTGGTGGTGACGCACCAGGTGAACATCACCGCGTTGACCGGCCTGGTGCCCGCGATGGGCGAATTCATCGCGCTCAGACCGTCCCCCGCGCGACCGGAGAAGGGGTTCGCCGTCGCAGGGCGGGCCATCGTGCCCTGACCCTTCGCGGGCGTCCGGAATCGCGGGGCGCCGAACGGCCCCCGCGCACAGCAGCCCGACGCCTAACCGGCTTTCGCCTGCCCGGCCAGCGCCAGCATCAGGCCATTGAGGCGGCGCACGAACGAGCCCGGATCCTCGAGCTGGCCACCCTCGGCGAGCATCGCCTGCTCGAACAGCAGGTTGGCCCAGTCGGCGAAGCGAGCCTCGTCGGCTTCCGCACCGAGCCGCTCGACCAGTGCGTGATGCGGGTTGATCTCGAGGATCGGCGTGCTGCCGGGACCCGTGCTCTGGCCGGCTGCCTTGAGCAGACGCTCGAGGTTCATGCCCATGTCGCCCTCCTCGACCACCAGACAGGCCGGCGAGTCGGTCAGGCGCAGCGTCACGCGAACGTCCTTCGCACGCTCGCCGAGCGCGGCCTTCACCCGCTCGACCAGCGGCTTGAACGACTCGGCGACCTTGGTCTGCTCGGCCTTCTCTGCCTCGTCTTCCAGCGCGCCCAGGTCGAGCTGGCCCTTGGCCACCGAGGCCAGCGGCTTGCCGTCGTATTCGGGCAGGTTCGACACCATCCACTCGTCGACCCGGTCGGACAGCAGCAGCACCTCGATGCCCTTGCGGCGGAACACTTCGAGGTGCGGGCTGTTGGCCGCCGCCGCCTGGGTGTCGGCCGTGATGTAGTAGATCTTCTCCTGGCCGGGCTTCATGCGACCGATGTAATCCGCCAGGGACACGTCCTGCACCGCGCTGCCCGCAAGGGTGCTCGCGAACCGGCACAGCTTCGCGATGCGCTCGCGGTTGGCGAAGTCCTCGCCGACGCCTTCCTTCATCACCTTTCCGAACTCGGTCCAGAACGACGCGTACTTCTCCTTCTGGTTCTCGGCCAGGTCATCGAGCATCGTCAGCACGCGCTTGGTGCAGCCGGCGCGGATCGCGTCGATGTCGCGGCTCTGCTGCAGGATCTCGCGCGACACGTTGAGCGGCAGGTCGTTCGAGTCGACCACGCCGCGCACGAAGCGCAGGTAGGCCGGCAGCAGCTGCTCGGCGTCGTCCATGATGAACACGCGCCGCACGTAGAGCTTCAGGCCGCGCCGGTGCTGCCGGTCGTACAGGTCGAACGGCGCGCGCGCCGGCACGTACAGCAGCTGCGTGTATTCCTGCTTGCCCTCGACGCGGGCATGCGCCCAGGCGAGCGGGTCCTGGAAATCGTGCGCGACGTGCTTGTAGAACTCCCGGTACTGTTCCTCGGTGATATCGGACTTCGCGCGCGACCAGAGGGCGGAGGCCTGGTTGACCGTCTCGCGCTCGGTCTCGGTGACGTAGGACGACTGCTCGGCGTCCCAGCGCTCCTTGTGCATGCGCACCGGCAGCGTGATGTGGTCGGAGTACTTGCGGATCACGGTGCGCAGGCGCATCGCGTTGAGGAAGTCGTCCTCGCCCTCGCGCAGGTGCAGCGTCACCTCGGTGCCGCGCTCGGCGCGATCGATCGCCTCCAGCGTGTACTCGCCGTCGCCGGTGGACTCCCAGCGCACGCCCTGCGCCGCCGGTACGCCCGCGCGGCGAGTGCTCACCGTCACCCGGTCGGCGATGATGAACGCCGAGTAGAAGCCGACGCCGAACTGACCGATCAGGCTGGCATCCTTCGCCTGGTCCCCCGACAGCCGGGACAGGAACTCGCGCGTGCCCGACTTGGCGATGGTGCCCAGATTGTCGATCGCCTCCTGCCGGGTCATGCCGATGCCGTTGTCGGTGATCGTGAGGGTGCGCGCGGCCGGGTCGAAGCCCACGTCGATCGCCAGGTCGGACTGGCCTTCGAACAGCGCCGCGTCGGCCAGCGCCTCGAAGCGCAGCTTGTCGCAGGCATCGGACGCATTGGAGATCAGCTCGCGGAGGAAGATCTCCTTGTTGCTGTAAAGCGAGTGCACCATCAGGTGCAGCAGCTGCTTCACCTCGGCCTGGAAACCCAGGGTCTGGCGGCCGCCGTCGGCAGCCGCGGTGTCGGGGGCAATGGAAGTATCGGTCATGGCGTCCTGCTTGGATTGCGGGAAAACCGGGGAGGTGGGGACGCCCCGGTGGATTTCAACCCGCCTGTGGCGCACCCGGTGTCGCGTTACCAGCCGCCCCGGCCGGCAACGCGCCGGCGTCGGCCTGGCCCTTGGCGGCCACGACTGCAGGGACGGCGCCGGCCGACGGGGCTGGCGCGTCGAGCGAATCGGACGCGGACAGCGGCAGGACGGCCGTGAAGCGGGCACCGACGCCGCCTGCGCCCGGTGCCAGTTCGACCCGTCCGCCGTGCGCGCGCGCGATCTCGCGCACGATCGCCAGGCCCAGGCCCGCGCCCTCGGTACCGGTGCCGAGTACCCGGTGGAAGCGCTCGAACACCCGCTCCCGCTCGGCGAGAGGAATACCCGGGCCGTTGTCCTCGACCGACAGCCGCACCTTGCGCCGGCCGTCCTCGACCGAGCGTTCGACCGAAAGGGTCACCGTGCCGCCAGGCTGGGTGTAGCGCAGGGCGTTGTCGATCAGGTTGCCGAGCATCTCGGCCAGCATCAGGGCATCGCCGGAGACGGTGGCCGGGCCGTCGGTGCGGCGGCATCCGCCCTCGAAGCCCAGGTCGATCGAGCGCGCGATCGCCTGCGGCACCCACTGCTCGGCGGTCGCACGCGCGATGTCGACGATGTCCACCGGGCCGTGCGCCATCGGTTCGGTACGGCCCGGCTCGGCGCGCGCGAGCGACAGCAGCTGGTTCACCAACCGGCCGTTGCGGTCGGCCGCAGAGTGGATCTGCGCCAGCCGTTGGCGCGTCTCGGCCGGGTCGGTCGCGCGCTGGGCGAGTTCGACCTGCGTCTTGAGCGCCGCGGTGGGCGTGCGCAGCTGGTGCGCCGCGTCGGCGATGAAACGCTGCTGGGCGGCGAGCGTGGTCGCCATCCGGCCAAGCAGGGCGTTCAGGGAGCGCACCAGCCGACGCACCTCGGGCGGAGCCCGGTCCTCCTTGACCGGGGTGAGGTCCCGGATGGACCGGTTCTCGATCTCGCGCCGAAGCGCCTCCAGCGGCGCGACGCCGCGACCGATGCCGACGTAGACGATGCTGGCCATGAGCAGCATCAGCGCGAGCTGAGGCAGCAGCGTCGCGATCAGTACATCGCGTGCCATCTCGCGCCGCTCGACCAGCGTCTCGGCAACCTGTACCAGCGCGAAGCCGTCGACCTCACCGGCCGACAGCGGCGCCAGCGGCACGGTCATCGCGGCGATCCGTACCGGCTGCCCCCGGTACTCGGCCTGGTAGAAGCGTGGCGGGGGCAGCTCGATGTCCGGCCCCGACCCGGCGTCGGTGTCCTGCACCGGGTCGGGCGCGACCGGCGGCTGCCGCGCAGTGGCACCCCCGGCGGGCGGCACCGGCATGCCGCTGTAGCCCATCACGAACTCGCCCTTCGGCCCCGAGACCGCGTAGTAGACCCGGTCGCGCAGGTCGGACACCAGCACCTTCTGTGCGATCTGCGGAAGGTCGACCACCACGCGCCCGCTGCGGTCGATGCGCAGCTGTCCGGCCAGCGCGATCGCCGAGTCGTGGAGCGCGCGATCGTAGGCGCTGGTGGCGAATCGGTAGGCCAGCGTGTAGGTGAGCCAGGCGCTCGCCGACCAGATCACCAGGATCGGCGGCAGCAGCCAGACCAGCAGTTGCCGGCGCAGCGGCGCGTCAGCGAGCATCGGGCGCGACCGCCGGTTCTTCGAGCAGGTAGCCCAGCCCGCGGATCGTCCGTATGCCGACGATCGAAGGATCGAGCTTCTTGCGCAGGCGGTGAATGTAGACCTCGATCGCGTTCGGGCCGGCCTCCTCGCCGAAGCTGTACAGGCGCTCGGAGAGCTGGGTCTTGCCGACCACCCGGCCGGTGCGCAGCATCAGCACCTCGAGCACGGCGAACTCCCGGGCGGACAGTTCGATCACGGTGCCGCCCACCGAGGCCCGCTTGCCGACGGTGTCCAGGCTCAGGCCACCCACCACGATGTCGGCGCTAGCCGAGCCCTGCGCGCGGCGGATCAGCGCACGCACCCGCGCCTCGAGTTCCGGCAGGTCGAACGGCTTGGTCATGTAGTCGTCCGCACCAAGGTCCAGTCCGTCCACGCGATCGGTCAGCCGGTCACGTGCGGTGAGGATCAGCACCGGGATCCGGCCACCGCGCTTGCGCAGCCGCGCCAGCACCTGCAGCCCGTCCATCCGTGGCAGGCCGAGATCGAGGATCACGCAGTCGTACTGCTCGGACATCAGCATGGTGTCTGCCGCCTGCCCGTCGTCGAGGCAGTCGACCGCGTAGCCAGCCTGCTTCAGCGAGCGGGACAGCCCGTCGGCCAGCAGCGGTTCGTCTTCAACGATCAGGATGCGCATCCGGATGCTCTCGTTCCAGGCCATGGGCCGGCGGATTCAGCGGGCGGCGCCAGCCCCGGAGCGGGACACGGTGCACGCCATGCAGCGAACAGCATAGCGCGGGCCCGCCGCCGGCGGGAACCCGGGAGCGGCGGCGGCCGGGACAGCCCCCGCGGGGGACAGGGCAGGCACTCCCCCAGTCGGTATCCAGCAGGCCGGTGTCCGCGCGGGCCGCAGGCACGGGATGGCCGCGCAGGGGTACGCGATATACTCGACAGCCATGTACCTGCAACGAGCGTGAGCGTCCCCACCTCCGCCACCACGGTGATCGCGCTCGCCTGCGCGACCCAGGCGCTGCTTGCCATCTGCACGGCCGCGCTGCCGGCACTGGCGCCGATGATCGCGCGCGCGCTCGGCGTGGACGCCTCGCTGATCGGCTTCCAGGCGAGCATCGTCTATGGCTGTGCGTTGTGCTCGACCTTCGTCACCGGCACGCTGATCCGTCGGCTCGGGGCGGCGCGCACGATCCAGTGCACGCTCGCCACCAGCGCACTCGGTCTGCTGCTGGCCAGCGGCGGCACGGTGCCGCTGATCGTCGCCGGCTCGGTCTGCATCGGCCTGGCGCTCGGCGTCACCACCCCGGCCACCGCCCATGCGATGGCCCGCTTCACCCCGATCGAACGCCAGAACATCGTGTTCTCGCTGAAGCAGGCCGGCGTGCCGGCCGGGACGATGCTCGCCTCGGTGATCGGGCCACTGGTGGCGGTGTCCTTCGGCTGGCGCAGCGCACTGGTGCTCTATGCCGCCTGCTGCCTCGCGCTCGTGGCTGCGCTTCAACCGCACCGCGCGCGCTGGGACGACGACCGCGATCCGCGCGCGCCCTGGCTGCAGCATCCGTTCGGCGGCATCCCGGCGGTCTGGTCGAATGCGCCGATCCGCCATCTCGCGCTGGCCGGTGCCTCGTTCAACGTGATGCACGTGGCGCTGACCGCGTTCACCGTGAACCTGCTCGTGAAGGACATCGGCTATTCGCTGGTGGTGGCCGGACTGATCGCCGGCGCGGCACAGCTCGGCGGCACCCTCGGCCGTGTGTCCCTCGGATTCCTCGCCGACCGGGTCCGCGACAGCCTGGCCATCCTCACCGTCGCGGGGACGCTGATGACGGTGATGTGCATGGTCACCGGGCTGATGGGTGAAGACTGGCCGCGGCCGGCGGTGATCGCGGTGTTCGTGCTGTTCGGCTTCATCGGCATCGGCTGGAACGGCGTGTTCCACGGCCAGCTCGCAAGACTGTCGCCCCCGGGCAAGGTCGGGCTGGTGTCCAGCGGCGCCGGCTTCTTCCTGTTCTTCACCGCGCTGGCTGGCCCGTCGGTGTTCACCACCCTCTACGGCTGGGCGGGCAGCTACACCACGACCTTCGCGCTGCTCGCCTGCGCGCCGCTCGCGGGCATGCTGCTCGCGCTGCGTGCACAATCGGATGTACGCCGGGCACGCGCCGACGCGGCGTCAGCGACAGCGGCGACCCACACGCGGGAACACCCTTGAACAAGGCATTCACGAAGGAATCGGACAGCGACGACGACGACGAACTCGAGGCGCCGTCGCCGCTGCCGGCAGGCAGCCGGAACTACATCACCCCGGCCGGCTACACCCGGCTCAAGACCGAACTCAAGCACCTGCTCGACCGCGAGCGGCCGGAGGTGGTGAAGGCGGTGTCGTGGGCGGCGTCCAACGGGGACCGCTCGGAGAATGCCGACTACATCTACGGCAAGCGCCGGTTGCGCGAGATCGACCGCCGGATCCGTTTCCTCACCCGTCGACTGGACCTCGCCGAGATCGTCGACCCGGCCGCGCGCGAATGGACCGACCAGGTGTTCTTCGGCGCCACCGTCCGGATCGCACGTGAGGACGGCATCGAGCAGTTGCTGTCGATCGTCGGCATCGACGAAATCGACACCGAGCGCGGACGCATCTCATGGGTGTCGCCGATGGCGCGCGCGCTGACCCGGGCGCGCGAGGGCGACACGGTGACGCTGCATACGCCGGCGGGGTTGGAAGACGTGGAGATCCTCGAGGTGGAATACCGACCCATCGATTGACCGGGCGTGGCCGGAGGCGGCGAATAGTCCGAAAGGACTAATGGTGCGGTACTGCTGCCTTGCGCCAGCGTTTGGCCGGGCAGCAGACTCGAAGCCTCCACTTCGAGGAACACGCCATGTCCATCGCCCGCATGCTCGCGGCGCTCACGCTGGCCCTCGGCATCGCCTCGACCGCCTCGGCAGCCGCGGTCATCGACTACGCCAGCCTGCAGCCCCTCGCGGACTACAGCCCCGTGACGACCTTCGGATCTACGCCGGAGGTCTCGGTCACCACCCGTACGTTCAACAGCGACGCCGGCAAGACGACGTATTCCAGCAGCCTCGCGTTCTGGAACAGCGGCTACAGCAGCCTGCCAGCGGTCGTGTTCGCGGAAACCGACGGCCGCGGCGGCGAGGTCACCCTGACGCCGATCGCCGGCTTCTCGGTGAACCTGCTCTCGTTCCAGCTCGGCAGCCACGATGCAGGCACTTCCGGCATCGGCCCGAGCCGGACGGCCACGCTGCTGCGCGTGGTGGAAGTCGGCACCGGCACCGTGATGTGGGACCACGGCTCGCCGAGCGTCATCGTCGACAGCACCCGGACGCTGATGCCCAACGTGAGTTCGACCGCCGGCCTGTCGGTGCAGTGGGGCTATGATTGGAACATCGGCCTGAACAACCTGACCTTCGAAGCGATCCGTGCGGGCGGCGCCACCGTCATCCCGGTGCCGCCGGCGGTCGCGCTGTTCCTGGGCGGGCTCGCCCTGATGGGCTGGGCCACACGCAAGCGCAACTGACCACCGCAGGGGCTCCGTACCGGACGGACGGGCGCTGCGGCGCCCGTTTCCGTTCCTGGAGCATCCCGCGATAGACCCGGCCACTGCAGCGTCCCCCGAACGCACCGACCCACGTACCTCGGCCTGGGTGACCGTGGTCCTGATCACCCTGGTGCAGTCGGTGTCGGCCTGCGCGAACGTGACGCTGCCGACCGTCGCGCCGAAGATCGCCCAGACACTCGGCGTGGACGCCTCGTGGATCGGCTACCAGGTGAGCCTGCTGTTCGGCTGTGCGGTGCTCAGCGCGACCTTCGGCGGCGGCATGGTGGCCCGGCTCGGCCCGGCGCGCACCGGGCAGGTCGCGGCACTGCTCAGCATGGCCGGCATGGCACTGGCCGCGGTGCCCTCGATCGCCACCATGGCGGTGTCCACGCTGCTCTGCGGCTTCGCGCTCGGGCTGGTCAACCCCGGAGCGGCGCAGGTGATCGTGCGCTTCACGCCGCCGCGGCACCGCAACCTGATCTTCTCGGTCAAGCAGAGCGGCGTCCCGCTGGGCGGCGTGGCCGTCGGCCTGACCGCGCCGCTGATCGCGGTGAGCCTCGGCTGGCAGTGGTCGGTACTGCCCGCGATCGTGATCGCACTGGCGGCGCTGCTGCTGATGCAGTGGGTGCACCCGGTCTGGGACAGTGAACGCAACCGCGAGGCGAAGCTGTTCGGCACACGCAGCGGCGGCATCGGCATGGTCTGGCGACGGCCGGCGCTGCGCTGGCTGGCGCTGTCCGGCTTCTGGTTCGCGTTCATCCAGCGCAGCGTTCTGACCTTCCTGGTGTCGTACCTGTACCTGGTCGCCGGCTATTCGCTGGTCGAGGCCGGGGCGCTGCTGGCGCTCTACCAGGCCGCCGGCGGCCTCGCCCGGCCGGTGTGGGGCATCCTCGCCGACCGCAGCTCCGGGCCGCCCGTGCTGATCGGCCTGTCACTGTGCACGATCGCCACCTGCCTCGCCCTGTTCTGGCTCGACGGCAGCTGGCCGCCCGCCCTGGTCGCGCTGATCGTCGGCGTCCTCGGCGCGACGTCCTACGGGTGGAACGGCGTCTACCATGCCGAGGCGACGCGCATCTCGCCGCCGCGCGAGATCGCGACGATCACCGCCGGCACCTCGTCGTTCGCCTACTCCGGCGTGCTGGCCGGCCCGGCGCTGTTCGCGGTCGGCTACCAGCTCTCCGGCAGCTATCCGGCGATGTTCGGGTCGCTGGCTGGCGCGGCCACCTTCGGCCTGGCCTGCCTGCTGATGGCGATCCGGCACGCGCGGACAGTGGCACGCACTGGGTGAGGAAGGAATCAGGCCGATGCAGCGCGCTTGTATCGGGCGCAGCGCAACGGCACACAGCAGCAGCGACCTGCGGGTGTCCGACCGCGGTTGGGCACCGCCACCTTGCGCTCGCGCCGCAGCGTTCGCAATTGACCTCCCCCGCTCCCACGGCTTAGACTAAAATCGTATTCAGGAGAGTGCCGGTCGCAGATGGAATTCGAAGTGCCGTCGGACGCGACCGACCGCCGAAGGCGCAACCCGCCCGGGATCGCTCAGGCCCATATACTGGATACGGTTTGGCAGACTGGAGAGCGGCCCGGTCGCGGTGCGAATGGCGATGTGAGTCGTGCGGACGCAGCGTGGGATGGGGCCCACCGAAGGGGCAACGTGGCCACGGACGCCTGAACGTCCGGACTGCGCAATCTCTCAGGTAAACGGACAGTCGGGCGGCGTCGGGTTCATCGATGCTGCCTCCTTGTCCGCACAACCCTGGAGAAAGCGATGAAAGTCATCGTGCTCGGTGCCGGCGTCGTCGGTACCACTGCAGCGTGGTTCCTCAACAAGTCCGGTCATGATGTCACCGTGGTCGATCGCCAGCCGGTCGCGGGCAACGAGACCAGCTTCGCCAATGGCGGGCAGATCTCGGTCAGTCATGCCGAGCCCTGGGCGAACCCGTCGGCGCCGCTGAAGGTGCTGAAGTGGCTCGCGCGCGAGGATGCGCCGCTGCTGTTCCGTCCGCGCATGGACCCGGCGCAGTGGCGCTGGTGCGCGCGCTTCCTGCTCGAATGCCTGCCCTCGCGCACCCGGCACAACATCGCCCAGATCGTGCGCCTGGGCCTGTACAGCCGCGCGACGCTGCAGGCGCTGCGAGCCGAGACCGGTCTCGAGTACGACCACCTGGCGCGCGGCATCCTGCACTTCTACACCGACCCGAGGGAGTTCGAGGCGGCCATCGAGCCGGCCCAGGTGATGCGCGAGCACGGCTGCGAGATCGAACTGCTCGACGCGGACGCCTGCGTGCGCATCGAGCCCGCGCTCGCCGCTTCGCGCCATCGGCTGGTCGGAGGCAGCTTCACCGCCAGCGACGAGTCGGGCGACGCGCACACGTTCAGCATCGAGCTGGCGAAGCTCGCCGCCGCGCGCGGGGTGTCGTTCATGACCGAGACGCGCATCCTCGGACTCGACCAGGCCGGCGGCCGTATCGAATCGGTGCGTGTGGTCGACGCCAACGGCACGCCATCGACGCTGCGCGCCGATGCCTGCGTGATGGCACTGGGCAGCTACAGCGCCCGGATGCTGCGCACGGTCGGCATCGACGTGCCGATCTACCCGGCCAAGGGCTATTCGGTGACGCTGCCGGTCGGGCCACAGCATGTGGCGCCTTCGGTCAGCCTGACCGACGACGAGTACAAGATCGTGTTCTCGCGCCTGGGCGACCGGCTGCGCTGTGCCGGCACCGCCGAGCTGAACGGCTACGACACCGAGCTCAACGAGACCCGCTGCCGCGCGATCGTCGACCGGCTGTTCACGCTGTTCCCCGAGGCGGGCGATCGCTCGCAGGTACGCTACTGGACCGGACTGCGGCCGGCCACGCCGTCCAACCTGCCGCTGATCGGCCGCAGCCGGATCCCCAACCTGTACCTGGACACCGGCCACGGCACGCTCGGCTGGACGCACGCCTGCGGCTCGGGCAAGGCGATCGCCGACATCGTCAGCGAACGGCAACCCGAGGTGGACTTCGCGTTCCTCGGCCTGCCCCGGCGCACCAGCCGCTCGGCGTCCACCCTCGCCCGCGCCTGATTCGGGCGAGGCCCGACGGGGCGCGACGCGATCCCCGCGCCGGCGGGCGGTCTTGCAGCGGCTGAGCCGCGCCCGGAAAAACAACGGGGCCAGACCTTCCGGCCTGACCCCGTCGTTCGATGCGGACCGCAGGGCCCGCCAGCGCCTGCGGTTATTCGGCCTTCACGCCGGCCTGTGCAACGATCTTGCGCCAGAGCTCGATCTCGCGGGCGATCCGCGCGCCGAAAGCCTCGGGCGTGCCGCCGGCCGGCTCGACACCGTCGGCGTTCAGCCGGCTGATCATCTCCTTGTTCGACAGCGCCTTCTGCAGGTCACCGTTGATCCGGTCGACGATAGACCGCGGCGTGTTGCGCGGGACGATCACGCCGTGCCAGTTGGTCACGTCGTAACCAGGCACCGTCTCGGCGATCGACGGAATATTCGGCTCGGCGCCGATCCGCTTGGCGGTGGTGACCGCGATCGGGCGCAGCTTGTTCGCACGCACGAACGGCAGCGTGGAGGCGATGCTGCCGAAGATCAGCTGGGTGTGGCCACCGATGGTGTCGGTCAGCGCCGGGCCGGTCCCCTTGTACGGAATATGGGTCATCCGGATGCCGGACATGCTGGCGAAGTGTTCGGTCGCCAGGTGCACGATGCTGCCCTGACCGCTGGTGGCGTAGTTCAAGCCACCCGGGTTCTTCTTCGCCAGCGCGATCAGGTCCTTCACCGTCTTCACCGGCAGCGTCGGATGCACCGCCACCAGGAACGGGCCCTGGGACATCTGGATCACCGGCTGGATGTCCTTGATCGGGTCGAAGTTCAGCTTGTAGAGCGCCGGGTTCACCGGATAGCTGGCTGCGATCAGGGTCAGCGTGTAACCGTCGGGCGGGGCCTTCATGCCGACCTCGACGCCGAGCGAGCCGCCCGCGCCGCCGCGGTTCTCGACCACCACCTGGTGGCCGAGCGAGTCGGACAGTTGCTGTGCGGCGATGCGGCCGATGAAGTCGCTGCCACCGCCGGGCGCGAACGGAATGATCATGCGCAACGGCTTGGTCGGATAGTTCTGCGCGGACGCCAGCGGCGCGAACGCGGCGGACAGCACGGCGAGGGACGCCACGGCGAGACGAGTATTCATTGAGACCTCCGATGGACGGCGATTGAGGCGGGCAGTCCCTGCGCTGGGGACGCGGGCACACCGGTGCGCCCGGGGCCGGATCATACCGCGGCGGCGCCCGGGCGCCGAAGGCAGGCTACCCGCCTGTCAGGATACGGCATTCCGGCACCCGCCCGGCTGCCGGGGCGCGGCGCGGCGCGCGATCACGTCCCGCAGAACGTCTGGTAGGCACGCCCGTCGGGCACCGCCGGCTGCGCGTAATCGTCCAGTCCCGAACGTTCCGAATACGGGTCGGCAAGCACCTCGAGCAGCCGTTGCAGCGGCGCCAGGTCGCCCGCGACCCCGGCAGCCAGTGCCGCCTCGACCTGGTGGTTGCGCGGGATGTACGCCGGACTGGCCGCGCGCATCTGCTCGACCGCCACCGCGAGCCCGTCGCCCTGGCGCGCCAGCCGCGCGCGCCAACGAGCGTGCCACTGACCGAAGGCCGGATCGGCGAACGCTTCACCCGGCGGCGGGCCATCGAGCTCCAGCGCGACCGGCAGCGCACGGAAGGTGTTGGTGTAGTCGACACGCATCTGTGCCATCCAGTTCAGCAGGTCGTCGCACAACGCACGATCATCCGGCTCGCTGCCGGACAGCCCGAGCTTGCGTCCCATCATCGACAGCCATCCGGCCTCGAAGGCGTCGGTCAGCTCGTGCAGCAGCGCGGTGGCCAGTTCCACCGCCCGCTCGCCGTCGGCGTCGATCGACGGCAGCAGCGCCTCGGCGAAGCGGGCGAGGTTCCAGAGCAGGATGCGTGGCTGGTTGCCGAACGCATAGCGGCCCTGATGGTCGATGGAGCTGAACACGGTGGTCGGGTCGTAGGCATCCATGAACGCGCACGGTCCGTAGTCGATGGTCTCGCCCGACAGCGTCACGTTGTCGGTGTTCATCACGCCGTGGATGAAGCCCACGCGCAGCCATTCGACAACCAGCGCAACCTGCCGCTCGCCGACCGCACGCAGCAGCGCAAGCCCCCGGTTGGCCTCGTCCTTCAGGTGCGGGTAGTGGCGCTCGAGCGCGTAGTCGACCAGTTCCGCCACCAGCGCAGGATCGCCCTGCGCGGCGGCGTATTGCACGGTGCCCACCCGCAGGTGGCTCGCCGCCACGCGGGTCAGCACTGCCCCCGGCAGCGGCCGCTCGCGGTAGACCGCCTCGCCAGTGGCGACCACCGCCAGCGAACGGGTGGTAGGGATGCCCAGCGCCTGCATCGCCTCGCTGATCACGTACTCGCGCAGCATCGGTCCGAGCGCAGCCCGGCCATCGCCGCTGCGCGAGAAGCGCGTCGGGCCGGAGCCCTTGAACTGGATGTCCACGCGCTGGCCATCGGGCGTCACGTGCTCGCCGAGCACCAGCGCCCGACCGTCGCCGAGGATCGAGAAACCGCCGAACTGGTGCCCCGCATAGGCCTGCGCGAACGGCTCGGCACCCGCGGGGATCGCGTTACCCGAGAACAGCGCGGCCAGTGCCACATCGTCCATGCCGGAGAAGTCCAGGCCGAGGTCCTGCGCGAGCGCGCGGTTGAGCAGCACCAGGCGAGGCTCAGGAGCGGCGGCGGCATGCTGCTTCGCGTAGAAGAGTCGTGGCAGGCGGGTGTAGGTAGTGTCGAAGCGGAAGGGAGACACGATCGTCCTGTCGGGGAGAAGGGCGGGCGCACGACGCGGCGCGGTGCGTGGCAGCTTAACTCACGCGAGCGGTATTCCCTGGCACGTCGAATCCGGTCAAGACCGAGCCCAGACCCGCCCCAAAACCCGGGTCAGACACGGTTTCTGAAAACCGCGAAAACCGTGTCTGACCCGGGTTTTGGGGTAGAGCGGGGCGGGGTGAAGGAGCGGGTTCAGCCCCGCCCGGCAAACGGCATCTTGGTCGCCATGATGGTCACGGTGAACAGGTTCACGTTCAGCGGCTGGTTGGCCATGTGCAGCACGGTGCGGCCGACGTCCTCGACGTCGATCATCGGCTCGGCCTTGATCTCGCCGTTGGCCTGCTTCACGCCCTTGGACATGCGCGCGGCCAGCTCGGTCATCGCATTGCCGACATCGATCTGGCAGCAGGCGATGTCGTACTTGCGCCCGTCGAGCGCGGTGGTCCTCGTGAGGCCGGTGATGCCGTGCTTGCTCGCGGTGTAGGGCGCGGAGTCGGGCCGCGGAACCTGTGCCGAGATCGAGCCGTTGTTGATGATACGGCCGCCCATCGGGTCCTGTGCCTTCATCATCCGGAACGCCTGCTGCGTGCACAGGAAGGCCCCGGTCAGGTTGGTGTTGACCACGGCCAGCCACTTCTCGACCGGCAGGTCTTCCAGCGGTACGCCGGGTGCGTTCAGGCCGGCGTTGTTGAACACCAGGTCGAGCCGGCCCCAGGCCTGCTTCACCGCGGCGAACAGTGCTGCGACCGAGTCGGGCGAGGTGATGTCGGTGGGCACCGCAAGCGCACGCGCGCCGGCACCCGATTCCGCTGCCACAGCCTGCAGCGCGTCGGGGCGGCGCCCGGCCAGCGCGACATGCCAGCCGTCGCGCAGCAGCGCGAGCGCGGAGGCGCGGCCGATGCCGCTGCCGGCACCGGTGACGATGGCTACCCGGGTCGATTGTCCAGCCATGTTCGCTCCCTCACTGCGGCTTGATGCCGGCGACTTTCACCAGTTTCGCCCATTTCGCCAGTTCGGCGCGCACGAACTGCTCCGCCTCGGCCTGCGAATTGCCCACCGGATCGTTGCCGACCTTGGCCAGCGCGGCGCGCAGCTCGGCCGTGGCCAACGCCTTCACCGTCTCGGCATGCAGTCGGGCGACGGTGTCTTTCGGCGTGGCCGAGGGCACGAACAGCCCCTGCCACAGCTCGACCTCGAAGCCGGCGAAGCCCGCCTCGATCATTGTCGGCAGGTCGGACAGCGCGGCAACGCGCCGGGGCCCGGTGGTGGCAAGACCCACCAGGCGCGCATCCTTGAAGAACGGGATGGCGGCTGCGATCGAAGAGAACGTCATCTGCACGTTGCCGGCGATCAGGTCGGTCATCGCCGGGCCGCTGCCCTTGTAGGGCACATGGACGATGTCCTGTGCGATGCGCGACTTGAAGAACTCGCCCGCCATGTGCGGCGTGGTACCGATGCCGGCCGAGGCAAACGACAGCGTACCCGGCTTCGCCTTGGCGATCGCGGTCAGCTCGGCGACGCTGCGCGCGCCGACCTTGGGGTTGATCGCCAGCACCAGGGGGGATGACGTGACGATCGTCACGGTGCGGAAATCCTTCAGAACATCGTAGGGCACCTGCGGCTGCAGGCCCTGGTTGATCACGATCGCCGGGTCCATCACCAGCAGCGTGTAGCCGTCGGCGCCGGCCCGCGCGGCAACCTCGACGCCGACGATGCCGCCCGCCCCGCCGCGGTTGTCGATCACTACCGACTGGCCGAGCTGCTCCGACAGCTTCTGTCCGAGCGTGCGGCCGACATAGTCGACGACGCCGCCCGGGGCGTACGGCACGACGATGCGCAGGCTCTTGGACGGGAACGGCTGGGCGCCGGCCGGCAATGCCGCCAGCGCGAGGGCCGGCAGCAGCGCCGCGACCACCGGGACGGGGCATCGGAAGGGTCGAGTCTCGAACGGCATCGCAGCGCTCCTGGTCGGGGTGTCAGTGGCCGCCGATCGTACGCGAGAAGGGTCTTTCTGTTGCACCGGGGCGGCCGTGGTTCAGGGCGCAAGCGGCGCCCGGAGCCGGGCCACCTGCTCGGCAAGCGCGAACAGCCGTGCATCCTGCACGCCGTTGGTGCGCAGGCAGTCGACCGTCTGGAACAGGTAGTCGGCTGCCGAACCGAGCCGCCCGCGCGCATGCGCGAGCACCTGTACCACCTCGTCGGCCGGCAGCTTGCCCGCGTACTGCCAGCCCTTGCGGTTGACCACGAACGCGAGCGAGCGCACCGGCTGGCCGCGCACGACCGCATTCACCCAGCGCGCCTGGTAGGCGCCCATCACCATCTCGCGCCGCCAGATCAGCGTGAGTTCGGTGCGCAGCAGGTGCGCCGGGATGCGAAACGCGAAGCCGTGGCAGCGCCCGCCGTGCTCGAGCGCGAGCATCAGTCCCGGCCGATCGGGCGACCCACGACCCATCCTCGACCAGAGGCAGAAGCGGCGGTGCAACCCGTGCACCAGCGCGGGGTGCCGTTCCTCGAAGTGGAACAGCGGGTTCCAGATCAGCGACCCGTAGGCGAACAGCCACAGGTCGCGGCCTTCGCCGACCGCCTCGAGTACGCAATCGAGCGAGGCGTCGAACGCCTGCTGCGGCACGATCGGCAGTTCGGGATGGAACTGTTCGTACTGCCTGCGCAGCAGGTCGGCTTCGAGGTCGGCGCGGGAAAGGGCCATGGCAGTCATCCTAACGCGCGCACCCGGCCAGCTGTTGACCGATCGAGAGCCCGTGCGGGTACGATGCACGCCCCGACATGGAGGAGACACCGATGGACCTGACGCTCTGCTACGCCCCGATGGCCTGCTCGCTGGTGGCCTACGTGAACCTGACCGAGGCCGGTGCGCCCTTCACGGTGCGCACGGTGAACACCGGCGCCAGGGAGCAGAAGAGCGCCGAGTACCTCGCGATGAACCCGAAGGGCAAGGTCCCGGTGCTGCTGGTCGACGGCTACCCACTGACCGAGAACGTGGCGATCCAGCAGTTCATCGCACGCAGCTTCCCGGCGGCGAACCTGCTGCCTGCAGGCTTCGACGAGTTCAAGGCGATCTCGCTGATGGCCTGGTTCGCCTCGACCATCCATCCGCACCTCACGCCGAATGCACGGCCGGAGAACTACTGCGACATCCCCGAGGCCTTCGACGGGGTGAAGCGGGTCGCGCAGAAACTGCTGTTCGAAGACCTGAAGATCGCCGAGGAACGGCTCCAGGGCCGTGACTGGTTCTTCGACCACTTCACAGCCGTCGATACCTACTTCTTCTGGTGCTTCCGGCGCGCGACCCAGTTCAAGCTCGACCTGTCCGCGTTCCCGAACTGCCTCGCGCACATGGACCGCATGCGTGCCCGGCCGAGCGTGCAGAAAGTCGAGGCCTACGAGAAGGACGTCATGGCGCAGTTCGCCAGGGCTGCCTGAGCGCGCCTGCGCTCAGCCCTCGGGGTGCGGGCCGCCCCGAGGTGCGCGGCGCTCGTCGTCGCGCGGTTTCAACCCGTACGCCTCCACCAGCGCCCAGACATGGGCCGGCACCATGTGCCGCAGGCGGCGCGGCCGCTCCCGGCGCAGGTGCACGACCGACTCGAGCGCCTTCATCTCGACCCGGGTGCGGGCGAACTCCAGCCCGCGCGGACCGATGCGTGGCATCAGGAAGTTCACCAGCGGCCGCAGCCAGCCCGGCATCCGGCGCAGCGGCAGCCCCCCGGCGGCGCGCTCGACGTTGGCGAGGAAGCCCTTCACCGGGCCCTGCCGCTTGCCGGCCGAGCCCGGAGCCGCGGTGCGCACGTCGTCGCCCAGCAGCCCGAGCAGTTCCTCGCCTCGCTCGTTGCGCACCAGCAGCCACTGCTCGCCCTGCCCGCCCATGTAGCCGACGGTGATGTCGGCCAGCACGTTGGTGTAGTCGACGCAGGTGCGGCAGGTCAGCGGGAAGAAGTCCGGCGGCAGCTTCGAGATCGGCAGGTCGAGGAAGGGAATCAGCTTCGTACGCCCGTCGGTGAATCGCAGCTCGACCCGGTAGTCGGCGCGGAACTCGAGGTAGGTGATGGTCGCCGGGTCGTCCGCCAGCAGTTCGAGGAAGGCGTGAAAGTTCTCGGTGGTGGTGTTGTCCGAGCAGGGCGTACCGATCACGTAAAGGCGCTCGAAGCCGAGTTCCTGCTCGAGCGCGCGCAGTGCGTAGACCTGGCACGGGATGCCGACCACCGCCAGCCGCTTGTGGCCGGCGGCCAGCGCCGGCTCGAGCAACGAGAGCAGCGGCGCGTATCCCATGCGCATGCCACGGCAGGTCGCCATGTCCGCCGCCGAGGTGACCAGTACCGGCACTGGACGCCAGCGATCCGCCGGATCGGGCGCCATGGTGAGCACCGCGTCGACCAGCCCGCGAGCCAGCAGCCGTTCGGCGATGCCGGTGGTGATGCCCGTCCACTGCGCACCCGCCGATGGCTGCTTCATCGAGGCACGGACCATGCGCCGGAACGGCCCGAAGTGCAGTTCGTCCGGCCGCGCCGGGTCGCGACTGCGCCCGTGCACCTGCGTCTCGAGCGCCGGGTAGTCCGGGCGGATGAACTGGCAGGCACGGCCGCAGCGCTTCGGGTCGCTGCTGCGCGAGATGCCGCAGTCGGTGCACAGGTCGCGCGCCGGGACGGACGGGTTCACGCGAAGGCGTGAAGGGGCATCGGGAACGTGACTGGTCGGAGCATCCAAGGTGGGCGCATTCTAGCGGGCGCGCACCCCGCCGCCTACTTCCGGCCTCACCGACCTCGAGTTCGAGGCCTGCGCGTCAGCACAGGAATCTTTCAACGAATCTGAACGAAACGATCCGAATTCTCCGATTTCATTGCCGGCGAATACACGCGAGCATTGGATCCATCCCGTACCCGCAAACACTCAGGAGCGTTCAATGACCACGTTGTTCGATGCGCTCAAGGTTGGCCGGCTCACCCTCCGGAACCGCGTCGTGATGGCGCCGATGACCCGCGCACGCGCCGACGATTCAGGTCGCCCGCTGCCGATAGCCGCCACTTACTACGCCCAGCGCGCCAGCGCCGGACTGATCATCAGCGAAGGAATCTTCCCGGAGCCGATGGGCAAGGGCTACGTGCACACGCCCGGCCTGGCGGACGCCGTCCACGTGGAAGCATGGAAGGCGGTCACCGCCGCGGTGCACGTCGCGGGCGGGGAGATCGTCGCGCAGCTGATGCACGCGGGCCGGATCAGCCATCCGTCACTGCTGCCGGGCAACGCGACACCGGTGGCACCGTCGGCCGTGCGGGCCGAGGGCACCGTGTATACCGACAGCGGAATGCTGCCGCACCCGGTGCCGGTGGCGCTGACCGAAGGCGGCATCGCGGCGGTGATCCAGGGCTATGCAGCAGCGGCACGACGTGCGATCGAGGCAGGCTTCGACGGCGTCGAGTTCCACGCGGCGTCGGGCTACCTGCCGATGCAGTTCCTTTCCAGCGGCACGAACCTGCGTACCGACCGCTATGGCGGCAGTGCGACCAACCGGGTGCGCTTCACGGTGGAGGCGCTGCAGGCGATCGCCGCGGCCATCGGTGCGGACCGCCTCGGCATCAAGATCTCCCCGGAGATGGCCTTCAACGACATCACCGACCACGATCCGATGCAGACCTGCACGACGCTGGTCGACCAGATCGCACCGCTGGGGCTGGCCTACCTGCACGTCGCACCCGCCGCACGCCAGTCGGAGTACCACCACGAACTGCGCAAGCGCTTCCCCGGCACCTACATCGCCGGCGCCGGATTCGACGCCGGCAGCGCGGCAGCGATCGTCGCCTCGGGTGGCGCGGATGCGGTCGCGTTCGGCCAGCTGTTCATCGCCAACCCTGACCTGCCGCAGCGGCTGCGCGAAGGGACGCCGCTGGCCGCGGCCGACCCGTCGACGTTCTATGCCGGCGGCGAAAAGGGCTACACAGACTATCCGGTGGCGACGGCTGCCTGAGCAGCAGCATCCGGTCGCACCGCCGAAGGTCGGTACGACCGGCGGCCTCACCGGTCCAGTTCAGGGTAATGCCGGAAGATGCCGCCCTGGTTGAACGGGATGCGCCGCTTCGACCGGAGGTAACGCGCGACCCGGGGCTGCCGGGCGACCCGGGCGCACAGGGCCACCAGCAGCGGATGCGCCGGCTCCAGCCGCGACATCGCCTTCGGGAAGGCGTAGCGCAGCCCGGCCACCACCTGGAACACCGAGAGGTCGACGTACGACATCGCGGCCCCGACCATCCACTCCGGGCCCTTCGGGTTGCGCGCGAGCACCGCCTCGAAGTACCCGAGGAACTTCGGCATGCGCAGTTCCACGAACGCCCTGGAACGCCGGCGGGCAGCCGGCTTCTGCTCCTCGTAGTAGAGATGCTTGGCGATCGGATGGTGGGTATCGTGCGCTTCGACCACGAAGTCGGCGACCACCAGCTGCAGCTGGTTGGCCCAGCGGCGCGAGCGCTCATCCCTGGGCACCAGCCCCAGGCGGGGGCCCAGGAAGGCGAGGATGTTGCCGGTCTGCGAGATCCACTCGCCGTCGACCTCGAGGATCGGCGGCGCGAAAGGGGCACGCGGGTCAGTACCCTGCAGCAGCGCGGCCACGGCGGCACGCCCGCCGCCCTTCTTCTCGGGCTGGCGCGCCACGTCGACGTACTCGGCGCCGGCGGCCTCGAGCGCAAGGCGGACGAACTCGCCGCGCCCCTGGATATGCGGCCAGTAGTAGAGGTTGTACATGCATGCCCCCTGCAGGCGTTTGGTCCCGTCGCCGAGTGTAGCGCTAGACTCCGGCGACCGACCTCCATGGATGGCAGCGATGACCCCGGACAGCCTTGCCGGCCTCACTGAACGCCTTCGCCGCTTCGCCGCGGAACGCGACTGGGAGCAGTTCCACTCGCCCAAGAACCTCGCGATCGGCGTGGCTTCCGAGGCGGGTGAACTCGCGGCCGAATTCCTGTGGATCGAGGGCCCGGAAAGCTACCACCCCGAACCGGCGCACCGGGAGCGCATCCGGCATGAATCGGCCGACGTGCTGCTCTATCTGGTTCGCCTCGCCGACCGGCTGCAGTTCGACCTCGTCGCCGCGGCCGAGGAGAAGATCGGGCTGAACGCGCTCAAGTACCCCGCCGAGCAGTTCAGGGGGTCGTCGCGCAAGTATTCCGAGCCGTGAGCCTGGCCGCACGCCGGATCAGCAGAAAGGCGGTGACGATCAGCGCCAGCGCAGGCATCGCCGAGGGCGGCAGCCGCTCGCCGAGGATGCCCACGCCCACCGCGACCCCGGTCAGCATCATCACGTAGCCCACGAAGCTGAAGGTCACCGCGTCGCTGCGCCGGATCAGCTCGAAGTACATCGCGTAGCCAGCCACCATCGCCAGCGCCTGCAGCGCGAGCCAGCCGAGCGCGGCCGGGGTCGGCGTGAAGCCGATGTGTCCGGTGGCCAGCCCGACCATCAGCAGCATCGCGCAGGAAGCGGCCAGGTTCATCGACCCGAGCCAGCCACCGGCGACTCCCACCGGCGTGTGGCGTGCACGGTAGACGTTGCCGCCGCCGATCAGCACCGGGATCAGCGGCGCCAGCACGACGGCCATCGAAGCACCCTCCATCGCTTGACCGCGGCCAAGCACCAGGACCACGGCCCCGGCGCAGCCGATCACCACCGCGGCCAGCCGTAACCGGCTGAAACGCTCGTGGCGCAGCAGCAGGCTGATCGCGACCGTGGTCACTGGCGTCAGGGTGAACGCGAGCGCGGCGAAGCCGGCGCCAGCCTGCGCCGACACCCAGAACGTCACGGTCATCGGCGCCGCATGGCCAAGGAACCCGGACGCGGCGGCATAGCGACACAACGGCAGGGTCGGGCGCAGCCGGCCGTGCCGTCGGGCGGCGAACAGCGCCAGCAGCGCGGCGGCGAATGCGGTCGGCCAGAACGCGTAGGCGATCGCCGATACGCCCGCCGACGCTGCGGCCCGCGCGATCGGGATGCTCAGGCCGAGCATCACGCCGGTACCGACCAGCATCGGCCATGGGCCCATCCGCGGAATGGCTACCGAAGCACCCGGTCGATCCAGCCGGCGGACTCGAACAGTTCTGCGTCGCGGTCCATGAACCCGATCGCCTGTACGCCCAGAGGCAGCCCCTGCACGTCGAGCAGCGGCAGGCTCAGCGCGGGCGCACCGAGGTAGGACGCCGGGATGTTGAACACGGTGTCGCCGGTGGACTCGATGCCCACTGGCGCAACGCCCGGCGCCGACAGCGTGAGCAGCACGTCGCAGTCGCCGAGCAGCATGGCGTGCGCCGCCCGCGCGGCGGCGCGGGTGGCCAGCAGCTTGCGGTAATCGGCCAGCGTCATCTTCTCGGCCTCCGCCAGACGTTCGCGCAGGAAGCCGCTCAGCTTCGAGGGGTCGCTGTCGCGGTAGGTATTCAGCGGCCAGACCGACTCGTAGTCGACCAGCCCATGCGACACCCGGCCGGCGTCCTCCAGCGCGACCTCGAGCAGCGCCACGCGTGCATCGTCGGCACGACGGTGCACCCGCACGCCCTCCGCGGCAAGCCGCGCGACCGCCGCTTCGAACGCGGCACGTGCGTCGGCATCGGCCCGCTTCCAGCCGGCGGTCTCGAGCACCACGATGCGCGATGGGCGCACCGGGGCCGGCGTCTCCGACGGACCGTAAAGGCCGGGGTAGCCGGGGTCGCCGCCGGCGCGGTCGGCGATCTCGCGCGCGACAAGCCAGGCATCCGCGAGCGTCGCCGCGATCGGCCCGTGCACCGACTGCGACAGTCCATCGTGCGAACCGCCGCGGTTGATCGCGCCGAAGGTCGGCTTGAACGCGTAGGCCCCGCAGTAGCTGGCCGGGCGGAGCAGCGAACCGATCACCTGAGTGCCCAGACCCGCGGGGATCATGCCGCAGCCCACGGCTGCTGCCGAGCCGCTGCTGGAGCCGCCGGGGGTGCGCGTCGGGTCCCAGGGGTTGCGCGTGCCGCGCGCCACCCGGGCGGCGAACTCGGTGGTGACCGTCTTGCCGAGGATCACTGCTCCCGCCTGCCGCAGCGCGACCACGCTGGCCGAATCACGGTTCGACCGGTGGCCCTCGAACACCGGCGAGCCGCACTGCGTCGGCATGTCAGCGGTCTCGATCACGTCCTTGATGCCCACCGGCATGCCGTCGATGCGCGACAGCGGCCTGCCCTCGCTCCAGCGGGCGGTCGAGGCGGCGGCCGCGGCCCGCGCCTTCTCGATCTCGACATGTACGAATGCACCGACCACTGGTTCGAAGGCCTCGACGTTCGCCAGGCAACGTTCCAGGAAAGCGCTCGGCGTATCGGCGCCCGACGCAAAGTCGGCGAGTCGGGCGGTGTAGGACAAGGGTTTCGGCGTCTGCAGGGGCATCGCGATGTCTCTGAAGGGCGGGTGGCGCACGGGTCGCAGGTAGGAGCAGCGGCCAGGCGCCAGGCGAAGGCCTCAAGTGTATCGCTGTTGCTGACATCACCCTCGGCGGCCGGCGCACCACTGCGGCGATGCTCAGGGCTCGACCTTAACGCCCTTCCAGAAGGCGATGTAGCCGGCGATCTGCCGCGCTGCGTCCTTCGGCGCAGGGTAGTACCAGGCCGCGTCCGGGTTCACCGCATCGCCCACGACGACGTCGTGGTAACTCGCCACCCCTTTCCAGCCGCAGGTGGTGTGCGTCGCGCTATCGCGCAGCTGCGTCCGGTCGACCGATTCCGGGGGAAAGTAGTGGTTGCCTTCGACGACTTCGGTCCGGTCGCTCTGCGCGATCACGGCTCCCTGCCAGACGGCCCTGGGCATTCGATGCTCCCTTTGGTTACGGGTAAGTTTCCCTTCGCCAGCATAGCGCGGCGCGCGGATGCGACGGCGCGTGCGGCCGGTGTAGCATGCGCCGATGCGTAAACATCCGGTTCACCTGCCCATCGGCACGCTACCCCTGCTGCGCGTCGTTTCGTGCATGGCGGACAATGCCGAATCGTTCGCGGCCGAGGTGGCGGCGGCACTAGGCCGGTTGCTGAGGGTGCCGGTGGAATTCATCACCGACCGTCCGTGGCCAGAGCGCGAGCGTGCGCTGCAGGCAGGCGAGGTTCAGGTGGGCTGGCTGTGCGGGCTTCCCTACGTGCAGGAAGCCGTCCGCGGGCAGCCGCGCTACGAACTGCTGGCGGCGCCGGTCATGCAGGGCGAGCGCTACGGCGGCCGGCCGGTCTACTTCTCCGACCTGATCGTGCGCCGCGACCATCCTGCGCGCAGCCTCGCCGACCTGCTGGGTGCCACGGTCGCGATCAACGAGCCTAACTCGCACTCCGGACATGGCGTGCTCCGCCATGCGCTCGCAGCGGCCCGCCTGCCTCACGGCTTCTTCGGGGAGGTGGTCGAATCGGGCGCGCACCAGCGCTCGCTGGCCTTGATCGAGTCCGGCGCGATCGATGCCGCGGCGATCGACTCCACGGTGCTCGACACGGAACTGCGGTACGAGCCCGGACGCGCCCGCGCGCTGCGCTCGATCGCCACCTTCGGACCGAGTCCGATCCCACCATGGGTCGCCTCGACCCGGCTGCCGGCCGCGACACGGGCAGCGCTGCGCGAGGCGCTGCTGACCCTTCAGTGCGACGCGCAGGCCCGCTCAGCCTTCCGTCGCGCGCATGTGCTCGGCTTTGCGCCGGTGGACGATGCCTGGTACACCCCGATCCGCGAGATGGCGCGCGTAGCCGCCGGCTATCCGCTGCAGGCGGCCAGAACGGCCTGAGCCCGGCGCCCACAGGAACCCCGATGATGCAGCCAGGGTCACAGCGCTCATGCGGATGGCCACGCGTACGCCAGAAAACGGCCGCACGCAGCCGCGTGCCGCGCGCGCCGCGCGCCGCACCCTACAACCGCGCCGCAGGAGATGTACAGATGACCCGACCCGCCCTGCCGTCCGCTGGCGCCACGGCCGTCCCCGCCGCAGAACCGCATGCCGCGCTCGCGCGCCTGCTGCCGCAGTTCCACCAGGTACGTGCGCAGACGCTCGCGCTGGTCGACGGGCTGTCCGAAGAAGACTGCGCGCTGCAATCGATGCCCGATGCGAGCCCGGCCAAGTGGCACCTGGCCCATGTCACCTGGTTCCTCGAGGTGTTCGCGCTGGAGCGCTTCGAGCCCGGCTTCCGGCCCTTCCACCCGGCGTTCCGGATGCTGTTCAACAGCTACTACAACGGCGTGGGCGAGAAGCACCCGCGTGCCGAGCGCGGACTGGTGTCTCGGCCGGGCCTGCCCACCGTGGTGACCTACCGGGCAGAGGTCGAGGGCCGGCTCGATGCGCTCGCGCGGGCGCCGGGTCTGTCGGCCGCCGACGCCGCGGGGCTGGCCGAAGTGGTCGAACTGGGCATCCACCATGAGCAACAACACCAGGAACTGCTGCTCACCGACCTCAAGCACCTGTTCTCGCGCAATCCGCTGCTACCCGCGTGGCGCGAAGGCTGGCCGCCGATCCCGGTGGCCGCGGCACCCGCGGGCTGGTTCGCCTGCGAAGGTGGACTCGACACCACCGGCGTACCCGGCACGGGCTTCGCGTTCGACAATGAGCGGCCGATGCACCGTACGTTCGTCGAGCCATTCGAGATCGCACGGCGCCCGGTGTCCTGCGGCGAGGTGATCGCCTTCATCGAGGCCGGGGGCTACCGTCGACCCGAGTGCTGGCTGTCTGCGGGCTGGGACACCGTGCAGGCACGTGGCTGGCAGGCACCGCTCTACTGGGAGCGCGACGCCGGAGGCGACCGGCAGACGTCCGGCTGGTCCACATTCACCCTGCGCGGCCCGGTCGCGGTGTCGCCCGATGTCCCCGCGGTCCACCTCAGCCACTACGAGGCGGACGCGATCGCCCGCTGGCTCGGTGCACGGCTGCCCACCGAGTTCGAGTGGGAGCGCATCGCGCGCGGATATCCGGTCGAGGGCAACCTGCTCGAAGCGGGGCTCTGCCATCCAGCCGAGCCGATGGCCCCCTCCAGACCGGGCCAGCCAGCACAGCTGTTCGGCGACGTCTGGGAATGGACGCAGAGCGCCTACCTGCCCTACCCCGGCTACTGCACTGCGGCCGGCGCGATCGGCGAGTACAACGGCAAGTTCATGAGCCAACAACTGGTGCTTCGTGGCGGATCCTGCGCGACGCCCCGCTCTCACCTGCGCGCGACCTACCGCAACTTCTTCCCGCCGGATGCACGCTGGCAGTTCTCCGGCGCGCGACTGGCGCGCGACGCTCGATGAACCGGTCGCGTCATTCCACGCAGGCGGGTGCCGCGCGATAATCGGCCTCAACGAATCGGAGGCCGGGATGAAAACGAAAGCAGCCGTCTGTTACGCCGCTGGGCAACCGCTGGTCGTCGAGACCGTCGATCTCGAAGGGCCGAAGGCCGGCGAGGTGCTGGTCGAGCTGAAGGCCACTGGCGTATGCCACACCGACGAGTTCACTCGCTCGGGCGGCGACCCGGAAGGACTGTTCCCGGCGATCTTCGGCCACGAGGGCGCCGGCGTGGTGGTCGATGTCGGGCCGGGCGTGACCACGCTGAAAAAGGGCGACCACGTCATCCCGCTCTACACGCCCGAGTGCCGGCAGTGCAAGTCGTGCCTGTCGCGCAAGACGAACCTGTGCACCGCGATCCGCACCACGCAGGGCAAGGGCCTGATGCCCGACGGCACCAGTCGTTTCTCGATCGGCGGTCGCATGGTGCACCACTACATGGGCTGCTCCACCTTCTCCAACCACACCGTGCTGCCCGAGATCGCGCTGGCGAAGATCCGCGAGGACGCACCCTTCGACAAGGTCTGCTACATCGGCTGCGGCGTCACCACCGGCATCGGTGCGGTAATCAACACCGCGCAGGTCGAGCCGGGCGCAAACGTGGTGGTGTTCGGCCTGGGCGGGATCGGCCTCAACGTAGTGCAGGGTGCGCGCCTGGCCGGCGCGAACATGATCATCGGCGTGGACATCAACCCGGCGCGCGAGGCCCTGGGCCGCGAGTTCGGCATGACCCACTTCGTCAACCCGAAGGAGGTCGAAGGCGATCTCGTACCCTACCTGGTCGCCCTCACCGACGGTGGCGCCGACTACAGCTTCGAGTGCATCGGCAACGTCGACCTCATGCGCCAGGCGCTGGAGTGTTGCCACCGAGGCTGGGGCGAGTCGATCATCATCGGCGTAGCTGGTGCCGGCCAGGAGATCCGCACCCGGCCGTTCCAGCTGGTCACCGGACGCGTCTGGAAGGGCACAGCCTTCGGCGGCGCGCGCGGCCGCACCGACGTGCCGAAGATCGTCGACTGGTACATGGACGGGAAGATCCGCATCGACGAGCTGATCACGCACACGATGCCGCTGTCGGACATCAACCGCGCGATCGATCTGATGCACTCGGGCGAGTCGATCCGCAGCGTGGTCGTGTACGACTGACCGCCCTGGGCGCGGGCGGGTTTGCCGCGCTATCGGGTTCAATCACCGTTCGCCGACGCGCACCGGCACGGGGAGACTGGCGGACAGGGACAGGCGCAGGCCGCGAGGCGCTGCGCGGACTGCCCCGCCCCCCTTCCCGTCCATTCACGGAGCGCATCCATGGAACGCAGAACGAACGTCCCCGCCCCCATTCCCGCCGCGGTCGCGGCCTCGACCACTGAACAGTCCGGCCGCCGCCGGCGCGTAGTCAACGCCCTGGCCTGCGCCATGGTCACCTGCGGGCTGGCCGGCACCGCACTGGCCCAGTCGGCAGCACAGCCGATGAAGGGCGACGCGGCCGAGCGGCCGCAGGCGCGCGCTGCTGCCAGCGCGCCCAAGGCAACCAACGCCGCACCCAAGGGCGACTGGACGCGCCACTTCACCCCCGAGGAGCGTGAGGCCTGGCAGCAGAAGCTGGCCGCCGCCCCCGACGAGGCGGAGCGGCGCAAGCTGCGCGGGCAACGGCTCGCCGAGATCCAGCGGCGTACCCGCGCACAGCAGGCTGAGGCCAACGCGCAGGCGTCCGCACGACCGGCGCGACAGGCAGCACCGGAGACGAGCACCCCGGGACAGCGGCCGCGGTGACGAACCGGTGACGACAGCGCCGCCGGTCGGCGCCGGGTTCAGCTCCTGAGCAGGGCCCGGATATCCGCCTCGAGGTCCTTGGCGGTGATCTCGTGGCGGGCCATCAACCGCAGGCGGCCCTGCGTGTCGTACAGGTACGTGAAGGTGGAGTGGTCGATCGTGTAGCTCTCTGGCGTCGATCCCTTCACCTTGCCGTAGAACGCCTTGTACGCCTTCGCAACCTCGGCCACCTGCTGCGGCGTGCCGTGCAGGCCGACGAACGAAGGATCGAACGCCGGCACGTACTCCTTGAGCAGCGCCGGGGTGTCGCGCTCCGGGTCGACGGTGATGAACACCACCTGCAGGCGCGCCGCGTCCGGCCCGAGCGCCCGGGCGATCCCCGCGAGCTTGCTCATCGCACTCGGGCAGGCATCCGGGCACTGGGTGAAGCCGAAGAACAGTGCGACCACCTTGCCCTTGTAGTCGGCGAGGGTGCGCGGCTGCCCGTTGAAGTCGGTGAGCGCGAACCCCTGCCCGAACGTGGCGCCAGTGACGTCGATCGAATGGAAGGTGGGCCGGGGCGCCTCCCCGCAACCCGCGAGCAGCAGCGCAAGGCCCGAGCCGATGGCGATCCGGCGTCGGGCGGGGGAAGGATGTTCGTGCGGCACCATGGCCAGTCTCCGTGGACGTTCGATCACTTGGAATGCGGTGGGTGGGCGCCCCGGGCGCCTCCGCCGTGGCCGGCGGGTGCGTTCAAGGGCCTGACCTCGGCCTTGACCTGCACCTGCTGCCGCCGGCCCTCCGGCCCTTCGAAGGTAAGCGTGATCGGCACCGTCTGTCCCGGGGTCAGGGGCTTCTCCAGTCCGATCAGCATCACATGGTAGCCGCCGGGCTCGAGCATCACCGGCTTGCCGGCGGTGACCGGGATCGCCTCGATCGCGCGCATGCGCATCACGTTGTCGACCACCGCCATCTCGTGGACCTCGACCACCCTGGCCGCGGGCGAGGCCGCTGCGACCAGCCGGGTGTCCGACTTCGAAGTGATCTGCATGAAGGCGCCGGTGGCACGCATGCCGCCGACGGTGCCGCGTACCCAGGGATCACTGACGACGACCTGGGCGAAGGCGATGCTGCTGGTGAACAGGAGCGAGGCCGGCAGCACGAGGGCTGCGAGGCGCCCGGCAATGGGGTGCTTCTGCATGTTGCAGTTCCTTAAGCTGCGTTCGTGGAGGATGCGCGCAGCCGCGCGCATCGGATCGGTCAGGCCACGAAGGCAGCCGGCGGCGCACGACTCGCCGGCCTGAGGAAGGCGGCCACCTCGCGCGGCACCGGCAGCACGGGCAACGGCAGCGCCACCGCAGCGAGGCGGGCGGCGGTCGAGGATACGGTCGGACCGGTATGCCCGCCGGCCGCACTGGCCAGGCAGACGGCACAGTCGGCAGCATGGGTCAGGTGGGTCGCCGCCGCGTGGTCGGTCGCCGGTCCGGCCAGCTGGCCGGCCGCAGAGCATACGCCCGCCGCGGCCCGGGCCTGCGCGAACTGCATCGCACCGACGGTGGCCGGCAGCAGCAGGTGGGTGAGGCAGCCGACCAGCAGCAGGCAACGCAGTAGCGCCGACGACAGCCGGCACAGGACGGCCCGGCGCGCGCGAGGAAGGACGGATGGCGACATGACCCGAGTATAGTGCCCGGGGATGAGCACGCCGACATCCCAGCCTCCGCTGATCCTGTTCGCCCACGGCGCGCGTGACACGCGCTGGGCTGAGCCATTCGAGGCGATGCGCGAGGCGATCGTCGACTGGCTCTCGGCGATGTGACAGCCCGATGTGACGGCCCGATGCGGCGCCCCGCGCGGGGAAGATCGCGGCGGCCTGCGTGCTAACATTTCGGGCTGTCCTGAAGCATCCGGTTGGAGAACCCCATGAGCACCCATCGCATCGCAGTCATCCCCGGCGACGGCATCGGCAAGGAAGTGATGCCCGAGGGCATCCGCGTGGTCGACGCGGCCGCACGCAAGTTCGGCATCGCTATCCACTTCGACCACTTCGACTGGGGCTGCGACATGTACGGCAAGTACGGCTCGTGGATGCCGGCCGACTGGAAGGACCAGATCGGCGGCCACGACTGCCTGTTCTTCGGCGCCTCGGGCTGGCCCGCCACGGTGCCCGACCATGTATCGCTCTGGGATTCCCTGATCAAGTTCCGCCGCGAGTTCGACCAGTACGTCAACCTGCGGCCGTGCCGGCTGATGCCGGGCATCAAGAGCCCGCTCGCCGACCGCAAGCCCGGCGACATCGACTTCTGGATCATCCGCGAGAACACCGAGGGCGAGTATTCGTCGATCGGCGGGCGCTCCTTCCCCGGTACCGACCGCGAGGTGGTGTGCCAGCAGTCGACCTTCACCCGCATTGGCACCGACCGCATCCTGAAGTTCGCGTTCGAACTGGCAAACCGCCGCCCGAAGAAGCACCTGACCTCGGCGACCAAGTCGAACGGCATCTCGATCACGATGCCCTACTGGGACGAGCGGGTCGAGGCGATGGCCACCCACTACCCGGACGTGAAGTGGGACAAGTACCACATCGATATCCTGTCCGCGAACTTCGTGCTGCATCCCGACTGGTTCGACGTCGTGGTGGCGTCGAACCTGTTCGGCGACATCCTGTCCGACCTCGGGCCGGCCTGCACCGGCACCATCGGTATCGCGCCCTCGGGCAACATCAACGCCGACCGCAAGTTCCCATCGCTGTTCGAGCCGGTGCATGGCTCGGCGCCGGACATCGCCGGCAAGGGCGTGGCCAACCCGATCGGCGCGATCTGGTCGGGCGCGATGATGCTCGACCACCTCGGCTATCCGCAGGCGGGCGATGCGATCGTCAAGGCGATCGAGAAGGTGCTCGAGCCGGGCAGCGGCGCGCCGCGTACCCGCGATATCGGCGGCACGGCTGGCACCGTCGACCTCGGGAAGGCGATCGCCGAAGCCCTCTGAGCCCCTGCGGGTGCAACCGACGCCGGGCCTTCACTGGTCGCTCCGGCCGCTGACCGTCATCGGCATCACCACGCTGGTGCAGGTG